>JAZFTJ010000155.1:0-28923 GCA_036446635.1 Hydrothermarchaeales archaeon (SeqCode) | reverse complement strand
TGAAAATAAGCCAATTAGTAGAGCTATGATAAGGATAAAAATCCATCTCATTTTTTTCAAAATCAGTCACCGTTTTGTTTTAATTTTTGGATGATATATAAACCTGTTCATTTTGCATTGCCGAAATATAGTTTTTTATATTATAATAATGAAATAGAACAATCTATGGGAATTCTTGAAAAGACAAAGGAATTAGGGACTTCACCTGTTTTTTTAGTCTTAGTTGGGATGTTGGTTGGATACATATTTTTTACAACAATAATCACGACTCCGAAGGTTGGTGTAATCGAGATAAATGGGGCCATAATGGAGAAGGCGACAGCAGACAGGATAAATGATATGCTAAGATATGCTAGAGAGGAGAGGGACATTAAGACTGTGGTTTTGGAGATTAACAGTCCTGGCGGAGAGGCCAGTGTCAGTGAGGAGATATATTTAAACGTGCTAAAATTAAGGAGCAAAAAACCGGTTGTCGCATCGATAAATCAGATTGGTGCCTCTGGTGCTTATTATATCTCTGTTGCCGCAGATCATATAATCTCAAAGCCGGGGTCTACTGTTGGAAGTGTCGGAGTGAGGTCGAGTCTTCCCAGACCAGAGCGGCTGGATGAGGATACTATAACGACAGGTCCTTTCAAGAATATGGGATCTTCACGAGAAGGGTATGCTAGGCAGGGGGAGAAGATTAAGGAGAGTTTTGTAAGGGCGGTGATGACTCAAAGAGGCGATCGACTGAAGATGAGTAAGTCTGAGCTTTCTCAGGCAGAGATATTTGTCGGTATGGATGCCCTTAAACTCGGGCTTATTGATGAGATTGGTTCCAATGAGGATGCATATGATAAGGCTGCTGAACTGGCAGGGATTAGAAATTATCGGGTTGTGAATATTAACGACGAGCTGGGAATTTCATTAATCATGCAATCGGTTTTTATGGTAAATGAGTCAGTCTTAACCGAGACCAACACGGTTCCAGTCCATTATTTCATCTACAGAAATTTCGGGTGATAAGTTGAAAAAGATCTTAATAATCATAGTTATTGCACTCTTGACGTTTGTTGGGTTCACAGCCTATTACTACAAAGGTGTTTATAGGCCGACAGAAGCTATGCCTCATGAGATAGCTGATATCACTATGGAGTCATATTACACAGGAGCGGTTTTAGCTCCCACATTTAGAGGTAGGGGTAATGTGATTTTTGACAGAGCCCATGATAATGATTTTTTATCCGAAGAGATCAATCCGCTGAGGTCAAAGCTCAGCGAAATGGGAATGACTATCGACTTTTTAGAAGATGACGATTCTCTTGAAAATAAGTTGAAATACGCTGATGTGTTTGTCGTGATATCTCCGACCAAAGCTTACACGACCGGTGAGAACAGTCAGGTAAAAAAGTTTCTTGAGAAAAAAGGCAGACTTATAATGATATCTGACCCTGCAAGGGAGGACGAGATCAATTCTCTCTCCTCTAACCTTGGCATAGTCTTTAAAAACGACTACCTTTACAACACAGTGGAACATGGGGGAAATTTCAGGTACGTCTTCTTGGACGACTTCTCATCCAATCCCATAACCGAGGATCTGGAGACTGTGATATTCTACGTATCCGCCTCCATAAGCTCAGAAAAGGGTATAGCATATGCAAAAGAAGGGACCAGGTCTTCTATGGAGGGAGATGGCAGATATTCGGCGATCTCCATGGCCAAAGATAATGTGTTAGCTATAGGCGATTTGACATTTATGACTGAGCCGTATAATCTGGCGTTGGACAATGAACGGCTCATCATGAACATCGCAAATTACATGCTTGAATCTAAGAGAGAGCACACACTTGAGGATTTCCCATATATCTTGGACTCCCCGCTTGACGTAGTCTATTCAAACAAGAGTTTGATAGATGAGGCCATTTCTGCAAGGAGCATATTCTCCCGCCTTGGAATAGATGCTGAAATAGCAGATCGAGACAAGAGAAAAGACATGCTCTACCTTGGCTATTTTGATGACTTTGAAGATGGCGACAGGGGCTTGGAAGGTGTTTATCTTACAAATGAGAGCATAGAAGTTACAGGGGTTGGGACTTTCGACAAGAGTGGCACAGTGTTAATCCATCTGAGCACCAAGAGCTTTAGGAAGGCTTTGACTGTTCTCTCAGAGGAAGAGGCTCAGATAAAGAATGTTGTTGATATACTTGAAAACGGCGAGATTGGGAGTTACATGTTCTCGGACAATATAGCCATTTTAAGATATGAGCCAGTAGTGGAGGAGGTAGTTGAAGAGGAAGAACCGCTAGCTGAGGAAGTGAGTTTGGAGGGAGTAGCGGTTGAAGAGGAAGAGACAGTTGAGGAGCTGCCTAATGAGGAAGAACCTCAGGAGGGCGATAAGGGGCCTGTAGAAAAAACTGAAAATCCGTCAATAGACAACAAGGCATCATCTTCGACATTTGTAAATGAATGCTGATTCCAAAAGGTGTGTATCTTGAAGGCTAAGATAACTTTTGTTTATGAAGATGATGATACTGCTGAAATGGTGGCCACCCTTCTTCAGCTTGACAATGAGATTGCACCGAAGAAATTGGAGATAAATACAAAAAATGAAGGCAGAGATGTAGTTACATATCTGCAGCATGAAAGCATTAACACTTTTTTTGCGACCATAGATGACCTGATTTTTTCCACAAAGATAGTAGAAGATGTCTTGGAGATTTGATGGTTCTTTAAAAGTTATTTATTCTTCGACTTAATTTATTTTTTGGTATTTTTCCCATAAATATTTTGAATGGTAATAATGGGAAATTTTATAGGTGAGGTAGATGACAGATGTTGTAACTATCGATAAGACGGGGAGGCTTGTCATACCCAAGGCCATGCGCGATGAGCTAGATATCTTTGAGGGTACCAAGTTTTTGATAACGCCGGGTAAAGGAGGCAGATTAATGCTTCAAAAGTTTGACTTAAACGAGATAGCTTCAAAGTTGGAGGAAGAGATGAAGAACGTGGACATTGATGCCATTGTTGCCAGGGTAAAAAAAGACATAAATAAGAAGGTAAGGAGTAGGTACCCTGAGGCTTTTGATTGACACAAATGTCTTCATATCGGCGGTGAAGAAACCGAGTGGAGATACACTCAAGCTCCTTTTAAGGATTATTGAGGACCAAGAAATAGAGTTTGTAGGCAATGATCTTTTGATAGAAGAATTATTACGATATGGGACTCTCTTCAAATCTGAAACGGCCCTTTTGATCTTAAGTTCGATTATAGGTAAGATGGAGATTATTACGGTAAAAGAGAACTATATCAAAGCATGTAAGCCTTATTTTTCAACTAAAAGCTTAGTTGATATCGCACATGCTGCGACGTGCCTACAAACTGATTCCGTACTTATTACAAATGATAATGATTTTAATGAGATTAAAGATCGGGGCATCATTCAAATCTGGGATATCGCTAGGACTTTAAGGACTCTTAAAGAATGACATTTTAGTGCTCTGCTTAATTTGACTTTTCTCTATTAACTGGGCCATAAAGATTTTTAACAATCAACTGACCCTGAGGAACAACCCAAAAATTTTAGGACAATTGAGATCTAAAATTTTAAATATCTCTCTATACTAACCCACATCCGGAGTTTATTATGGATTATGATGTCATCGTTGTAGGTGGAGGACCTGTAGGGCTGATCACCGCCAAAGAGATAGCAAAAGAGGGTTTTAATGTATGTGTTATTGAGGAGCATCAAGATATAGGCTACCCGGTCCAGTGTTCTGGCCTATTCAGCGTCTCAGGACTTGCGAAACTGGGCTTGAACCTTCCGGACGAGATAATAGCCAATACCATACGGGGGGGCAGGTTCTATTCTCCCAACGGCACGGAGTTTGAGGCATACTCACGAGTTGACCGGGCGAGGGTTGTGGAGCGAAAGATGTTCGACAAGTACCTGGCCAAGGAGGCTATCCGTGCTGGTGCAGAGATAAAGCTTAAATCCCATGTAATGGATGTCAAGATCAAAGAGAGTTGCATCCTCAAAGTAAACTCCTTGGGAAAGGATTTGAATCTGAAGTCGCATCTTGTCATAGGAGCTGACGGAGTTAGATCAAATATTGCGCGTTGGAATGGGCTAAAAACACCTATTAAGGTGGTTGCAGCTGCACAGGTTGAGGTTGTAAAGGCAGATATTGAAGAGGACATTGCTGAGCTTTACTTTGGCAGGGATTACGCGCCCAACTTCTATGCTTGGATACTACCGAAAGGAGACGTCTATGAGGTGGGTATAGGTGCAAGAGATCCTGAGACGACTCCACGTAATTATCTAAAGAGGTTTATGGAAACTCATCCTATTGCGTCAAAAAAAATTGATAGCAGGGGTATAGTCGAATTTAACATGGGAGGCTTCCCTGTCGACACGCCAATGGATACCGTATCTGAGAGATTGATGATTGTGGGAGATGCGGCAGGTCAGATAAAGGCCAGTACAGGGGGGGGTGTTATAACTGGCAGTATTTGCGGGATGATTGCTGCAAAGGCGAGTATTAAAGCTCTTGAGCAGGGTGATTTTTCAGAGGAGCTCTTAAGGCGGGAATATGAAGATGCTTGGAAAAAGGAGCTTGGGCTTGAGTTGGAGGCGCATGCTTTCCTCAGGCGTTTCTTTGACTCTATGAGTGACTCTCAGGTTGATGAGTTATTCATCCTTGCGAAGGAGGAGGGAGTGAATGAGATGATGATCAAGTATCAGGATACTGATCGGCCAAGTAAGTTTGTAAAGGAGCTACTTAAAAATGAGAGGCTTCTTGACTGGATTCAGGGTGTCCTTGATGTGGGGAAGAATCTAAGATGGTAGCCCTATTTTATAATTTCGATTATTTGGCCTTTTTTTAAGACCAGGTCCTTGGATGGAAATCTCTCTTTTTTGTCCTCAATGACCTTTATCACTGTGAAATTCATTTCTCCAACTTTTTTCCCATTCATCTTTATGTCCACCTCTAGAAACTCTCTCTTCCGGAAACCTTGGGTAAAGTCAGAGGATTTTATCTTTAGCATGTCTTTCTCTACTAGGGTTTTTAGTATCTTGGTTATCTTTTTCCCTGTGGTTCCATCCCCCAATGGATTCTTTGCTTTCTGCATCTTTTCATAGACCTTTTGATTGGTCAGGATATTGTTTACGTTGGCGAGAATAGATTCTGTGTCTGTTCCAGCCAAGATGTTACCTCCGGCTTCCACGGTCTCAGGCCGTTCTGTGTTCATTCTCAGTGTTATGCAGGGTATGTTTAGGGTGATTGCTTCTTCTTGGAGACCTCCTGAGTCGGTCAAGATAGCTTTTGCGTTGCTCATCAACATCAGAAAGTCAAGGTATCCCACAGGATCTATGATCCTTGTTTTTTCATCCAGTTTTTCAAATAACCCGTGTTTCTTGAGCATCTTTTTTGTCCTTGGATGGATGGGAAACACGATCTCGTTTTCTATACTTATCAGTGCGTTGATAATGTTGCCTAGGCGAACCTGATCATCTACGTTCTCTGCTCTGTGAAGTGTTAAGACAAGATAGTCAGAGTCTAGCCCCTCTGTTACCGTTGAGCGTTTTTTTGCGATCTCAAGGTTCTGGCGTGTTGCGTCAACAACGGTGTTTCCGACAATGTGTATCTTCTCCGGTAAGATGCCTGAGTTAATCAGGTTTAGGGCAGAGGTCTCTGTGGGTGCGAACAGTATCTCTGAGCAGTGATCTGCCAATATCCGGTTTATCTCCTCGGGCATTGTTCTGTCAAAACTTCTAAGCCCGGCCTCGACATGGGCGACTGGGATCTTAAGTTTAACAGCTGTTAAGGCGCTGCTTAAGACTGAGTTGGTGTCTCCCTCGACGATTACAACGTCAGGTTCTTCTTTAATCATGATCTCCTCAAGTTCTTTCATAGGCGAGGAGGTTTGATAGGCTTGGGTTCCAGAGCCTATATTAATATCATAGTCAGGTTTTTTAAGTTCCAAATCTGTGATAAAATTGGAGAATAAGTTGTGGTCATAATGTTGTCCTGTGGTTGTGAATACATAGTCCAATCCCTCCCTGTCAAACTCCCGCATGATAGGGGAGAGCTTTATGATCTCTGGTCTTGTGCTGCCCACAAAAAGTGCCTTCATGGTCTTACCTGCCGGGGGGTTGATATAAATATCTTTTCAAGTTCTTCAACAATCAAGAAAGAGGGTTTTATTTTTTTTCTGATTCAATCTGAAAAAGTTTATAATCTGTGATGTCTTTTTTTAAGTGATATGTTGAGTCCTTTAGAATTGCTCTTAATGGCTGGGGTTGTGGGGATGGCTTTTGGACCAAGGAAATGGAGGGTGGTATTCGCATTGATCTTTGTCGGCACTCTTGTTGTTTCTTATCTGGGTAGTAAAACCTGAGATTTGTTTCTAAATATCTTTACTCTCGTTTATCATAGGCAAAAGATAAGTATATATTATAACCATTGCCTCTTTTTGAAGGTAACTCTATGATTATTTCTGTTTAGGAGGAAATTTAGATGAATGTGTTGTTGGCTCCATTTGTTAGTATTATTGCACTGATATTTGCAGCGCATCTAGTTAGAAAGATATTAAAATATGACGCTGGCAATGAAAAAATGAGAGAGATCTCTGATGCGATTAAAGACGGAGCTATGGAGTTTCTTCATCGAGAATATCGGCCTTTGACCGTTTTTGTAGTCATAGTAGCCATTGTATTGGCGGTTGTATTAAAAGATGGCACTGGGCCAAGAATCGCATTAGCCTTCATCATTGGGGCAATATTCTCAGCTTTAGCCGGCAATATAGGTATGAGGATAGCAACCTCGGCCAATGCTAGGACAGCGAATGCTGTCAAAGACGACATCGGTGCGGGATTGAATGTGGCGTTTTCATCAGGTGCGGTTATGAGTATGTGTGTTGTTGGTCTGGGGCTTTTAGGGATCAGCATCTTATATCTGGTCTTCGGTGATCCGAACATAATTTTTGGATTTGGATTTGGCGCTTCATCAATAGCCTTGTTTGCTAGAGTCGGAGGCGGTATCTATACCAAGGCTGCGGATGTGGGTGCAGACCTTGTGGGCAAGATAGAGATAGGGATACCAGAGGATGATCCTAGAAACCCTGCAGTTATAGCAGATAATGTGGGGGATAACGTAGGCGACGTTGCTGGTATGGGGGCCGATCTTTTCGAGTCATATTGCGATTCTATCATAGCTGCGATGGCTATAGGAGTTACCACTGTGGGGGTATATAATACGCCCAAGGTCATACTGCCTATGATGCTCGCAGCAGTAGGCATCTTGGCATCTATTATTGGGACGTTCTTTGTCAGGGCGAAAGAAGGTGCAAATGTGAGTAATGCAATGAATAAAGGGATAGTTGCCAGTGCCTTACTCATGGTGGTCTTCTCTTATTTTGTGATTACCAACATGTTGGGTAGTACTGACGTGTTCTACGCAACCGTGGTAGGTCTTCTTGCAGGGATAATAATAGGTGTAGTCACAGAGTATTATACCTCTACCGATTACAAGCCTACTCGGTCCATTGCTCTTGCAGCTCAGACTGGTTCTGGTACAAACATTATCACCGGTTTGGCCGTTGGTATGTTGAGCACTGCTGTACCTGTGTTGGCGGTGTGTGCTGCTATATTGGTTGCTTTCAAGTTTGCTGGATTATATGGGATTGCGATATCGGCTGTGGGCATGCTATCTACCCTGGGGATAACGCTTGCCGCTGATACATATGGCCCGGTTGCAGACAACGCGGCGGGCATTGCTGAGATGGCTGGAATGGGTGAAGATGTGAGGGAGAAGACGGAGAAGCTGGATGCTGTGGGAAATACCACCGCAGCTATTGGTAAAGGTTTTGCCATAGGCTCAGCTGCTCTGACGGCTCTGGCTTTGTTCTCTGCATATTCTGCTAAGGTTGCGTCTTTAAGAGGCGTTTCTAGTCTTGTTATTAATATTACTACTCCACGTGTCATGGTTGGTTTGTTTATTGGCGGTCTTTTGCCCCTCTTGTTCTCGTCGTTTACGATGAAAGCGGTGGGTGAGGCTGCCCATGAGATGGTTAAAGAGGTAAGGAGGCAATTCAAGGAGATCCCGGGGCTTATGGATGGCACTGGAAAGCCTGATTACTCAAAGTGCATAGAGATAAGTACTGATGCAGCTATAAGGGAGATGATTGTTCCCAGTCTACTTGCTATTCTGACTCCCTTGGTTGTTGGTCTTTTACTAGGCCCTGAGGCATTAGGCGGTTTGCTCGCAGGCGCGGTTGTTACAGGTTTTTTGTTTGCTGTCTTGATGGCCAACGCCGGTGGTGCCTGGGACAACGCAAAGAAATATATAGAGGCTGGTAACTTAGGTGGTAAAGGGTCTGAAACCCATAAGGCGGCTATAGTCGGGGATACTGTAGGAGATCCTTTCAAAGATACTGCAGGTCCTTCCTTGAACATATTGATAAAACTGATGTCAATTGTTGCCTTGGTATTTGCCCCATTATTTGTTTAGGTGGTTGAAAAATGTACAATACTGTAGTTATCGAAGACATCGTGAGGGTCCCTCCTGATAGGTTTGGGGAGCCCAGGGAAGAGGTGATAATGGATATTCTAAGGAATGGCTATGATTTCAAGGACGGAGTCGAAGGAGGCTATGAGGGGCTTATCGACAAAGACTTAGGAGCGATTCTTGTTGTAACCGAGCTTAAGGACGTCAAAGATGGCAGAGTGATCTCTGGTGATGGAGCGGCTTATCATACGATTGTCTTTGAGGCTATTACTTTCCGGCCAGAGCTTCATGAGATCATTGATGGTGAGGTGGTGGATATCGTGGAGTTCGGTGCGTTTCTGCGATTTGGTCCTATGGATGGTCTTGTTCATGTCTCGCAGATTACTGACGATTACATAATATACGATGAGAAGCGGGGTGCTCTTTTGGGCAAGGAGAGCAAAAAAGCCCTTGAGGTGGGTGATAAGGTCAGGGCGCGTATAGTCGCAGTGAGCATGAACCCTGAGCAGTCTAAGGAGGGCAAGATCAACCTTACTATGCGGCAGCCGAGTCTGGGGAAGTTTGAGTGGATTGAGGAGGAGCGGAAGAAGGAGAAGGGAGATGGGAAGGCTAAAGAGTCTGAAAAGAAGGAGTCAAAGAAAGAGGAGAAGCCTGTGAAGAAGGAGAAGGGAGATGGGAAGGCTAAAAAGGTAAAGAAGGAGAAGGCTAAAGAGGATAAGTCTAAAAAAGGGACTAAGAAAGCTAAAAAGAGTGGTGGGGAGAAGAAATGAAAGAGAAGGCTTGTAAGGAATGTGGCAAGATCACTGATTTGGATGTCTGCAGGCTTTGCAAAGGACATACTACAACTGATTGGATAGGTTATGTTGCCATTGTGGATCCTACGTTGTCCCGGATCGCTAAGAAGATGGGGATAAAGGCGAAGGGAAAATACGCGTTGAAGGTTAGATAGTTGAAGGATCTTATATTGCCGGAGAAGCTTAGACCGCTATTTAAAAAACCATTCGGAAAGCTTTTGAAGGGCAAGGGGTTAAAGCCTGCTAAAAAAGTTAGGGGTTTAATAGGTGATGGGCGGGTTATAGTCGTGGGCGATGAGACTTATAAGAACCTCTGTAGTGTGGGGGTTAAGCCGAGTCTTGCGATAGTAGATCTTAAAGTAAAGCGGAAGGACATTACAGCAGATGTTGAACAAGATATCAGGGTTAAGAACCCCCCCGGTATGTTGACTTCTGAGCTTTGGGATGCAATACGAGAATCCATTGACGAAGGTAAGATAATCGTTGTAGAAGGCGAGGAAGACCTTGCTGTTATCCCTTGCATCTTGGAGGCAGATTGGGATGACGTTGTTGTCTATGGGCAACCAGATGAAGGAATTGTCTTTATTAATATCACTGAAGAGGTTAAGGAGAAGGCAAGCATGTATCTCAAATTCATGGAGGTTATGCAATAATGAGGATAGAGGTTTTAGAGGAGAAAGATAACCCGCTGTTGGATCGAAAGGAGATCGTTGCTAAGATAATTCATGATGATAGCACTCCTAGCAGGGACGATGTTAGGAGCAAGGCAATAGCCAAGTTAAAAGCCAAGAAAGACATTTTCATTTTGGACTCTATAAAGACGAGGTTTGGTGCCAGAGAGTCCATTGCACACATAAGGATATATGGATCAAAAGACAGGGTGCTTGAGATCGAGTCTGAGCATGTCCTGAGGAAAAACTCTCTGATTTCGCAGGAAGATGAGAAGAAAGAGGGGAAGGTAAAGGAGGAGAAGCCAGCGGAGGAAGAGAAGGCTAAAGAGCCTGAAAAGAAGGAGTCAAAGAAAGAGGAGAAGCCTGTGAAAGAAGAGAAGCCTGAAAAGACAGGGAAGAAAGAGTCTAAGGCTGAGGAGGGGGAGACGCCGGTAAAGAAAGAGAAGTCTGAGGAATTAAAAAAGACAGAAGAAGCTACTCCTAATGAAGAGAAGACCAAAGAGGCATGAACATGAAAAAGAGAGAGATCTACGATGTCAGCGGGGGCAAGGTGGAGAGAAAAAATCAGTCGTGCCCGAGATGTGGGGATGGAGTATATATGGCAAATCATCCAGACAGATCATCATGCGGGGCCTGCGGCTATACCATATGGAAAAAGATGTAATCTATGGGGTATCCCCTTGATATGTTTGGGGTTGGAGGGGACTGCTGAGAAGTTAGGTGTTGGGATAGTTACTTCTAAAGGAGAGATCTTGGCTAATGTTGGCAAGCAACATTTCCCAAAAGAGGGTATCCACCCTAGGGAGGCTGCGCAGCATCATGCTGATAATATAAGGGATGTCTTGGAGCAGGCATTAACGGGCGCAGAATTAGGGCTAAATGATATTGATATGGTTGCATTTTCCAAGGGTCCGGGCTTGGGCCCTTGCCTAAGGGTGGTGGCTGTAGCAGCTAGGACAATATCTCTTAAAGAGCAGATTCCGATTGTGGGTGTAAATCACTGCATAGGTCACATTGAGATCGGGAGATTGGTGACTGGTGTGGAGGACCCTGTGACTCTGTATGTTTCAGGTGGTAATTCTCAGGTGATAGCGTTTGATGGGGGGAGATTCCGGGTTTTTGGAGAGACCCTGGATATTGCCCTTGGAAATTGTTTGGACCACTTTGCAAGAAACATTGGCTTGGGGCATCCTGGAGGCCCTAAGGTTGAGAAATTGGCAAAAAAGGGAAGCTACATTCCACTGCCCTATGTGGTTAAGGGGATGGATCTGTCTTACTCTGGTCTTTTGACTGCAAGCTTAGAGGCGGCTAAGGATAATCGGCTTGAAGACGTATGTTTTAGCTTGCAGGAGACTGCGTTTTCTATGCTCGTTGAGGTTACGGAGAGGGCTTTGGCCCATTTGGAGAAGGAGAGTGTCATGCTTGTGGGCGGGGTGGGTGTGAATAGTAGACTTCAGGAGATGCTTGGGGTAATGTCAGATGAGCATGGCGCTGATTTTTCTGTTCCAAGCAGAGATCTTTTAGGTGATAATGGGGCGATGATAGCCTGGCTTGGTAGTCTTATGTACAATTCAGGGGTTAGGCATGATATCAAGGATACTATGGTAACGCAGAAGTTTAGAACAGACGAGGTTAAGGTAACATGGAGATGATCAGCAAAGGGGCGGAGGCCAATCTTTACCATACAGATGGTAGGCTTTTAAAGGATAGGATAGTCAAATCATACCGGGCTCGGGAGTTGGATACTCTTTTAAGAAAAAATAGGACGAGGAGGGAGGCGAAGCTTTTATCTCTTGCAAGAAGGGCTGGTGTGCCAACGCCTTTTGTCTTCGATGTCGATACTAAAAATGCCAAGATTGAGATGAGTTTTATAGATGGAATGCAGGTTAAGAAATTCTTGGGGACGATCTCTGATGATGAGCGGAGAGCGCTTTGTGAAGAGATAGGTGTTCTGATTGGTCGCCTGCATACAAGCCATATTATCCACGGGGACCTTACCACCTCGAATATGATCGTTTCAGATGACAAAATCTATTTTATTGACTTTGGTTTGGGTGAGATAAACGAGTCAGTAGAGTCAAAAGGTGTTGATCTGTTGTTGTTTAAAAAGGCGTTGCACTCAACCCATCACAGATTTGAAAAAGAGTGTCTTGAGGGCGTTTTGGAAGGATACAAAAAGGCATACACAGGGTATGATGAGGTATTGCAGCGGTTGAGGGTTATTGAGCGGAGAGGGAGATATTTTGCGGAGAGATAGGCATTCCAAAAGATGATTGAGAACGGTGCACGGCTTATATGATAACCATGACGCCGCAGATAGGGCAGGCGACACCGTCGTGATCTGAAAAGGAATTCATCATATAGAGTGTATGGAAGGTGATATTCTTATCCCGCTTGAGATTTTCCAATCGGGAACCTCCTTCAAATCTTTTCCAGTTTTCTATAAAAAATCTTAACAATCTTAGGGCTGACCCAAAACCCTTTCTCCACCATTTCTTCGAAAGTCTTCACACATTCTGGCTTCTTAAGGATTCCTTCTTTGTAGGATTTTAAGAGGATATAAATCGAACCCCTACCTATTATGCCATAATTTAAGGAAAACTTTTTGGCATCGGCGTCATCCGAGAGAAATATCTTGTCCTTTGAATCGATGCAGAGGGCAATTCCCTCTATTTCTCCGCCGCCAAGACGAAATCCCAGATTCGACGTTTTTTTCTTGACTCTGCTTATTGTACTTTTTGTTGGATCTTGGAGGATGAGGGATTTGCCGATTTCTTTTTTAATCCTATGTGCTTCTTCAAAACCCTTCTTATCCCCTATCTCCACTACTTCATGGTAAACAAGTGGTGGGACTTTAAGGCTGCCGAAGACCTCCGCGAGGATAGAGAGCTTATTGGTCTTTCCAAAATATATTAGAGGTGATGCATCTACTACAGGCATTAAAGCCCCTCTAACTCGGCCTCAATTTTTTCCTCATCCATGCGAAGGACAAAGCCTCTGCGTTTGATTTCATGGTGTAGCTCTTGGATAGTCAGTCCAGCAGCCTCTGCTGCAGCCCCTTGTGAGAGAGTTCCCATCTGATACCCTTGGATCGCCTTCTCGATCTTATAGTCCTTAAGTCCCCTCTCAAGGATGTCCCGAATTACCTCTGAAGTAGCCTTATTTTCCCCTTCGGCTATCTTTTCGATCTCCCTTGCACGGTTTTCCCTAATCCTAACAGTCTTTACCTTCATAGTTTTTGTATTCGTTTAGACTACATAAAAAGTTTTGGCTGCGTCCAAAGTTTGGTTAGTATAAACAAAAATATCCTTGTTAGCATTTCAGTTGAAGAAATATATCCAGAGACAACCCATTTTTCCAGAGGCACCCTGTTATGATATATTTTATGACGACAAACGAGCACAAGTTCCGGGAGGCCCGGGAGATTTTTGGAAGACATGGAGAGGAAGTAGAGTGGTTGTCTCAGGGTTATGGGGAGATCCAGGGTGAAACTCTTGAAGAGGTCGTCAAAGCCGCTTTAAAAGGGATAGAAAAAGCTCCGGTGATGATAGAGGATGCCGGTCTTTTTATCGAGGCTCTAAACGGGTTCCCCGGTGTGTATTCGAGGTTTATCGAGGACACCATTGGAAACGAGGGCATATTAAGGCTTTTGAAAGGAAACGATAATAGAGATGCGGCTTTCATCTCGGTTGTTGGCTACAAAGACGAAGAAGGTGAAGATCGGTTGTTCAAGGGCGAGGTAAAAGGGAGGATATCAGAGGAGATCAGGGGAAAGGCGGGTTTTGGCTATGACCCTATATTCATACCTTTGGGTGAGGAGCGGACTTTCGCTGAGGATATGGGGATGAAAAATCAGCTTTCTCATCGTAAAAGAGCCCTTGAAGAGCTTGTTAAATTCTTAACAATTAGTTAGACGTTAAAATTAATCAAACAGCATGTTTAGGTGACAAGTAATGGTAGCTACGCGTTCGCAGAGAGATGGAAAGTTCGACTCATCAAAGCCGTATAGAGTCACTCCTCCTGAGTGGGTGGAATATAAACCTGAGGAGGTTGAAAGTCTTGTGGTAAAACTTGCAGGCAGAGGCCATTCTGCCAGCATGATAGGGATGATCTTAAGAGACCAACACGGCGTTCCGGGCACAAAGCTTACATCGGGTAAGAGAATAAACCAAATATTGGATGATCATGAGATTGGAAAAGAGTTGCCTGAAGACATGATGGTTCTGATTACTCGTGCAGTTAACTTGTCAAAGCATTTAGAGCAAAATTCAAAGGACATGACGGCCAAGAGGGGAATGCAATTGACTGAGTCCAAGATAAGAAAGCTTGCCAAATATTATAGAAGGGAGAAGAGGATTCCAAGTGACTGGAAGTACAACTTAAAGACTGCCAAACTCCTGGTAAGATAGTCCAACAATGGGGTGGATGATATTGGATAGATCAAAGGTTGGGAAATTCTTGAGTCTCACCTTTGAAGTTTTAATAGTTGTTGTCCTACTATATTTTGGGACTTTGTATGCCTCTCAAATACTGTCGCATCCTTCAGAGGTGTTTTCAAGCAATCTATACAAGATGCTAATAGTATCAGGGATACTTATTCTGCTGTTTATAGTTTCAAGGATCTTTAAAAAAGAAAGTCTTTAAATCCCGGGTCCTTTTACACTTCATCTTCTAATAGGCTTTTAATGATTGTATTTAGGTTTTCTTGCGAATTATCTGTGACCATTATCTGGCCGTCAAGTATCACAGTGGGTGTGCCTTTAAGACCATAGCTGTTTCCAAGGGCGAGGTTGTCATTTATCTTTGACTTCTTCTTCCGGGATCTAAGCCCTTCCTCAAATTCTTCGATATCCAGTCCTGCCTCTTCTGCGAATCCTCTTAGAGTTTCCATGTCGCTGACATCTTTATTGTCAACGTGTATAGCGGCGTAGATGACATCCTTCATCTCCTCTCCTTTACCTTGTTCTAGTGCAAGTTCATAGGCTTCCAGCGGTAAATACGACGTGGGTCTTAATGGAAAGCCAACATAGGTAACTTCAAGTTTTTCCCCATACTTGGTCTGGAGATTAGGCAGAGTCTTATGTAAAAGATAACAGTGTCCACAGTAAAAGTCAAAGAATTCAAGCATCCCCACCTTGCCCGGCTCATGAGTGTATGCATTGTTCTCAACTAAGACGAATTTGCCCTGTATCTTTTCTGCATCTATTGATGGTGTCTTTGATCTTGGAATTACAAGATAATATCCTGCTATGATTACAAGAACGAGCGCTATTAATATCATATAGTAGTGCTTGTTATTTGAGGATTCTGGTGTCTCATCTCTTTTTTCTAAAGCCTTCCTTCTCTTTTTCTTCCACCTTTTTCTTGCCATATCCTCTCCTCACTTGGTTATAACCAACTTATCTATCTCCTTATCTGAGGTATGGCATCCCTCCATACATCGTTCTCTGGCGAGTGTCTCTTCTTTGACCCCTGTTCTCGTTGTGATATCGGTTATTTTTCCTGTTTCAGGGTCTATCTCAGCTTTAATAATATTCAATCCCTCTTCGCCCTCTATTAGGCAGCCGCAGCTTCTCTCCATAACCTCTATCTTCCATACATATTTATCCGTGGTTTTGTTCCATACCAACGCAACTCTTGTTATCCTGTTGCTCTCATTCTCGAAGTTTTTCTTGATAAAGGCCTCTGCCTCTGGGTTTGACTCCAATATACTTAATGCCCTTTCTCCTGAGATGGGGAATACTACGCCCTCATCTGTTTTGTTATTTTCATTCAAACATCCAAGGGACAACGCAAGCAATAAAATAATTATCATAGCCCTTTTCTTCATAATAACTACATCCTCTTCTGACGTTTGAAAAGATATTTTGTCATGCTATGTTTTTATCTCTGTTATCGAATATTCAGGGCTTCCTAAGCCCAACTCCCCAGCATTCTCAATCTGTATCCTCCAATTGGTCCGGGGATTAATAAGCTTAAACTTGTCACATCCAGGGGTAAGTGCATCGGCATCATCTGCAGCACTTGTCGGTACACCCGGGCTCTTGTTCACCAGATCCACGGAGCACATGTCGATGGCTACCGGATCTTTAGAAGCTAACACCCCGATGTCAGGGACGAAAGGTATGTCAGAGTGAGGATGGCAGTCACAATGCGGTATGACATCTGTTAAAAGATTAATGCATCCAAGCCGGTCTTTGAACTTCTTGCCCACAGCAGAGGCATTCAAAGCGATCTGTTCAGCAAGCTCTGTTGTGTTTTTAAACTCAGCCTTTACACCGTCTTTTTTACAGACATCTAAACAGACATTGCAACGAGCACACTTGACTTGATCTATCTTGAAATCCTTTATAGCATCAGCAGGACATATCTTGACACAATCTCCGCATTGATCGCAACGGGATCTGATTATCTCTGGATATCCATGATAGTGCACCATAAACTTACCTGCCTTATTGACGCAGCCCACCCCTAGGTTCTTTATAGCTCCACCAACCCCAGCCTGGATGTGACAAGTAAAGTGAGACAAGACTATAAGGGAGTCCATTTGACTAAGTTTCTCAGCTATTGGTATGCCCTCTATCTCAAGGGCATCGAGGCCAAAGTCTCCATCTGCTATAACGATAGGCGCGCCCATAGTTTCGTCTGAGAATCCATTCTTTTTTGCGGCCTCCAGATATTTTTCTGCAGAGGTTCTGCCCGGAAGCCATCCCAAACCAGAGGTCTCCAAGATCACCGGCTTACCCCCGCATTCCTTTACAACATCCACAAGCTTGCTGACGAAGACAGGGCGCATATAGTGCGCATCACCTGGCTCTCCCATATGTGGCTTTATACCTACCTTCTTCCCCCTCACGATCTTGTCAAAGCCTGCTTTAAAAAACAGCTTTTCCATCCTAAAAACAAGACTCTGTTCTGGAACCCACCACTCTCTAAATCTAGGCACTCTAGCGCTTGCGAAGAATACTTCAGACATCGGTTCTTCCCCTCAATCCCCCTGCCCAAGGATGTTCAACAGCCCCATGATATTATCTTTGGATAAGGAGCCGTCTGAGACCTTTTTTAATAGATCTTTGGCGTTAAATGCCACGCCGAGGCCTGCGTTCTTTATCATTATCTGGTCGTTTGCCCCGTCTCCGACTGCCACGATATTCTCGGTGGAGATGTTCTCTTTTCTTGCCAGTTCATTTATGATCGTGCCCTTTGCCTCAGCATCTATTATGGGATCCTCTACTTCGCCTGTAAGCTTTCCATTCTCAATGACTAGTTGGTTTGCAAAGGCATAGTCAAAGTTCAGTCTCTCTTTTACCCTGTCGGTAAAATATGTGAAGCCGCCGCTTATAAGGGCGGTCTTATATCCCCTCATCTTAAGAGTAGAGAGGAGTTCCTCTGTACCCGGGGTAAACACGAGGTTGTTGGATATATCGTCCAGTATGTCTGTGGACGTTCCTTTGAGTAGATTTACTCTGTTTTTCAGCGCTTCTTTAAAGTCTATTTTTCCGTCCATGGCATCTTTTGTAATCTTACTAACTTCAGCTTCCACATCTGCGGCCTTTGCAAGCTCGTCAATTACTTCAAGGTCGACGATGGTTGAGTCCATGTCGAATACTATAAGCCTCTTCTCTCGCTTGAACCTCCTGTGGTTCTGGATAGTTATGTCCAAGCCCACTTTGCCGCCCTTGACATCTAGTGCATTCTTGACATCCGTATGGTCTTTTCCTCTAAGGTCTACAAAGAATTCCAGAGAGATTAAATCCCCCCTTGCAGTAAGCAGGGTCTTCTCTATGTTTACATCAAGCTCTGCTAAAATTGATGAGATATCCGCAACAATGCCGGGTCTGTCCTTTGCGAGGACTGTGATAACAAATATGTCCTCGGGTTTAGCTTTTCTATAGTACTTGTACTCAGAAAAGGGGGTGGTCTCGATCACAAGTTCAAGTTTGCGCGACTTTTTCTTAAGCTTTCTTTTCAACTCTCCTTGGCTGAGTGTCCCGTCGCCTAGATCCGCTACCATGAACATCAAAAAAAGCCCGTGGATGAGGCTCTGTTGAATATCCACTATGTTTATCCTGTATTTTGCAAGGAGCGAGGTGATCTCTGCTATAAGGCCGGGCTTATCTTTACCGAATATTGTGATTACTACTTTTTTATCAGTCACTAAACCACCCTTTTTTGTAGACCATACACTTCTCTTTTATATCCTCTGGTATGTTCTGGACCTCGGTCTTTATCTTTTCTAGCTTTTTGTATCTTTTTAAAAACAAGGGGATATCTACTTTTTTGTCGTTAGGCGTGTTGTCTAAAATCCTATTGACCAGCTCATCTTTTTTGCCAGTAATATTGAGCCCCTTGTCTTTGAGCAGGACCTTAAGCTCTGGTATCTTCTTCTCTTTGAGTTCATCCTCTTTTTTGCTGATGATACTTCTTAGCTTTTTGATCCGGTCCTTGAACTCTTGCTCTATCTCCTTTTTTGTCTCTGCCTCTACTGTATTCTTTGTCATCAGCTCTCTTACATTTTTGACTGTCGTGGGGCCTATCCCTTCAAGTGGGAAGTTGTTGGGGGGGTGTTCAAAAAATGCTTTAAAGACTTTCATGGGAGTTCCGTAGAACTTCAATAGTGCTTCAGCTCGCTTAGTATTTATGCCTGGAAGGCCGCATAGGAAGAAAAGCTGTTTTTCATATTCGCTTTGAACCCTAGATTTACTCCGTATACTCAGATGTTCTGACTTATCACCTTTTGTTGCCCAGTATCTTAATAGTTCTGCGGTGTCATTGGCACTTCCAGAGGGTATTATCACAATCCCTGCATCCTGGATCTTTTTGAATATATCGGTAAGCGCATAGGGATGCACAAAGAACTGTGTAGACCACATCGTTCGTGGCTGAGACCTATTTGACCGTTTTCCCTTGCCTAAGACTTTACCCAGTGTATCTATGCTGTAGCATCTGCCTGATTTGGTGCTTGTGAATATCGCTCCCTCCAGGATTATTCTGGAGTCATCGTATTTTTGGAGATTTTCAAGTTGTTTGAACAGTCTGCCATCAGAGATGCTTTTTAAAAAGTCGCTTGCTCTTTTTCTTTCAACAGCTATCCATTTATCTTCAGTTTGAACCAGATAGTCAGCAATCTCAAGAGACCTCTTGACTGGTGTTATGTCGGTGAATTTTTTTAGCCCCCTAACGACATGTGTCCTGGATTCGTTTGCGTCATAGACAACGACTGGCTTGTCGCTGATAAATTCGTCGAGTAGCATTTCTCTTCAGCTTAACCTAAAAGTTAGAAGATAAATAGTTTGTTTCTAAGTTAAAAGATGACCTTCACATCTTTCGCTTATAAATATTGACTTCAAAAGCACCGCATATTTAACAGAGCCACATTTTCCATCATGAATAACCCAACAGAACCGTATTAGCGATAGAATTATATAGTATGTTTAAACATACACATAAACATGACAACAAAGACGATAACAATAAGAGAAGAAGTATACAACCTCCTCTTCTCCATAAAAGGCAAGGACGAGAGCTTTAGCAGACTCTTTGAACGTTTGGTAGGATCCAAGAGTAGCATTGAAACCTTGAAAGAGCTTAGAGCAAGCATAGAATTTGAGGATAAAGACACGCTCTTAAATGAGATCCGGGAGAAAAGGCGGGAGAGGAGATATTGATATTAGTTGATACAGATGTCTTAATCGAGATATTCGACAAGAACTCCGAAAAAGGCTCTGATGCCCTAAGGCAGATTGAGAAAACCGGCGAAGAAATATTAATTACTTCTTTAAACCTTCATGAAATCCTCTATGGACTTAGCAAATATGCTCGTATTGACAAGATAGAAAAGATTTTGCTACTTGATGTTGTTGAATTTAAAAAGGAAGACGCAGTTCTCTCTGCAAAGATTGAACATAAATTAGAGAAGAAAGGTAGAATGATCGGCAGATTAGACTCGATGGTTGCCGCGGTTGCTGTTAACCGGAAACTAACATTCTTTACATTTAACAAAAAGGATTTTGAAAAGATTCCTGAATTGGAATTGTTTTGATTAGTTTCCTTGCTAATCTATCGGATAATTAGGTGGGCGGTGTCCTCTCTTTACTTTACTATCGGATAAATAACCTGTCTTTTGTAGTGGGGAATAAAAATAGGAATATTTAAATAATAGTAGGCACTACACTTCAGTATGGCTTTCATACGAGAAAAGAGAAAAGGAATAACTATCTATTACGAGCTCGTGAAGAGCGTGCGAGAGAAGGACAAAGTCCGGCAGAAGACCCTAAAATATCTCGGCAGTAGAAAGCAGATGCTCACATACTGCAAACGCCACAAGATAAAGCCTCCTAAGCTGGATGATTCTTTATTGGATAGGCCTTCAAAGGCAAGACTGGAGAAAAAACTCGCCAGACTCAACTCCCTGAGACCATTGCCAAAAAACACATTGGAAAGTCTCCGCAAAAAGTTTGAGGTTGAGATGACCTACAACTCAAATGCTATTGAAGGCAACCGCCTTACATTAAAAGAAACTTTTTTAGTCATCGAAAAAGGGATGACAATAGGTGGTAAGTCCGTAAAGGAGCACATTGAAGCCACAAATCATTGTGACGCGATAAAATTTCTTGAAAAAATTGCACAAAAAAGAAAATCAATAACCGAAAAGGATGTGCTGAACCTCCACGCCTTGATTCTGGACAAGATAGATCCGAAAAACGCTGGTTTTTACAGGCATGAAAACGTCTTTATTGCCGGAGCTAAACACATACCGCCTAAAGGGGGGAAAGTGCCTGCATTGATGAAGGAGATTATAAAAGAGCTAGGGTCAAAAGAAGAAGGCACTAAGGCTGTAGAATCAGCTGTCAAGCTACATCACAAGATAGTTTGGATTCACCCATTTATCGATGGAAATGGAAGGCTTGCTAGGCTTCTAACAAACTTAAAGCTCATGCAGGCAGGGTTTCCGCCAACGATCTTTCAAAAGCGAATAAGACGCAGTTATTATAATGTATTGGAAAAAGCAGATGAAGGAGATTTAAAGCCATTGGCACAAATAATCGCAAGGGATGTAGAAAAGGCGTTAGACTTGTATCTAGAAGTTGCGAGCTAATGAAAAATTCCTAAGCTGGTTGAAACATGTTTAAAATCTAATCCTCTTCATAAAACGCGGTTGACCCATCTGTCTCACTGACATAGACCTTTGTAACTAGTGGGATCTGTTTTTTCAGTTCATCGAAAATGTATTTTGAAAGGTCTTCTGCTGTGGTTGACTTGATAGGCAGAAGGAGGTAGTCCTCTTTCGGGATGGAATAGAACTTGGTGGCTGTGGTGACTTCTATCTGGTCTTCTTTCTCCACAAGCTTCATCGTTCCTTTCTTAGAGGGGAGTAGTAGTTTGTGATCCAGTCTGTCGATGACCTCCATTATCACGTCTTTTATCTCCCTGAAGTCCATGACCATACGGTTCTTGTCAAGCTCTCCTTTAAGCTCTATCTTCACTCTGTAGTTATGTCCATGGATCCTCTCACACTTCTCGTGTTCAACTATAAAGTGGGAGGAGGAGAAGCTCATTCGTGGGCTGTCGACTACTAATCCATACATTTTAGAACACCTTGGTTTTTGTTATATCGTCCTCAATATTTTTCAATTCCTCAGCGTATCCTACTGCTATTTCTTCTGCCAGTTTCAGGGGATCAGACACTCCAAGACTCTGCAGTCCTGCAGCCCTGACGTTGGCTGGGACGCCTTTTTCCGTGATGTTTATCCCTAAGTGTATCTTTCCAGATGACACTGATGCAGTTGCAATAGAAACTGAGAGTTTCTTATCCTCGTAATATAGGTCGCTGCCTTTTCTAGTTATCCTGCCAAACCTCTCTATATTTTCTTTTGCCTGGTTGATTAAAAGCCTCTGGCGATGATATGTGAGTCTTAAGCTTGGTTGATCAAAGTGCTCGATTATGAAATTGAGGCTGTCATCAGAGGTTATTGGAAATTCCTTATCCCCTTCTCTTAGAAGGTCTTTGATATCTATAAGCTCGTCTCTTCCGACTTTCATGGCTCCACGGAATATCACGATTGAGTCGCCTTGAATCTCTAGTTCTCTGAAAGCCCAGAGGGGCCTGATTTGGTCGCCAGTGTAGTCCAGTCTATCCTGTATCAGGACTATCTGGGTTCTACCTACTGTTTTTATTGTTTTGGTTTGCATTGTTTTCCAGCTCTTTTTTGATCTCAGAGAAGAACCCTGTCTTTTCGCCAAATGCATTGTGTCTGTGTATGGATTCGAAGTTCTCTTGTTTGGCTATGATGTATGCGTTCTCAGGCATTGTCGGGTATTTCTCTGCTATGCCTTTAAGCATAAGCCTTAGCACGTCCTCCACAAAACGGGGCTTTTTGGATGCGTCCAAGACAACTTGGAGTTCGTCCTGTCTTTTAAGCACCTCATAAAGAGGTGAGCTCATTGAGTTCTCGATGATCTCCACAAGGTCATCAGCCTCTACTCGATAGTCTTCATCTGTCTCTACGATCAAGGTGCCTTTTCCCCTCTGGTTATGAGATGCGAGGGGGAGTTCTTTGACCAGTTTTTTGTCAATGTTAAAATGTTTTTCTACATAGTCTCTTATAGCCTCTGAGGAGCAGGGGCAGACTGTCATGCCTTCTACGGCCATTCCTATCCTTCGTCTGACTTTGATGCCGTCATCTGTCTTCCAGGCTATTGCTCTGGAGAAGATCTCGTAGTTTTCCTGTGTCTTAACCTTCAGGGTAGGCGTGATTCTGGGGAGGGAGTAGTTTGAGACGATCTCGACCTCGGCCATTGTCGCATCCTGTCTTTGGAGCATTTCCTTTGCTATCGCGATGCCGAGGATCTCTATGTCCTCAACCTCCGGACCTATGGTCTTTTCGATGATCTCGTTTATTACCTCTAGGTTTCTGGACATGTGGATGCCTTTTTTTGTGGGCATAAGATCTATGAATGCTGATATGGTTGCTTGTAGGACGTTGTATTGGCCGTCTCTTGCTCTTATGATGGTCTTTTTTACGTCTTTTACTCCGACTCGGTTGAGCTTTATGTAGACCGGTGGCTCTGATTCTTGTGTATCTCGTATGTGCATTATAGGACACCTATGGTTTTGTGTGATTGAAATGAGAATGTTATCATCTCAGGGGGAAGATGCTCTGCGGCTGCCTGTGTGAACTCAAATAACTTTTTATTTTGGGTCGCTTTCACATTGCCGTGGGGTGTAACAGCCTGTATTGCCATGGGAGCGCCTATATTGTTGAGTTCTTGGGCATACCACCTTATGTTTTCCAGTCTCGTCTCCTCGGTTACAACCACCTTTCCGAACACCTTTGTTTTATTCTTTTTCAGTAATTTTATCGTCTCAAATTCTTTCTTAACAAGGCTTCTCCAGTCCTTAGCGGCCCCTGAGCTTTCATCCTTTATGTCGACGCAGGCGTAGTCGAAGAGGTTTTCGATAGTTTTTAGGTTTTCAACTAGGCTCCCGTTTGTCTCCAGATAGAGGGTGTAGCCGGTGTCTTTTAACCTGCTTGCCAGAGTTTTTAGGAAATCAGCTTGGAGTAAGGGTTCGCCTCCTGTAAAGCTGATGCTGTGGAGGTCAGGGGTTTTTAGGCGGTTTACTATGCCGATTATTTCTCCTATCTTTATTGGGTTTTTTAGTTTCTCAAATTCACCTGTGCCTGCTTCTTTTTCTACCTCTAGCTCTTTTTGTCGTGGGTTTTTGGCGTCTGGTGTATCGCACCACTGGCAGCCGGAGGTGTCAAAATCCTTTAATGCTATGTTGCAGCCTGCGAAGCGTATGAAGATCTGTCTTTTTCCTTGGCAGCTTCCTTTTATGCTGCCGCCTTCTCCTTGGTAGCTGGAGAATATTTCTTTTAGATAGCCCTCTTGTTTTAGGTTCATTTTTGATCATTCACTTGGATCTTATGTCCTTTGTTTTATTGAAATAATCTCATATTATTCTTGAGCATTATATGGTTTAAATAGTAATAGTATATTTGATTGTCCTATCTTTTGTCCCCTCTCAAGAGTTGTAATATTGTTTAAATCACCATTCAAATAAGAGTATTCTCATGTCTTCTCTATCTTTTTTGACATCTCCCTTAGTAGATCTGTGGAGGTTATTATTCCCACGGTCTTTTTCTTGCTCAGAGGGGATGTGACAATCAGTCTGTGTATGTTATGTTCAAGCATTTTTGTGGCAGCATCCTCAAGGCTGTCCTCTGGATAGACGTCCATGACAAATGGGGTCATTATGTCCTCTGCTATAAGATTTCCCATGCTCATCATGGATTCTTCTTTGAATAGCTTGAATATGTCCAAGGCAGATATTACACCCATAACCTCGCCGATGTTATCCACAACGACAACACCGGAGATCTCTTTTTCATTCATCCTCTGGATGAGTTTGAGGACTGGCTCACTGAACTTGACAGTGACCAAGTCTTTGGTCATTAACTCCCCAACCTTGGCATCCAGATTAAGAAATCTTTCCATGGTTTGTCTTTGGTACCTTAATCTTTAAAAAGATTTTGTGTCCATTAGTTCCGTGATGTCTTCTCTTGGATACCTTAAGGTGATCAACCGCGTTCTGCCCCTCTTTCCTTCACCGGTGAATTTAGTGTCTAAAAGTTTGACTGCTTCAAGCTTATCCAAGATCCGGTAGAAATGGGTGTAGCTTATTTTGGAGTTTTTCGTATGTATTTTATAGAGGTCTCCTGAGGTTATTCTCTCCTGGCTGTATTTGGCGATGGTTTTGACGAGACTCTTCTCGTCGTCGTTTAAAGCAGCTAGCAGGTCTTTTATGGCTATAAGCTTTGACCTATTATAAGCTTCTTCTATGTGCTGATGCTCGATGACTTTCGATGAGTCGGATTCTGCTATAATGGCACATATTCTTAGAAGTTCTATGCCCAGTCTGATGTCTCCATGTGAGGTTGAGTGTTTTGATATATCTTCTAGGAGTTGGTCTGTGATAACCCCGGGGTAGAAGCCGATCTGTGCCCTGTTTTTCAGGATGTCGAATGTTTCTTTGGTGCTGTATGGTGGGAAGTATATTTCTTGGTGTCTGAATATTGAGCTGACTTTGCTGTCGAGTTTGTGCCAGAAGTCTTTGTCTGATGAGATTCCGAAGACTGCGGTTTTTGCTCCGGGGTAGACTTCGTGTGCTCTTAGTATGTCGTAGATGATGTTGTTTGCCCATCTCTCGTAGAATAGGTAGTTTATGTCGTCTAAGGCGACGATTAGGCTTTTGTCTTCGTTTACTAGTTTTTTGAAGATTTTGTCGTAGATTTTGGGGAATGGCACGCCTGTTTCGGGTGGCAGGTGTCCGAAGATCTTTTTGGTGATCTGGGAGAATATGGCGAATTTTGTCTTATAGATCTGGCAGTTTATGTGGACGGCTACGACGTTGTCGGATACCTCTTCTAGTTCTTGGAAGATCTTTTTTATGGCTGTGGTTTTTCCGGTGGCTGGTGGTCCGATTATTAGGGCGTTTATGGGTCTTCCTCTGCGTAGGCCTGGTCGTAGGCATTCTGTTATGCTTTTTAGTTGTGATTCTCTGTGTACGTAGTTCTCTGGTATATGGTCTGGATTGAATACGTCTTCGTTTTTGAAGAGTGTTTCGTCGTGCAGTAGAAGGTCTTTGATGCTCATTTTTGTCTGGGTTAGTTTTGTGGTTTTCACAAATAATACTTTGCCCCATAAAAAAGGGGGTAATGGTGCCCCCCGAGACGTGCTTTAGCCGTATATCATGGCTGGTGCAGGTTCTGGTTTGTGGGGCACCTGGAAGATGCTGGTTCTTTCGAATTTTGGCTCGAAGGATATGCATTCGAGTGCGATGTTCATTTCGACTGCTATGCTTTCTTCTCCTTCGCTTGTTGTTCTTTGAAATGTTGTGTTTGTGAATATGGTTCCGCAGTCTAGGCAGATTGCGTGTCCGTCTTCGTATTCTAGTTTTGTTCCGCACCAGACACAGTGTAGTCCTGTTTTCATTTTTTTATCACCTAGAAGTACGGGGGTTTAATAGATATATCTGGGTTGGCCGAGAGCGCTGGAAAAGTAATATTCCAGAGTCAAATATAGAAAAACGGGCTAAGTTACAATGGTTTGTGTGTCTATTTTAGCAGGTCGTATTTTTCCAGGTCTTTTTCTTTTGAAAGCTTTTTAACGCTCTCAAGGATCTCTTCTCCTCCCTTGGCTTTTACCCTCTCTCTTGCTATCCTTGTTCTTTCTTGTTTTAACCTGAATGCTTCTTTGAACTCCTTCTCACCCTTTGCCTTCTCCGCGATCTCCATAAATAATGCGTTGTCTTCTTCGCTGAATTTTGAGTCGTAATCGTAGAGGTTGAAGTATTCTCCTCCTGTCTCTATCTCTTGGTCCATGATGTCTACAAGTTTCTCTATGACCTTTATGTGATCTGCATCGACTTTGAAGTCTTTTATTACACATTTGTATCCTGTGTCTATGTACATCTGTTTTTCTTCCCCATAGAGAGGGTTGAGGATAAGGTCCTCTGGGAATACTCGGCAGAAGAGCGGCCGGTGGTTGTAGATTGTGCATCGGCTGTTTTCCAGGAATTTGCATGGGAGCTTCAGGCCGAGGATTGGGAAGATATTGTAATAGGGAGCGGGTAGTTCTATTCCGTCTATGTCGCAGTATTTCTGGAACAGTTCTTCTATGGTTATGTCGAGGTGTTTTGATATTCTTACCATGTCTCCGATTGTAATGCTTACTGGTGCTGTCTCGTTTGTGCAGCATCGGTCGCAGTCGTCGAAGCAGGTGAATTGGTGCTCGTCCTCGATGTGTGCGTCGTATTCTTTGCTCTTTATTTTCTCGCCGCAGTAGGGGCAGTCTCTTTTCAGAAGAATTCCTCCTTTTTAAGATGCTCTATGAACTTGTCTTTTATCCTGTAAAACCGTTTGACGTAGCTTAGAAAAAGTCTTATGTCGATTCCTGGTATGGTGCTTGTGGGTTCATCTAACATAACTTGATGTTTATATAAATAATGCGGGCGGAAGGGTGTCTTTATACTGTCTAGGTCTTTAAATCCTTCTTTTATTATCTTGATCTTTCCTGGGTCTGTTTCTCCAAGTCCTTTGTCTTTTAGCATCTGGAGGTAGTGTATGTTGTCAAATCCTGCTATCCTGGCTGCTGTTGTGTCTAGTGCTGTGCCGTCCAGGCTTGTCATGGCTATGTCGAGCGTTATTCTGTCTCCTAGGAGCGGGCCGTTTCCGTCCATGCCCCTGTATCCGTCAAGTAGGCATAGATCGGGTATTGCGTGCTCTATTACGTTTGTTAGGTTTTCGTTCATGAGCCTTAGGCTTCTCTTGTATCTGTTTGTTAGTAGGCGTTCGATGATGTTCACGCCGTGTACGCTTGGTCTCTGGTTGATGACGCATCCCATCATGTTTTTCATGCAGGCTGTGAATATGGCGTAGTCATGTGTCTTTGGTAGGGCGAGGCTGATGGTGTAGTGTGTCTTTGTGATCTTTGAGATCCTGCCCTGTTTCGGTTTTCCTCTTATCTGCTGGAAGGGTATGTCTTCTGAGGGGAAGTCTGTTAGGTCTGAGGCCCTGGCGTTTTTAAACTGCTCTATGGTCTTGGTGTATAGGTTCTCTTCTCTTGTGAAGGCGTATGTGTTATCTCCGACTATGATCTCTTTGAAGTCTTTTTGAAAGTATGTTAGAACTGTCTCCAGTGCTTTTGGGTCTGTGCATGCCAAGGGGAAGTTGGGGTCGATGGAGTTAATTTTTATAAAGAGTTTTTCTGAGTATTTTTTCTCTATACTCTCTTCTATGTCTTCTTTTAATAGCTCCAGTGTTTTTTTGATGTTCTCTTCGCGGTTTTCTCCTTTTACAATCACGACTTTTGACATGGTTTAAGCCCTTTTTAGCTGTCTAAAAAAACTCTGTTATCTTGCTGTTTTTAAGCTTCTCTATGGTTTTCCAGCTTTCTCTTACGATGTCTGGGAAGCTCTGGTTTTTTTGATACCATTCTTTCAGGAATCGCTGGGTGGTGGGGTCTGAGGGGTATCCGCTTCCTATGTTGCCGTATTTTTGGCTGAGTTTTTCTATGATCCTGTCTCTTTCTACCTTGGCGATTATGGAGGCTGCTGATACGATGGGATAGGTTTCATCTGCTTTGTGCTCTACTATAAGCGTTGTTGGCTGTTTTAGAGTCTCTTCTATTGCTTTTTTGAAGTTTCCCGGGACAGCGTCTGCGGCGTCGATGTAGGCTTTTTTGGGTTTGAGTTTGTTTATGACTTCGGCGAATTTAATGGCCTCTATCTTGTTTAGTGTCATCTTTTTTCGCATCCTGTCAATCTCTCTTGGTGCTACTTTGACTGAATAATAGTTGTAGTTTTTTGTGATCTCCTCGTATAAGCGTGCTCTTGTGTTTTTGGCTAGTTTTTTTGAGTCTTTAACACCCATCTGTGTTAGTGCTTCAAAATCCTCTTCAGACGCTAAAACGCCCGCAATTACTAGTGGTCCTATTACAGGCCCTCTTCCCGCCTCATCTACGCCGCATATCATGGTTAAGGATAAATATGGCGGGGATAAATAAAGCTACCTAATAAAAAATGTTTGTTTGTGCCTCCGTAGCTCAGTTGGCCAGAGCGACTGACTTGTAATCAGTAGGCCGGGGATTCGAATTCCTCCGGGGGCTTACCTTCCTTAAAATAGCATTATTATTGATAGAAAATTTTAGTCAATCATGACAGTACATCTATCGGGAGATTTCGTTTTATCTCTGGGACAACAGGTATAAAAAGCGTCTATTTTTTCGCCCTGAAATTTACAATAACAATCTTGCTTTGATTCGCATTCCCCTTTTGTTCAGGCACTACATTCATCTCGAACTCCCCTTCCAAAATAAACTACTCCGATTATTATCAAAATAAAAACTGCTTTTAAAGACAGTTTCCTTTTGTCCATCGTTAAAAAACATCTAAATTATGCTTA
>JAZFTJ010000154.1:0-14730 GCA_036446635.1 Hydrothermarchaeales archaeon (SeqCode) | reverse complement strand
GCTTATGATCCTAGAAGAGAACATGGCCCTGGCTGACGCCGTTGATATCGAGCTTAGCACAGAGAAGAAGAGAAGAGACAAACTAGTTGAAAAAGCAAAAGAAAAACAGATACCCGTCATTATCTCTGCCCACAATTTTGAAAAGACGCCTGACGAAGCCACGATGCTAAAAACGATTGCAACAGAGTTCAGGGCCGGAGCCAGTGTCGCGAAGATCGCTGTCATGGCACATTCAAACAATGACATCCTGAAGGTGTTAAATGTCACACACGAGGCCTCAGAGATGGGTGATATCTGCACCATCGCCATGGGCGAGGCAGGCAAACTCACCAGGGTTGTTGCTCCGCTTCTCGGATCCTGCATCACATATGCCTCTGCAGGCGAGCCGACAGCGCCCGGACAACTTAGCGTGCAAGCCATTAACCGCGTGTTGGAGGTTTTGAAATGATCAGTGCAAAGACCAAGCTTTTCTGTGTGATCGGCGACCCTATCGAGCATTCAATGTCGCCTGTGATGCACAACACAGTGTTCAAGAAAATGGGCCTTGACTGTGTCTACACAGCATTCAGGATCAAAAAACAGAACCTGGGCGACGCCATAAGTGGCATGAAGGCCATGGGGATCCAGGGCGTTAACATCACAATACCACATAAGGTCTCTGTGATGGATCATCTAGACGAGCTCTCAGACGAGGCCCGTATCATCGGGGCTGTGAACACCGTCAAGATCGGTGAAAAACTCATGGGTTTTAATACAGACGGCGTAGGCGCCCTCAGAGCATTGAGAAACGGTGGTGCTGACCCTGAAGACAAAAATGTCCTGATCCTCGGCTCTGGCGGTGCTGCCAGGGCTATCGCCGTGACACTAGCGCTTCAAGGCGGTGTTTCGTCTCTTACTATCCTTGGCGTGATTGAGGACGAGCTTAAAAAGCTCGCGGATGATATTTCCACAGGCACAGATGTCGCGGCTGTTGACAGATTGATGGACGACGATGTCTTGAAAGAAGAGGTTGAAAAGGCTGATCTTTTAATTCACTGCACCCCTGTTGGTATGCATCCTGATGTTGAAAAAAGCCTTGTACCGCCAGAGCTACTACGAAGTGATCTTAACGTGATGGATATCGTGTATAATCCGCGGGAGACCAAGCTTATCAAAGACGCGAAAAAGGCTGGTGCTTTAACCGTTGAGGGCATTAATATGTTCGTAAATCAGGGTGCTGAGTCTCTACGGATCTGGCTAGGTATAGATGCTCCTGTCGGGTTGATGAAGGATGTCGTGCTAAAAGAGCTGAATCTATAACTGTGGCTTGGCTTTTTCCAGTATCTTATCAACGACCTGGTCCACCTCAAGATTGGTTGTGTCAATCCTTATGTCATGGTTAGCGTAGAAGGGCTCCCGTATTTTCATCAGTTCCGTTATGGTTTGCATAGGGTCCTCAACCTGCAGAAGAGGCCGATGGGTCTGGTCTTTTATTCTTAGATAAAGCACCTTAGAGACTGCGTGGAGATAGACTACAACACCGTTTTTTCTAAGATTCTCGATGTTCTCCTTGTTGATGACAACACCTCCTCCGGTGATTATGACATGATCTTCTAACTCAGATACCTTTTTCACAGCCTTCTTCTCAAGTTCTCTAAAATAGTCCTCACCATAGCCTTGGAAGATGTCCGAGATTATCATGCCACTGTCCTGCTCTATCACATCATCGGTGTCTATGACCTCCCAGCCAAGTCTTTCAGCAAGTTTTCTTCCGACAACTGATTTGCCTGCACCCATGAAACCTGTCAAGACGATGTTTTTCATTCTAATCCACTCCATTGGTTATCAAGCGAAAATATAAATCTTATCAAGATAGTTTGAGATAAAAGAGGCGTTTGAAATGGATATTGTCATAATAGGTGGAACAGGAGAATTCGGTCGTGTATTTGCCCGCTTGTTTAAAGAAGAAGGGCACAAGGTAGTTGTGACTGGGCGCAACACCTCCAAGGGAAAGCGTATTTCAAGATCACTGGGCGTGGAGTTCTCAAACGATAACGTTAAAACAGCCTCTGAGGCGGATGTTGTGATCGTCTCTTGTCCCATCGAGAGCACTGTAGATGTCATAAAAGAGGTTGCCCCCCATATGAAAAAAGGCAGCTTGCTCACAGACTTTACCAGTGTAAAGATGGAGCCCTGCCGTGCCATGGAGGAGTCCGCGCCAGACAACGTCGAGATAATCGGGATGCATCCAATGTTCGGCCCCAGAGTCACCTCACTTGAGGGCCAAATTGTCATCCTTACCCCTATCAGGTCTAAGAAGTGGGAGAAGTTTTTAACAGATTTTTTCACAAACCATAAGGCCCGTGTTTTTATCTCAACACCCGAGGAGCACGACCGGATTATGAGCGTCGTACAAGGCCTGACCCATTTCGCTTATATTACAACTGCTTCCACAATAAGAGAGCTTGACATGGACGTCCGTTTCAGCAGGCGGTTTGCCAGCCCTATCTACGAGCTCATGCTTGATCTTATAGCGCGTATCGTGGGCCAGAACCCCCTGCTTTACGCGTCCATCCAGATGCACAACCCAGAGGTTAAAAAGGTCCACGAAGCCTTCATCAAAGAGGCTGTGAGACTACAGGAGATCGTGAAGGACAATGACATGAAAGGCTTTGTCAAGTTCATGGGGAGCTCTGCAAAGGTCCTGGGTGACGTGGACGCCGCCATGGGCCGCAGTGACAAGGCCATATCCGCCCTGACCTTGGAGCTTAAAAAGCTAAAAGAGAGCATAGGCAAGGAGGTTGCCGTGCGGCACATCTACTCCGGCGCGGTTCATCTTGGCAAAGTAAAATCCGTTGATCCTGAGACTGTAACACTGAAGACTGTGAAAGGAGTAGTTGGGCTTAAGCTCTCGAACGTGGAGCTCCTTGATAATAATGAAAAAGAGAAGTGGAAGGTGGAAAATCTTGCAATAGAGGAGAGGGATTTTTCTGTAGTCCTGCCAAAACACGCGGATGAGGATATCCTGAAGATGGTTGTAGAAAACATGGACAATAGGATCGTGTCATGTGAAGTTGTAGACATTTTCGAGGGAGAACAGATACCCAAGGGTAAGAAGAGCATAACCCTTCGTGTGAAGGCAGTGGATTTTAAGAATAAAGATTTTGATCTCATAGCTGATCTACTAGAAGGGATCGGAGGAGTGCTAAGATAAAATAATACAAAAGATGAGAGGTAACCCCACCACCTTCAAAAGGTGTCTGCGGACCAACAGTAATTCTGCTTCTAACACTGACATCGGCACTCGGAGTCAATGCCATGGAAAAGATGAAGATAATGACCTAAATAGTAATCTAAACCCAGATCAAGACCTTCTTTCCGCACATTATCAATTGAATAATTTTAAATATTCTAACTTAAATGAAAGATAGAAGGAGGTAATAGGAAGTGGATGATCCTGACCCTTTTGATGCGTTAGATAAACTAAGAGACGCTATACATGATGAGGATAAATCAGACACCGCATTAAAGGTGAGAAGTAAGCCAAGGATAGGCATAACCAGAGATCATTTTAAGTTACCTTCTTTTGGATCAGATAAAATCTCCCCAAAGGGATGGCTTATCATTGCCTTAGCTTTGATCTCTGCCTTCTTTTTTATCTATGTGCCAAAAATCTCCGTATTTTGGAAACAGAATGAGAGCTTGGCAACAGCAGCTTATATAATAATCCTGACTGGAATTATCATATGCTACATTAAGATTGTTCTACCCATTAAAAAAGAGGCAGAGGAAAAAAGAAGAAAAAACGAAGAAATTGAAAAGAGTATAATAAGAAAAAATCTTGAGAAAAAAAGAGCAAAAGAATTAGAAATTCTCGACGAAGAAGAAAGAGAATATCTGCTGAACAAGTGGGTCGAGGAAGAACGCCTGTTGACTGTATGGGTTGAAAGAGAATACCTCGAATACTTAAAAGGAAAAAAAACAATCCTTTCAGAAGTAGGGCTTAAACAGAACAAATAAACTAATCATTTATATACCTATTTTTTAATCAAAAAGGTCATGGAATGCAAGTTCTGCAACATACCAGGGGATAAAATACTAAAAGAACTAAAGTATAGCACAGTAAGCCTTGGGAGGCCGCACCATAAGGGACATATCAAGGTGGTCTTGAAAAACCATAAAGAAGACATCTTGGAGATGACACGGAAAGAAGCCAACAATTTCTTCAACGACCTAATAAAAGTCTCAAAGGTCGTCAACAACGTTTTAAAACCAGACAAAATGAATTACGCACTCCTTGGAAACTGGGTCTCGCACCTCCACTGGCACATCATCCCAAGATTCAAAGAAGACAAAGACTTCGGAAACCCGCCTCTAGAGCCGCTCAAACAAGAGGAGTTCGAGAAGAAAGAACTAACTCCTGAAGAGCTGAAGAAACTAAAAGAAGAGCTTGACAAGATCGAATACTACTACGATAATGTGTTCAAACTAGAAGAGAGCGGCATCCTCTAGCAAACTTAGAAAGCCGCAGGATTACACTATGTGAAGGGGACTTTTCAATTAATTATAAATTATCAAAAACTCCTCAGTTCTAGTCCCATATGCGTTCTTAGGGTCTTTAATCCCTGCCAAGACGCAATAAAAAATTTTGATTAAATGCCTTCTTTTCAATTTTTCTTGAAAAAAAGTATACAATTCACTATCGACACTTCTATCATATTGATTATATGGGGTGAAAGAATTGATATGGACATCTATTAACATGTCATTATTTATGGTCCTATTTTTGATCATTTTATTCATCATAGTCCTCTTTACATTCTCAATTTTCGGAGAAGAATCCACACCTAGAACACCCATCACCACCTTAATTCATAAAGAGGAATAAAAGATGAGAAAAAGAAAAGTTATCCTTGAGCCCCTTGCCAAATTGGAAGTGAGGAAATGAGATTCTTTTTAGACGCAATAATAATTGTCTTCGCGATAATAGCAATGCAAATCAAAGAAGAATATCTATAGACATCCGAAAAAAAAGAGGGTGATGTCTTAGAAAAAAGGAATCAAATAAGGACAAACAAAAAACACGATCAAGGTGAAATATTGTCATGAAAAAAATAATCTCCACAGTTACATGTCTCCTCATTTTATTAATCATAACCGGAACCATAAACGCGATATCATGCGGTGAAACAATCACAACAGATACAACTCTAGAAAACGATCTAAAATGCCCAACCGGCCATGGAATAATAATCGGCGCAGACGGCATCACAATAGACGGGGCAGGACACACCATCAAAGGAAAAAACGGAGCAGGTATCGAACTCGAAAGCAGAAAAGATGTCACCATCAAAAACCTAAAAATAGAAAACTTCGTCTACGGAATTTACCTCAAACTATCCAGAGACAACACCATAATAAACACCACATTTTCCAACAACTACTTCGGAATCATGTTTGAACTTTCAAGCAACAACAAAGTCCTCAACAACTATTTCAACAATCGCAACAATATCCTGCATACCAGCTCATCCAACAAGTGGAGCACAGTCAAAAGAGAGGGCGAAAACATCGTCGGGGGACCTTATCTTGGAGGCAACTTCTGGGGTAAACCTGATGGAACCGGATACAGTGAAACATGCGATGATGAAGATGGAGACTGGATATGTGACGAAGGCTATTATCCTGATAATCTGAATGTGGACAACTTCCCACTAATAATATACCATGAAACACTGCTAACAAAATCGGCCCAAAATAATTTAAAAATAATCATTCCCTTGGCAATCGCAGGCATAATCTATCTAGTGATTCGCAGGGGAAATAAGAAAGAAACAATTCCCATTTAAAGTCAGCGTGTAAAAACAGTCCGGACTAAGAAGACTTCAACTCTCAGTCCCGAACGCGTTCTTAGCATCCTTTTTTATCCGCCCAAAAACACTGCCCTCCTTATCATCACCCCTTTTTGCTTAACGCCTCAAACTTCTTAAGAAGCTCTTTCTGCTCACGCGACAGCTTCTTAGGCGTCTCGATATAGAGCTTGACATGCATGTCACCCCGACCATATCCTCTAAGCCTCTTAATACCTTTACCCTTAAACCTGAAGATCGTGCCAGACTTAGTCCCAGCCGGGATCTTAAGCTTCGCCTTACCCTCAAGCGTAGGAACCTTAATCTCAGCGCCCAGAGTGGCCTGGGGAAAACTAATAGAGGCCTTATAAAATACATCGTTTCCATGACGCTCAAACAACTCGTCGGGCTTAACATAGATAACCACGTATAGATCACCAGAAGGACCGCCACGCTCACCCACACCCCCCATGCCCCTGACCCGGATCCTTGAGCCGTTATCCACGCCTGCAGGGATCTTAACAGAGATCTTCTTAACCTCCCGGACCTTCCCGGTACCATGGCACTTGTCACAAGGCGTCTCAATAATCTTGCCCTCGCCCCGGCAGACCGTACATGTGGTAACAGTGGAGAACTGGCCAAAAGGCGTTCTCTTAGCATGCGCCACCTGCCCAGCGCCATGACATGTCGGACACGTCTTAGGAGAAGTACCCGGCTTAGCACCAGAACCGTTACATGTCTTGCAAGCAACCTCTAAAGGCAGCGTGATCTTCCTCTCAGTTCCGAAGGCGGCTTCCTTGAAATCTATCTCAAGATCATACCTGAGATCATGGCCCTTCATCGGACCAGACCTAACGCCGGACCGTCTCCCACTGAACAATACGTCAAATAGGTCACCAAAGCCTCCGCCACCACCACCAAAGCCCAGGTCCCTGAAAATATCCTGAAAGTCAATGTTCCGGAAGATATCCTCCTTGCTGTAACCTGCCATTCCCTCGTGTCCGAACCTGTCATACTGCCACTTCTTTTCATCATCGGATAGGACAGCATAGGCCTCAGATATCTCCTTAAACTTCTCCTCGGCATCCGCCGCCTTGTTGACATCGGGATGATACTTCTTGGCAAGCTTCCGGTAGGCCTTCTTGATATTATCTTTTGAGGCGTCTTTGCTTACGCTCAAAACATCATAGTAGTCGCGCTTTTCCATAATAGATCCCTAGTTAAAAGAAGAGAGAAACCGAAAAAAAAGGATGGGAGGTGAGTCTCATTCCTCCTCCTTATTATCTTCGTCAACAACCTCATAGTCGGCGTCCACAACTGGTTCCTCATCTCCACCAGCAGTCTTTTCCTCCCCGCCTTCGGGTTGAGCCTTGGCCTGTTCCTCAGCTTGTTTCGCCGCTGCTTCTTGGTAGATCTTTGTGCCGATCTCCTGCATGACCTTTGAAAGTTCTTCCATCTCGTTTTTAAGCTTTGCAACATCCTCGCCCTGCATAGACTCTTTAAGGGAAGCGACCTTCTCTTCCACGCCCTTCTTGTCGTCCTCACTGACCTTATCACCAAGGTCTTTCAGTGTCTTCTCAGAAGAATAGATCAAGGCATCGGCCTGGTTATGAAGCTCCACCTTTTCACGGATCTTCTGATCCTCCGCGGCAAACTTCTCAGCCTCCTTAATCTTCTTCTCAAGCTCCTCATCAGATAGCTTGTCAGGAGCGGTTATGGTGATCTTCTGCTCGTTTCCAGTGCCCATATCCTTGGCACCGACATGTATTATCCCGTCTGAGTCTATGTCGAAGGTGACATCTATCTGAGGAATACCCCTAGGTGCAGGAGGAACGTCCACCAAATTGAACCTCCCAAGGGTGATATTATCCTTTGCCATCGGTCTTTCGCCCTGCAGCACATGTATCTCCACAGTGGTCTGATTGTCGGCTGCAGTGGAGAATGTCTGGCTCTTCTTTGTAGGAATGGTCGTATTCCGCTCGATAAGCTTTGTAAACACACCACCGAGGGTCTCAATACCAAGAGAAAGTGGCGTGACATCCAAGAGAAGAACCTCCTTCACCTCACCTGCCAAAACACCACCTTGGATTGCTGCACCATGTGCCACACTCTCCATGGGATCTATGCCGCGCTCAGGCTCTTTCCCGACAAAGTTACTCAAGAATTTCCTCACAATAGGCATCCTAGTAGGGCCACCCACCAAGATAATCTTGTCAACGTCACTAGGCTGAAGCTCGCCATCCGCAAAAGCCTTCTTCATAGGCACAGAGCACTTATCGATTATTGGTTTAACAAGCTCTTCCAGCTTTGCACGTGTTATCTTCATATCCAAGTGCTTGGGGCCGCTGTCATCTGCTGTAATAAACGGCAGATTGATGTCGCTACTGATGGTTGTTGAAAGCTCGATCTTTGCTTTCTCAGCTGCTTCTTTAAGCCTCTGAGCTGCAACCTTATCTTTTCTAAGATCAATGCCCGTGTCCTTCTTGAACTCCTTAGCAATATAATCCACTAAGACATCGTCCATGTCCGTGCCGCCCAAGTGGGTGTCACCGGAGGTAGTCTTAACCTCGAAGACACCATCCCCCATCTCCATCAGGGTGACATCAAGGGTTCCTCCGCCAAAATCAAATACAAGGATTTTCTGGTCGTCTTTCTTATCCAAACCATATGCCAAAGCTGCCGCTGTAGGCTCGTTAATGATCCTCACAACATCAAGTCCAGCGATTGCACCAGCATCCTTTGTAGCCTGCCTCTGGTTGTCATTAAAGTATGCAGGGACCGTGATCACAACCTTCTTGATGGGCTCGCCCAAAAAGGCCTCTGAGTCTTTTTTTATCTTCTGAAGAATGAACGCCGAGATCTCTTGGGGAGTATATTCCTTCCCGAAGACCTTAAACTTATAATTGGTTCCTATCTTCCTTTTAGCCTCACTTATAGTGCCCTCAGGATTTGATGTCGCCTGTCTTTTAGCTGGCTCACCCACGAGGCGCTGCCCGTCTTTTGTGAAAGCTACATATGATGGAAACGCTTTTCCATACAATGAAGCCCCCTCTGCACTCGGGACGACAATAGGTCTTCCGGCCTGAATTATGGCTGCCGCAGAATTGCTAGTCCCAAGATCAATGCCTAATATTTTTTCTTTCTTCTCATCTGCCATAATAAATCACCTCATTAATCTAGATTATCACTCCTTTTTTGAAATCTTAACTTTGGAGTATTTTATAACTTTTTTATTCAGTGTATAACCCCTCTGTATTTCTTCTAATATTGTGCCTTCTTCTAGGTCTTTCCGTGTCTCGCTTAATAGCACCTCATGTTTATATGGATCTAATTTTTCGCCTAGGGCGTTTATGGGTTCGAGTCCTTCTTTCTCCATTATATTTTTCATCTGTTTAAAGGTTATCTCTACGCCTTCTAGAAGTGCCTCCGTGTTATCTGATTCTTTTCCGTTTTCTATCGCCCTCTCTAGGTTCTCATATACGTCTATTAGGTCTTTTATTAGGCCCTCGGATGCGTATTTGACGTACTCTGCCTTATCCTTTTCTGCATTCTTCTTGAAGTTCTCGAAATCTGCTTGAAGTCTTTGAAGATGTCCAAGGAACTCATCTGTCTGTTTTGTCTTCTCGTCAAGGCTTTCTTTAAGCGTTGTTATCTCGTCTTTTAAGCTTACTATCTCTCTTTTTTCTTTCTTGGCCACTGTTGGAAGTCTCCTTTCAGGTGTCTCTTTTTTTACCAGATCTGTCCGTGTGTCTCTTATTTGGATCTTAACTGATTTATCTTTCTTTGTAATACTTAAGCCCTCCTTGACCTCTTGTTGCATAGGAATAGCGGGGTTTTAACAACGTAAAATATTTTAATAACCTTTGGTAACTATATCTGCCTATTATAACTCCTGTAATCGATATACACCCTACACTCCTTAAAAAAGACTTGGATATTAAATAAAAATGAAGACACATCAAATAACAGATAAAAAGATAAATGGAGAGAGGGAATAAAAAACAGCGGCATAGTATCATTTGACGCCGAAACGCCCCTGTTGAGAGGAATTAGAATGGGACTGAGCATAGCAGAAAAGATCATAAAAGAACACCTTGTAGAAGGGGAGATGCAGAAAGGAGCGGAGATAGGTATAAAGATAGACCAGACCCTGACCCAGGATGCGACAGGTACCATGGCATACCTCCAGTTCGAGGCACTGGAGATACCCAGGGTGAAAACGGAGCTCTCAGCCAGCTATGTGGATCACAACCTCCTGCAGACAGACTTCAGAAACGCAGACGATCACAGATACCTGCAGACAGTCGCAGCCAAATACGGTGTCTACTTCTCAAGACCCGGAAACGGCATATGCCATCAAGTGCATCTTGAGAGATTCGGAGCCCCGGGAAAGACGTTGTTAGGCTCTGACAGCCACACCCCGACAAACGGCGGTCTGGGAATGATAGCAATAGGAGCTGGGGGTTTGGATGTAGCGCTGGCCATGGCTGGGGAACCATTTCATCTTAAAATGCCAAAGATCGTCGGTGTAGAACTCACCGGCAAACTCATGCCATGGGTCTCTGGCAAAGACCTCGTACTTGAGCTTCTAAAAAGGCTCTCAGTGAAAGGGGGAGTAGATAAGATCATGGAATATTTTGGCCCAGGAGTTAAAACCCTGTCCACTACGAGCAGGGCAACAGTCTGCAACTTTGGAGCTGAGCTTGGCGCTACAACATCTGTCTTCCCCTCAGACGAGAACACAAGGAGATTCCTTGAAAGCCAAAGCAGAGGAGATGCGTGGAGAGGGCTTAGCGCTGACCCGGATGCAGAATATGACGAAATTATCAAGATAAACCTTGAAGAACTTGAGCCCCTCATCGCCTGCCCAACCTCACCGGACAATGTCATGAGAGTAGCTGATGTGGAAGGTGAGGAGGTGGCTCAGGTCATAATAGGAAGCTGCGGAAACTCATCTTATCAAGACCTTATGATAACAGCCAAGACATTGGAAGGAAAGCGAGTGCATCCCAACCTATGTTTTGACATAAACCCAGGGTCAAGACAGGTTTTAGAAAACCTAGTAGTTGCCAACGGAATGATGGCGCTGCTTAAAGCCGGGGCCAGGATCCATCAGCCAGGATGTATGGGATGCATTGGCATGGGTCAGGCCCCGCCGACTGATGCGGTCTCTCTTAGAACATTCTCAAGAAACTTTCCTGGAAGAAGCGGGACAGAAGATGACCAGGTGTACCTGTGCAGCCCTGAGGTCGCGGTTGCCTCAGCTATAAAAGGCGTGATTACAGATCCAAGAAGTCTTGGAGAATATCCGAAGATCCAGATGCCTGATAGGTTTATCATTGACGACGGGATGATAATCCCGCCACAGAAAGAGACGGGAGGGTTTGAGGTAATAAGAGGGCCTAACATAAAGCCGCTACCGAGAACAGGGGTGCTGGAAGAGACAATTGGGGGCGAAGTTCTGCTCAAAGTTGGTGATAATATAACAACAGATCATATCATGCCTGCTGGTGCTAAAATCCTGCCTCTTAGAAGCAACATACCTGCTATAAGCGAGCACGTATACGAGTCTGTAGACCCTACGTTTCCGAAGCGGGCTAAGGAGAAGGGAGGAGGATTTATCGTGGGTGGAGAAAACTATGGGCAGGGCTCCTCAAGAGAACACGCAGCTCTTGCACCGATGTACCTGGGTGTAAAAGCCATAGTTGCCAAGTCGTTTGCCAGGATCCATAGGGCAAATCTTATAAACTTCGGTATACTGCCGCTTGTATTCTCGGATCCTGATTTGTATGAAACGATCTCAAAAGGAGACCAGATCGAGATCGGGGATATAAGAGACATCTTGGCAAATGGGAAGGAAGAGATACCGATAATTGATAAGACCCGGGGATCGACTATCATCACAACCTTCGAGGCTTCACAGAGAGACAGAGATATCCTGCTCGCAGGGGGGCTACTGAACCTTGTAAGAGACAGGATAAAAGGGAAGAAATAGGACTATGAAAACGATACCGCTTTCTCTTATCACAAGCGAGGTGAAAAGGCTCTGCATAGAGGCCAACTATGACATCAGGGAGGAGGTAAGGGAGAAGTTTAGTGAGGCTCTTGAGAAAGAGGAATCCCCACGGGGGAAAGATATCCTGCAGATGATGCTTGAGAACGCTGAATACGCAGCAGAAGAGAGGATACCGTATTGTCAAGATACCGGGGTTGTTGTCGTCTTTGTGGAGCTTGGGGAGGAAGTCTGTTTTGATGCCCCGGGGTTTATGGACGCCATAAACGATGGTGTGAGGCAGGGATATACCGGGGGTCTCTTGAGAAAATCCATGGTAAAAGATCCCCTGAACAGGGAGAACACGGGGGACAACACGCCTGCTGTAGTGCATGTGGAGATTGTCAGAGGAGACGGTCTTAAGCTCAAAGTGGCTGCAAAGGGGAGTGGCAGCGAGAACATGAGCCGAGTCAAGATGCTGACACCAGCAGAAGATATAGGGGGTGTTAAGAACTTTGTCGTTGAAACTGTAAGTAGAGCCGGGCCGAATGCGTGTCCGCCTGGTGTTGTGGGTGTAGGTATTGGTGGCGATCTGGAGAAGTGCGCGATCCTTGCAAAAAAGGCTCTTTATAGGGGTGTTGGGACAAAAAACTCTGATCCGTTTTATTCGTCTTTGGAAGAGGAGTTGCTAGATGAGATTAATGGCTTGGGAATAGGGCCTCAGAGTATTGGGGGCACGGTTACTGTTCTGGAGGTGCATATTGAGGTGTGCCCGTGTCACATTGGGAGTCTTCCTGTCGCGGTGAATCTTGACTGCCACGCCCACCGGTATAAGGAGGCTTTGCTTTGAAGGAGATCCGGGTTAAAACTCCGCTTTCCGATGAGGTAGTGGAGGGCCTCAAGGCGGGTGATAAGGTCCTTTTAAGCGGCGTGGTCTTTGGTGCAAGGGATGCTACTCATGAGAGGATGTTTCAAGACATCGATGAGGACCGGCTTCCTCTTGACTTAGAGGGTGCTGTCATCTATTATGTGGGTCCTACGCCCACGCCTCCAGGTAAGGTTATTGGCGCTGCGGGTCCTACAACTTCATCGCGGATGGACTCTTATATGCCAAGGCTGCTTTCGTTGGGTCTTAAGGCGACCATCGGCAAGGGCTATAGGTCAAGGGAAGTCATGGATGCTATGGTAAAACATGGGGCTGTTTATTTTATTGCAGTGGGTGGGTTGGGGGCTTTGTTGTCGAAAAGCATTGTTAAAAGCGAGGTTGTTGCTTATGAGGATCTGGGTCCTCAGGCGCTTTTTAGGCTTGAGCTCAGGGATTTTCCTGTGTTGGTTGCTTATGATATCGGGGGCAACAGCATATTTGAGGCGGGTGTTAGGCAGTATCGTAGGTGATACTCTGGGTCCTTTTTATGCGTTAAAGAAGTTTTTTCCGTGGTTTGTCTCTGTAAATCATCAGCTTTTAATTACAAAAAGTTATTATAGTTTTATCCATGTTAAACTTTTAAATCTTGGTTATGGGCTTTGATGAAATGCTCAAGATCCTGGGGAATGAGACACGTAGAGATATACTTCAGATGCTTGCAACAAGCCCTTGTTATGTAAGTCAACTCTCAGAGGAGCTGCACATAGGGCAGAAGGCAATCATCCAGCACCTTGAGCTGATGAGAACAGCAGGCATCCTGGCGTCACGATATCAAAAGATCGAGAAGGGACGTCCAAGGAAGTACTTTACAATCACTAGGGACTTTGTCATAGAAGTGAATGTGGGCTCAAACCTCTTTGACATAGAGATGGACTCCCCGCACATAAACGAGAGCGTCTTAGACGACTATCCAAAGCTGAAAGAGATAAGCGAGGAACTCAGAGTGGCGGGCTCTCTTCAAGGGAGAGTGAAGATTCTCAAACTTGACGAGATCTACCAGAAACTGGCTGACGAGAGAGCGAACATAACAGAGATCCGGAAGGCCATAGACTATCTCATGGGGGACATAAGAGGGATAATACAGGAGGAAGTCAGAGGGGATGAAGTTAGAAGACAGATACCCAGATGAATTCTTTTTAATCAAAGATCTTTTTTGGTTTCTTTTTTAAGATCATCGTAATCGGCACATATATTGCCAGTATAAAGGATATGGTTATGAGTATGAAAGAAATGCTTACTCCTATAAACACCACTCCTGTGACTGCTATCCACGTTAGGATATCATACCTTGCGGAAGCAAGAACACATGCCTGAGCTCCGGGCGGGCAGTAGATGGTGAAGCGTAAAACATATTGTAGTACGTATATGGCCGTACCGACAATGAGGGCGAAGAAGAGATGCCAAGGCACCTCTTTTTTATATGCAGATTTTAGACCTGCAATGTCGTTTTTCTTAAAATTTTCAGAGTTGTTCAGATAAAAGAAAGCCATGACTGCGAGGGAATTTACCGTCAAGATATATACCGCCACCCCAATGTCCACGTGGGCTTTTAGAATGCCTTGGAAGTTTATGCCAAAAAATACTACAACCAATGTCGTGATAAGTGCCAGATATATGCCCTGAAATTTACTGAGTTTCATGAACTCACGACCCAATTTGGATGCAGCGCCCTCATCTTGTTATTAATCTGCATGGGATTAATATAAACCTTCGGTAAATAGTGCTGTAACCGTGCTGGCACTTGTAATAAGCCCCCTTCCAACTCATCCAAAGGTCAGGGATGCTGCTAGTTGAGAAAAACGACCTCGAAGAATATAGACGATGAGGACCTAATCGCCCTCCTTTTTCTATTTTTATAAGACTTTTCTCAAAATACTTATTCTTTCTTTTGATTTGAAAGGAAATCCGTAAAATCGTTTTCGAAATCATCGCTACCAAAATAGGTTCGAAGTGACTTGAGATGATAACTGTAGGCAAACAATGAA
>JAZFTJ010000153.1:0-10996 GCA_036446635.1 Hydrothermarchaeales archaeon (SeqCode) | reverse complement strand
GAAATTATCCTGGTTATATCAAGGGCGCACTGCAAGACGTCCTCTTTGTCTATCGTCTCCTCTTCAACCTCGGCAATGGCCTTTATGTCTATCCTGAGGTCCATGGCGGTCTGTCTTGCTATATCTTCTCCTTCCAGGTTTCTGTCCTTTCCAAGAAGCAGAATGACCTTTTGCATAGGGAACTGCCTCAGGCTTTCTAGGAGCTTGAGTTTGGTATGTCCTACAGGCACTATGTGTGCGATCTTTTCCATAGTTGTTGGTAACTACTTTGATAATATATATTTCTTTCGGTTAAAAATATTTTTTATATGAATTCTTACGAAGAATTGATTATTAGTAAAAGAAGTTAAATATATAGTTAAAAAAATAATTTAATTATGGAAAGGTTTTTATACTATAACTTCAATATAGATGTATCAGGTGATATGAAAATGAACGAAGACTGCAGCTGGGAAGATGTCTATAAACTGAACAGTGTCTCTCCTAAATATAATAAACCTATAGACGAGTTTGACCTCCTGATAGAAGAGATAGAGGCCAGATTATCAAATGGAGAGTTTGAAAAACTTGATCTTACTATCCCAAAGAGAGAAGCCATTTCAGTATAAGTAGGGCTTGAATGAAACTAAGCTAGAGTTCAGATGGTTATTTTAATCCAAAAGTCTTGTCATAAACATCCTTTTTTTAGAACATTTTTATACGGAAGATATATTAATTTTCCAATCCATAAAAAGGCAAATAGCTAGGTGCTTTTATGCTAAGTGATGTTCTAAAGACGTGTTTAGATATCAAAGAAGAGGAAACAGTCCTCATTGTTACAGACTACAATAAAATAGAAGTTGCCGCTAGAATTGAAGAAGCCGCTAAGACCCTGAGCAATGAAGTCATAACTGTGAAGATGAAGCCCAGGGAACATCATACTGAGGAGCCACCCGAGGCTATCGCTGAGGCCATGAAGAGTGCCGATGTCATCATCATCCCCACGACCATGTCCCTTACACACACAGACGCATCCAAAGACGCATGCAAATCCGGTGCAAGGCTCGCATCCATGCCAGGTATAACAATGCAGATGCTGACAAACGGTGGCATGTCCGCAGACTATGGCAAAGTCAAAGAAGAGTCCGAGATCATAGCCGAACTGCTATCTAAAGCCGATAAGATCACGATTAAAACATACTTGGGCTCAAACTTTACTGCCGACCTTAAGGATAGAAACGGATTAGCAGACTCCGGCATCCTTGACACGACAGGGATGAAAGGCAATCTCCCTGGAGGCGAGGGATTTATAGCCCCCATGGAAGGAGGGTCCCAGGGGAAACTCGTCTTTGACAGCTCCTTTTCCAGCCTAGGATTGTTAAAAAAACCCTTGACATTAGAGATCAAAAATGGACAAGTGCAAGATGCGGATGGATTTAAGAGTAAAGAACTCTCCTCGACCCTTGAAAAATATGGGAATGCGAAGAATGTTGCAGAGATAGGCATAGGAACTAATCCTCAGGCAACGCTTATTGGAAACATCTTGGAAGACGAGAAGGTCTACGGCACTGTTCACATTGCCTTCGGCGACAGCCACACCTTCGGTGGAGCGGTAAAGGCAGATGTTCACCTAGACGGGATTATAACAAAACCGAACATCTGGCTTGACGATAAGAAGATAATAGAAGAAGGAAAGTTCCTATGCTTCCAGTAATGCTTAATCTAAAAGAGAAAAAAGCCATAGTCTTCGGGGGAGGAGAGGTCTCAGAGCGTCGCACAATGAAGCTTCTGCGCTCAGGAGCAAGGGTTACAGTTGTTAGCATGGATTTTACAGCTAAACTTATGGAAATTAAGTCAGAAAATCTGGAGTTGATACATTCCAAGATAAAAAATGCGAATGTAAAGGATTACCTAAAAGATGCGGATCTGGTGTTGGTCGCCACAAATGATGGCGAGCTAAACGACAGGATTGAAGAGGAAAGCCACAAGCGGGGATTGCTTGTAAACAGGAGCGATAAGGTTTCTGATTTTATCATGCCCGCGGTGCTTGACACGGGGAATGTATCCATCGCAGTTTCCACAAGAGGAAAGAGCCCTGCAGTGGCAAAAGCGATAAAAAGGAGGATAAAAAAGCTTATCACAAAGGAGGATATTCTTTTAATAGAGCTAGAAGAGTTTTTAAAACAAGATCTAAAAGATAAAATTAGAGATCAAAAACAGAGAAAAGCTTTTTTAAGAGAGATAATTATAAAGCCTGAGATCATCCAATGTTTAAAGGACAATAACATTGATAAAGCAAAAGCCCTGGTAACCGAATACTTGGAGGATTGATTATTGCACACATATAATATGAGGGTCACGCACCACAAGGTCGATGTCGCAACCTTGGAAATACTCTCTTTTTCTGATCCAAAGAAGGCCGTTGAGGATATAAAAGCGCTGAAAAGTGTCAATGAATGTGTTGTGATTCAAACCTGCAACCGTGTCGAGATATTCGCTGCAGTAACCGACGTAGAGGCGGCTCATCATGAGATCTCAGGATATCTTATGAGTTCAGCGATATCCAACGTGAAAGAGCGTTTGAATAAGCAAAACTCCGATCTGACATCCAATGAGTTTATGGAAAAGATGAAGAACGTCTCGAAAAACATCCATAACGCCGTTGAGGAGGAGACTCATCTCCAAGCCCTCAACCACCTCTTAAGACTAACCGCCGGCCTTGAATCAATGATTGTGGGTGAAGACCAGATACTTGGCCAGGTGAAAGAAGCCTATGAGACGGCTAAAAAACAGAACACTGTCGGCCCCTTCTTCGGCAGCATCTTCCCCAAGGTGATAAACGTAGGAAAGAGGGTTAGAAAAGAGACTGAGATCAGCAAGGGCGCCGTATCGGTAGGCAGCGCCGGTGTCGAGTTGGCAGAGGAGATACTTGACTCTCTTAGCGGAAAAAATGTTCTGATAATAGGCGCAGGGGAAATGGGACGGCTTGTGGCCAAGAGTCTAGCCGACAAGGACATTGACATGATGTTTGTCGCCAACAGGACATATGAAAAAGGGATAGAGATGGCAGAACACGTGGGGGGCATGGTGATAAAGTTCGAGGACATTGAGAAGGGGATTAGAAACTCTGATGTCATAATAACCGCTACTGGATCATCTAAGCCGATTATCAATAAAGATCTGATACAGAGGGCTCTTGAGAACAGGACAAAGGGCAAGCTAGTAGTTATAGATCTGGCCACGCCAAGAGATGTTGAAGAGGATGTAAAAGAAGTCTGTGATATGGAGCTCCTCAATATAGACGACCTCAGAAGTATAGCGGAGAAAAACAAGGAGATTAGGGAAAAAGAAGCTGTAAAGGTAGAGAAGATCATAAAGGAGGAGGTAGAGCTTCTTGAAAGCCAGCTCTACCACGTCGATGTGGAGGATGTCATAAAAGCGGTCTTTTCCAGCGCCGAGAAGGTTAGGAAGAGGGAGTTAAAGAAGGCCATGAACATGTTAAACGGCATTGATGAGAAAGAGAAAAAGGTCATCGACGATCTTACAAAGGTCATAATTAAGAGATCTATGACGCCTATTGCAGATAAGATCAGGAATGCCGCTGAGAATGGGGATGAGATTACTGTAAGAGTTGGCAGGCTCTACTTTATGGATGAAGGCAAGGGAAAAGGAGGCAAGTAATGTTTCCGGAGAAGAGGCTGAGGAGGCTTCGGAGAACTGAGAAGCTACGCCGGATGGTGGAAGAGACCAGTCTATCTATTAACGATCTTATCTATCCAATCTTTGTTGATGAAAATCTGGAAAAACGAGAGGAGATAGTGGCGATGCCAGGACAGTTCCGGCTGCCCCTCCAAGATGTTAGATCTGAGGCCATGGAGATGGTCGACCTCGGGATTCCTGCGACCTTGCTGTTTGGCATCCCGGCTAAAAAGGATGATAAGGCGTCAGAAGCCTATAACGATGATGGGATAATACAACGGGCGATTGCGGAGATAAAAGACGAGGTAGGGGATGATCTTGTTGTCATAACCGACGTCTGTCTATGCGAATACATGGATCACGGCCATTGCGGAATAGTGAAAGGGGATCAGGTCTTAAACGACCCGACATTGGATCTTTTAGCGAAGATGGCCCTAACTCATGCTCAGGCAGGCGCTGACATTGTCGCTCCCAGTGACATGATGGATGGACGAGTAGGAGCAATAAGAGGTGTGTTAGATGACAATGGCTTCGACCAAACCATCATAATGTCTTATGCCGCAAAATACGCCTCCTCGTTTTATGGCCCTTTCAGAGAGGCTGCGGATTCAGTGCCTGCGTTTGGTGATAGGAAGTCGTATCAGATGGACATCCATAACTCAGATGAGGCTATCCAAGAAGTTTACCTTGATATTCAGGAGGGTGCTGACATAGTCATAGTAAAGCCAGCCCTAGCCTATCTTGATGTTATCAGCCGTGTCAAAAACGAGTTCATGATGCCAACTGCAGCCTACAACGTGAGCGGAGAATACGCGATGGTGAAGGCCGCGGCTGCTAAGAATTTCATTGATGAAAAACATATTGTAATGGAGATTTTGACCTCAATAAAGAGGGCAGGAGCAGATCTTATTTTGACCTATTTTGCAAAAGACGCGGCAAAATGGCTTGAAGAATGATCCTAGGCAATACAGGGAGGGATTACATCCTTGCTGTTAAGTCAAATGTGCGGGGATTAATCATACTGTTGTGTCTTGGTCTGGCTTTTTCGTAGATATAATGTTGGGGCAGATCAAGACCGATCCAGTTTGCATCCTAGTGAATGGTGATAAGGAAGATTTAAATAGTTTGTAGGATATATCCTACTGTGTAGGTGAGGTAAGATGTATGTAGTGAAACTCACAAAGAAATTTCAGATCGTAATCCCCAAGGAAATTCGAGAAAGGTTCGAGTTGAAGATCGGAGAGAAACTGTACTTTTCGTCAGAAAAAGATAAGATTGTAATAATCCCTGAGACAAAGATAAAAGACCCTCTGAAGGATATGGTGGTTGTTGATAAGATCACCGATAAGGATGCCGTAAAGCTTGTTCACAGAGCAAGGGAGGAGCTCATTTGAGGGCGTATATCGATTCGAATATCTTCATCTATCACGCTCTAATGCACCGACAACTCTTCAAACCCTGCAAGAGGATTTTGGAGGATGTGTTGGAGGGTAATCTGGACGCCTTTACATCAGTGCTGACATTGACAGAGGTATACCATGTGATCTCTAAAGAGACGGATGGAGATAAAGCGGAGCAAGCCATAAACGCAATACTGTCCCTACCCCTAGAAGTTAAGGATATGCACATTTCCACAGTCATACTGGCGATGCGGAAATCAGAAAATCTCCAGATTTTTGACAGAATCCACTTAACAACAGCCGAAGAATATCAAGCAGATTGTATATTAACCAACGATTCTGATTTCGAAAAAACCAACCTCAAAATTATAAGACCTATCGATTATTGAATAACGCGTTCAAAAAGTGATTTCCCTTTCTGGCCCCCTCTGAAATACTATATCCAAGCATAGGCATCTATGACTGCCTCATATTTCATGGAGTCTTACCTCATCTTCCACGGTGAAGGGGCCATCTCAGGATGCGCACCAAACAGGGTTCTTTTATTCTTCAGAAAACTTTGTATGATCTCATCATATTCCTTGCACTTCATATTATTTTACTCTCTATTCTGCCTTATTTATTTTCTCCTCTACCCTTATTGATTAAACATGTGCAATAAAAGAAAAACTTTAAAACAGCTTTTAATGAAGAGTAGCCCAATGAACTCGAAGGACCTCTTTGAAGAATCAAAAAAAGTCCTCGTCGGTGGTGTGGACTCGCCTGTTAGGGCGATGACGCCGTATCCTTTTTTCACGACATATGGCAAAGGCTGCCATATCTACGACCTAGATGGCAATTCTTATGTCGACTATTGCCTAGGATACGGACCTCTTATTCTTGGTCATGCTTATCCAAAGATCATCGATAGTATTAGAGATCAGCTGGAAAAAGGTACGCTTTTTGGAACGCCGACTGAGTTGGAGTTCAAATTTGCTGAAAAGATAATTAACGCGGTTCCAAGCGCTGAGATGGTGCGGTTTGTAAACACGGGCACCGAGGCCACTATGGCCGCTATCAGACTGGCCAGGGGATATACTGGTAAAAGTAAGATAATAAAGTTCGAGGGTGCCTTCCATGGTGCGCATGATTATGTATTAGTAAAAGCTGGCTCCGGCGCCACCACACATGGCATGCCGAACTCCGCCGGGATACCTAAAGAAACGACCTCCAACACATTGCTAGCTCCTTTCAATGACCAAGAGGCAATGGAGAAGATGATTCGGGAAAACGATGACATCGCCTGTATAATCCTAGAACCGGTCATAGGAAACGCCGGATGCATCTTACCTCGTGAGGGTTATCTCCAGTTTTTAAGAAATATAACCGAAGAAAACGGCGTCTGTTTAATATTCGACGAGGTGATAACAGGCTTCAGGTTGTCCTTTGGAGGGGCGCAGGAGCGCTTTAATGTCAAGCCGGACATCACAACCTTGGGCAAGATCCTTGGAGGCGGACTTCCTATCGGGGCAATAACCGCCAGCAGAGAGATCATGGAGAATTTCTCGCCTGTAGGAAAGGTGTATCAAGCTGGAACCTTCAATGGCAATCCGTTATCAATGGTCGCAGGATATGCGGCCGTAAGCGAGCTTGAAGATGGCAGGGTATACAAGAAGGTCAATGAACTTGGTGAACGAATGAAGATGGGGTTGGAGGACATATCAGAAGACCTATGTTTGGAGACAAAGGTTTACAACGTCGCATCCATGTTCCAGATGTACTTTACAAAGGAGGAAGTAGTAGACTATAATACAGCTCTTAAAGCTGACAAAGACTTCTTCTTAAAATTCCAGCAAAAACTCCTGGGAAAAGGCGTGTTCCTTCCGCCTTCACAATATGAGTGTAACTTCATCTCCTATGCCCACGATAAGGAAGTGATCGATGAGACTCTGGCTAAAATAGATGAGGTTTTGAGGGCTATAGGATGAAGCTTAAAATAGGCTCCAGAGGGAGCAAACTTGCCCTCGCCCAAGTCGACATCATCATAAATCTACTAAAAAATACATCAACTGGTTTGGAGTTTGAGAAGAGGATAATCAAAACCCGGGGGGACAAGATAAAGGATACGCCCCTGGCAAAGATCGGTGGAAAGGGTCTGTTTGTCAAGGAGATCGATGAGGCGGTCCTACGGAGTGATGTTGACTTTGCGGTCCATAGTGCTAAGGATGTCCCAACAGATCTTTTAGATGGCCTTAAGATTGCGTGTATCCCTGAACGGGAGGAGATCAATGATGTTTTGATTTCTAAAAATAGATTGATGCTTGATGAGCTACCTAACGGCGCGGTTATCGGAACCAGCAGCCTTCGCAGAAGAGCGGAGCTTTTAAACTATCGGAGTGATCTTCGAACCGAGAATATTCGGGGAAATGTGGATACACGGATCAGGAAAGTCATGGATGGGGAGTTTGATGCAACTATCATGGCCAAGGCGGGTCTTAAAAGGCTGGGCTTTACCGAAGAGATAACAGAGACTTTGTCAACGCAGGTCTTTCTTCCCTCTGTTGGTCAGGGTGCCATCGCTGTTGTCTCAAGATCTGATTTTACCGCCCTTGATCTTCTCTTTAAGATAAATCATAGAGAGTCCCTGGCATCGATAAAGGCAGAGAGGGAGATGTTAAAGTCTCTTGGAGGGGGTTGCCAGGTCCCTATCGGGGTTGTTTCCAGCGTTGATGGAACAAGGTTAACCCTTAAAGCTGTCGTCTTATCCCCGGATGGTAAGCAGAAGATTTCAACTAACGTAGAGGGACACATCGAAAAAGCCCAGGAGATTGGAAAAAAAGCAGCGTCGATGTTGTTAGACGGGGGGGCAGACGTGATCTTAAAGGATGTTTATGGTCAAAGCCCCGGCATATGAATTTTAAATCAATATATGTTACAGAGGTTATCGATGCTTCTGGTTTAGGTTTTATACTAATAGTTTTGTTATTTGGAGGAAAATCTTGTGTCAATTACCCATCTAAAGTCAAAGACGAATAAATCTGGCGGCCTTAGGAGGAGACATAGAACCAAGAGGAAGTTTGAGCTCGGTAGCGAGCATCCGGAGATCAAGGTTGGGGATTTAAAGACAAAAAGAGTAAGAATTCGGGGTGGGAAGCGCAAGATTAAGCTTATGGTGGCAGAAAATGCGAATATCTTGGATCCCAAGACCAAAGAGTCCAAGAAGGTTAAGATTATAAGAGTATTGGAAAACTCTGCCAACCCCCACTATGTCAGGCGTAACATCATTACCAAAGGGGCGATAATCGAGACTGATATCGGCAAGGCCAAGGTGACCTCCAGGTTGGGGCAGGATGGCGTTATCAACGGCGTCCTTTTAAGCTAAAGCTCTTTTAGGAGCCGCTTTTCAGTGTCTCAAGATTTGATAAGAAGTATGATTCGGCCCGGTCATATATCTCGGTTTTTTCGCTGTAATTGAAGAACATGTAGTGGGCTGACTGATTCTGTAGATTAACATCTCTTCCAACCTCAATATCTCCAGTAGAGTTGTATCTTGTATGGCAGTTGGTGCAGAAGATATTCTTTGTTAAAGAGTGGTTGAGATTTATGTCATAATCTGTTCCTTCAACAGTAATGTTTGGCACATAGCCATGGCATATGCAACCACTTGCGTTGTGCGCTGTTCCTTGGGTGATGTTTGCATATATCTCTGAGTGGCATTTTTGACAGAACTTGATCCTACCATACGTGGGATCAGTCCGGGTTTCATATACGGTGTGGCTGCCAGCAAATCTGGCTTTTGATGGAAGAAAGAACATAACAAAGAGTATTATAATCGCTATTCCTGCGAGGATTTTTCTAGTGTCTATCTCCTCTAGATTCATCTTTCCACCTTAAACGGGCCATAAGACACGGGTTTTGTCACTATCCTTTAAATATGCGGGGTCTTTCTAGGTTCAAGAACATATGATGAAATTCACTATATATCTTCTTAATAAAATAATTGCATAACGTTGTTTATTAACGTTCCTACAAAATGTTTTTAGCATTGGATAATACATCCTATTTTTGATCCGGAATCAAGACTTAGATTAAGGGACGGAAAAGTAATGGCTAAAAAAAACGAGGATTATTTGAAACATATTCTAGGTTCATATCCGTCTAAAAGACACGAGATCAGGGCACGGCTTGAGGAATTTAAGAAAGTTTGGGGGGAAGATGATGAGAGGATATTCGCTGAGCTTTGCTTCTGCATTCTTACGCCACAATCAAGGGCTAGAACATGTGATTTGGCCATCCAAAATCTGGTAAATACCGATGTGCTTTTCAATGGAACAGCTAAGGAGATAAGAGAGTCTTTAGTTGGTGTGCGGTTTCCTAATAACAAGACCCGATATGTTTTTGAAGCCAGAGGATTCTTCACCACAAGTGATGGATTGAAGATTAAAAAGGATATAGAACGCTTCGGTGACGCCAGAGAACTTAGGGAATGGCTTGTATCTGAAATAAGAGGATTGGGCTATAAGGAGGCCAGTCATTTTCTGAGAAACATCGGTAAAGGCGAAGACCTGGCGATACTTGACAGACACATACTGAAGAATCTGAGGTTATTGGGTGTTATTGAAGAAGAAAAGACAGTGTCTACTAAAGCAGCTTATTTGAGGATCGAGGCAAAGTTGCTGGAATTTACAGAGGAGGTAAAGATTTCCCCAGCAGAGCTTGACCTTTTGTTATGGTCTGAAGAGACGGGCGAAATATTCAAGTAGGCTTCAATTGCATCATAGAAGTTGATTCAAATTATATTTTAAGGCAAATTTAATGGTTCCTAGGTAGGTACAAGTATATGAAAACACAAAAACCACATATAGTCCCAAAATATGTATTGTATGGTTTTTTCTCACTCGGTCTTCTCTCTGCTATCGCCTTTAGGGCAATAATAGTATTCCAGCATCTGGAACCTAATTGGGTAAGGCCTGTTTGGTACATGGGCATTGTAGGGTATCTTCTCTTTTTCTTCTATCGTTTCAAGATCGCTAAAAAACGCAAAAAAGCCATCAGTGACTTTGGGCTTCTTGAAAAGGTCAAAAACAACACCCCCCTTACTGATGAAGACAGAGAAGTCCTCCTATACCTCCTCTCATCCATCAAGGTTTCCCTTGAAGATATGAATTACGCCCTAATATTTCTTCTATCGATCGTGGCAATAGCAGCCGATATAATCCTAAGTACAATGAAATAACGGAAGCATTCTCAGGAATAAGATTGCCACGTTCAACCGGCTTTAGCCTTCCAGCCATGGTTTATCTCCCACTATTTTGGACAGGTTTTAAATAACACATCCCGTTATTCTCTATTGGTGTGATGGAGACATGGTATTGATAATTTCTAAAAAAGGGGACGCAACACAGATTGTTAAACCAAAGAAGATCGGTCTTGAGGAGGACATGCAGGATTTTATTAAGGATCATCCTGAGGTCATTCCATTTCATGAGATCGAAGAGGGTAAGAAGATTCTTGTTATAATTAAGGAGTTTTCAACCAACAGTGGCCCCGTTGATGCAGTAGGTATTGATCAGGAGGGACAGATCTATCTTATAGAAACCAAGCTTGAAAAAAACACAGACAAACGGAGAGTAATCGCACAAATACTTGATTATGCCTCATCAATGTGGAAAAACACGACATACTACGATTTCACAACGATAGTGGATAATTATCTTCGAAAAGAAAAAGACTCAGATTTAGACACTGAAATTTTAAACTATTTTGAAGGAACCGATCTTAAACAGATAAAAAATTCAATAAACGAGAACATCTCCGCAGGCCATTACAGACTTGTTATTGTAATGGACAGAATTGACGATGCATTAAAAGACACAATAACCTTTCTAAACACACATACCGACTTTGATATTTATGGAATTGAACTAAATTACTATGAG
>JAZFTJ010000152.1:0-2115 GCA_036446635.1 Hydrothermarchaeales archaeon (SeqCode) | reverse complement strand
CATTTTCCCCTTTAAAGGATAGCCCGCCTCATCCCAGTCCAGAATGCCGCCTGCATAACGGCGTACTTTTGTATATCCGTTTGCCTCCATAATGTTAAATGCTTGTACACTGGCGATGCAGTCGGGACCTGAGCAGTAGACGACGATCTCATCGTCGGGGTTGAGCATTTTACGACTCACCTCTGGCGCAGAAATGTTAATGGAGCCTGGAATGTGCTTGGCTTGAAAGGCCAATTCTGCCAAAGCATTCACCAGTTTGAAGTCGTCACCTCGGTCCAATTTCTCCTTCAATTCTTCTCGACTGATTAGTTTCATATTGAGCACCTCTTAGTTTCACACTTGATCTATCGGGAAACTGATCCCACCCTAAATCTCGTAGGACATCTATAAAAAGTTGTAGGGGATTGTTTATTTTTTCCATCTCTTTTGGATGTGGTTTTCTCTTATCTCTCCTCTGGTATTTTGATCCGATTATCGGTAAGAGATGCTAATACCGCTGCGACTCCATAGGAGTATATAGAGTGCTGTGAAAAGGCTGGGGAAATAAGAAAAGCAGCGGATGTTTGAAAAGGTTTATAGTAATTTGTTGAACTCTTTAACTGTTAAACCTGCATCTTTTATGATATCTCTAAGGGTTCCTTTACTTACAACTTTGTGGTTGGGGACGATCACGATGATGGTGTCCCCCCCTACGATCTTTTTCATTTTGACGTGACTTCCCCTTTGGCTGTGAACGTAAAACTCGGCTTTAACAAGTGCTTTGATCAGCTTCTTCCCTGAGATAACAGGAAGCTTTGTCACACAGTTACCTCTACTACTTTCTCTCCCCTCTGAGTTACCTTTATCTCCTCGTCGGGTTGTAGGTAGAGTTCTATGGCCTCTTTGATGTTTTTTAATGCTTCCTCTATACTTTTACCCTGGGAATGGCATCCCCTTAGTGATGGACAACTGACGTTAAACCATCCAGAGTCTTCTTCATCTTCACGGACAACAACCTTGAATTTCAAATCGTCCACCTACTATTATCTTGATTTTTAACATATAAAAATGTGGGGTGTTAATTATCTATCTCTTCTTTTAGCTCAAGGTATGTTGTTATAATATCTGTCTTTGTGTTTCTGTTTTTTCTATCTTAAATCCTGTCCGTTTCATCATCTCTTCTAGGACCCAGTTGAATGTGGAGCATAGTTGTTAAAAGGGGGGATCTGTAACTGGTTTAAAGATAAATAAAGGGGTGTAGAAGGCGATGTTTGTCTTCTACCTTCCATTATATCTTTGTCTTACAGCTTTGGTTTCAGTCCCATGGGTTTTAGTAATAGGTCTACGGGGCAGAAGCCGGTATATGCGTGCTGCATAATCAGCAATCCCATGACAGCAACAAGTGCAAGTCCTATGGTAAGATTTACCCAGTAGGCTATTGCCACAAATACCAGTATCATTATCCCTCGTACTGATCTCTTCCATCTTCTAAATACATGTTTTTCACCGCCTCATTGCTCAATCGGCGTCTCGCTTACCGGAGTAATCGTACAGGTGCAGCGCATCCAGCCCGGATCGAGGAATTTGTGGATTGCCTCTAAGCTATCTGCTTCAATGATGTAGTAGATCACATGCTCGGAAAAAGCTCCTAATACCGCCCGTAATTTTACCCCCTCCACGTTGGGGTTATATAATGTCTTTGAACCACCTTTATTTTTAGGACAGTTCTCAGCAGTGTGTGTCTGTGTGATGTGGAACAGCATGTTTTTCACCTCCTTTTATTACTCATTTGTTGCATTGTTATTTAAAACCTTTGAAATTGTTGAAAAAAAACAGTGGGAGATAAACTCTAAATGGATATCTATCAGTTGGTTTTAGAAATAAAAAAAGAAAGGAAATATTTTATATTTAACAATTACCAACTTGTTATATGGATATTATCTGGATGATTCGCTCTGGGATTTTCTTTGTAGGTGGTTTATGTTTCATTCTTTTTCCAGATAAAGCTTACAATTTTTCAGTTTATCTTCTTTTAAAGATTGGTCTTAAAGATAGATACAATATAGAAAGAGATAGGAAATATTATTCTCATTGGGGCATTATCTTTATTATTATTTCAATACTGTTATTTGGATT
>JAZFTJ010000151.1:0-3436 GCA_036446635.1 Hydrothermarchaeales archaeon (SeqCode) | reverse complement strand
CGCATTACTTAACGCTGAGATAATAGAATTAACATCAAGTGCACAAGAAGTTGGAATCCAGATAGGTATGAAGAGTAAAGATGCATTGGAAAAGATGTTTTGAGGCATAAAATGAGACGTATAATTCTTCTTCTATTGGTTTTAATCCTGATACCTGTTGCGAGTGCACAGGAGATCTCGGATTATAAGGTTGAAGCAGAGATTGAAGGCCAGACATTATATGAAAAGGTCGCTATTAGCATATTGAACAATCATGATTACTCTCTCACGGAGATCAATTACCCATTCAATGGCCGAGTAGAGAACCTCAAGTCCTATGATCCTCAGGGGGGATTGAAGTCTGAAACAAAATACATAGGTGACAAAACCTATGTAAAAGTCTATTTCAGAGGTACATTGATGCCAGGAGGGAAATACACTGTCAGACACGAATTTCAAACTCCACAAAAGATCTCTGAGTACAATAATACATATCTCTTGTCAACCGCCTACTCTCTACTGGCAAACGTCAAGAAATTCGAGCTCACATTGCAGCTTCCAGAGGGTATGGGGATCGTTGAAGGTGAAGCAAACATAGTTCCCAAACCGGAGGAGGTTACCACCGATGGACGACAGATAATCCTGAGATGGACCGAGAAGAATCCTACTGAATACCGGGTGTTTGTAAGATACGAGCCCTTGGTTGTTAAGACCCCTCCTCCAACCACCACGCCAGCTCCAACAACATTGCCACCTACCACTTTGCCTCCCATAAACATTCCTCAATTTCCTGCGTGGTATTCATACCTCCCAATCTTATCTGCTGTGTTGATTATTCTCTTAATAATCCTTGCATCATATATTATGGCGGATAAGTGGAGGGTAAAATTACCGTTCTCCAAGAGTAGGGATATATCAGAAAAAATCGATATTCTAAAGGAGGATGAGCAAGAGATACTTAGGATTATCATGGAATCAGATGGTATAGTCCAGAGAAAGATCCAAGACCTTGCGGGGTTTTCCAAGGCCAAGGTCAGCAAGATATTATCAGAGCTTGAGAAGAGAGGGGCTGTGAGGAAGGAGCAGATCGGTAGGAGAAACAAGATATATCTCACTGAAAAACTCAAAGAGTCGTGATCAACGTCAGTAGAGGATTCTTTTATTGCCCGAAACCTGTAGAATGAACAATAAAGTTTCAAACTTTGAAAGATAATCAATATATCTGGGGAGAGAATAAATACAAAGAGATGATTTCACGGTTGTGGTAGTGCGAAACAGATTGGATCCATAGATTCAAAGCAACTGTGACTTGTGGATGCAAAGGAGGGGAGATTAAATAATTGTTTATCACGTGCTTAGTCAACACCACCCCATGAAGTGACTTTTATATCCCCTGATATTTGAAACCCCCCCATATACCATAACTTAACAGTAGTGTAGTAGAGACGGTTTTATGAAGAGCAAGGCCGGATGGATAATTTTCATCCTTCTCATAATGACGAGTGGCTCTGTCTCAATGAATCAAAGTGGACAACTAAGAACTCGTTTTTATCAGTCAATGCACATCAACCCTAATTCTGGAAAAACACCAAGAAACCCTCTGGTCATGGTTCTAAGTTTTGATTACGAGGATCTGACTACCGATAGTGGGACTAAGAATCTGCCCTCTATATTCCAAATTTTGGAGAAACATGATGCCAAGGCCACGTTTTTCATCCTCGGCAAGGCGGCAGAGAAAAATCCTAGTGCTGTAAAAGAGATATATGTGAGAGGACATTCTCTCGGCTTACACACTTCCACACACCATTTTCCAATTTTTACAAGAGACGACGCTTCAGAAATTGAAGAAGTCTACAAGACAGAACTTGATTATGTTTGGGATCGAAGTTTTAAGACCCCTGAGATCTTTTATGAGGATCTTGAAAAAAATAAAAAATATGTGACTAACGCTATTGGAGATAACATTGAATTGAAGATGTTCCGCAGCCCCTCCTTGGTTGTAAATTGGACCACGGACCAGGAGTATTTTTCAACGTTGAAGAAAGCGGGCATTAAGATCGATAGCAGTGCTATTCGAGAATCTACAGATAAAGAACCGGTTTATTTGCTTTATGGTATAATCGAAGTTCCGGTCTCAGTTTCCGAAACAAGCCTTTTCAATGTAACAAGTTTGAATATAATAGTGGAGGGATACTCAAAAGATAGCCTGCCATTTGTCATGTATATTCATCCTCAAAAATTAGGCTCTAATGATCTTATAATTTTTGACGAGTTTTTGTCTTCACTAGAAGAAGAATATGATGTCACTTATCTGATGGTTGATGAGGTCCCAACCTACTATGGAACGTCGTAGCTTGTGAGTGGATTCTGAAAACTACGTTTTTTTTATTTTTCTTCCTCTGATGCCCCCATTGGATCTTACGATTTGAAGACCCAGCTTTTTGACAGCCTCCATGGTGTTTTCGGGTAGATATACAGCCTCAAATTTCGAGGAATATGTCATTGCATTTAGCTTGCAGATGAGGGTCACTAGGTCTGAGACTACGTCGATGTCTGTCATCTCTTCCAGCAATTTTAAGGGCATTCTCTTTTCTTTAGCGATCTTGACCAGATTTTCTATCTCGATACCTTTTGTAAATACCCCCTCATAATTGATTAATGTACCGCTTCTGACCCCGACCAGATAAACGCCCCCTTCGTTGCTCGGGCCTAGTACCATGCCGGTATTTTTTGCCAAAAAATCGAATGCCTTGTCTATCATCCTTGGCTGCATGTGAGGGATGTCACTGCCTATAAGGGCGATGTTTCCTCCGGCTTTTTCGGTAACATATTTGATGGCATGGGAAAATCTTTTGTCAAAGTTGTCTCCAATCTGGGGGAATACCTTTAATTGAGGGTAGTTTTTTTCTTCTGTTGTGGAATCTCTTACAATCCCTCTTATTGACTCTTTTTCAGATGGAGGTGTGAATGCCAAAAAGATGTTGTCGGCCTTTGTTTTCATTGCGAGATCTATCGTATCCATCAAAAAACTTCTGTAAAGAAGGCAGAGATCATCATCTGAGAGGGAAGTACCCGCTCTTAGCCTGGTCTTGACCTTACCTGGGGTCGGAGCTTTGGCAAAGATTATCAAGCAGTTCAAGCTACCACCTTCTTAAAAAGTCATATTAAGCATTGAAGAAATAGTTTACTTTAAAGAGTTTAAGTTTTTGAAAAAAATGTTTTGGGGAATCGATGTGGAAAGAAAGAGTTTCCTGAAGGCTATTATCTTTGCTTTGATAATCTTTTTGTTTGGCATCTACCTTATAATCGGCAGAAAACTGATGCTCCACGGCTTCATGCTCCCCACACAAGAGAGTGTCATGCAAACTGTCACAGCTTTCGGCCCTGCGGCACCCCTTATCTATATCCTTCTTCATATTATCAGGCCTTTGACGTTGTTTTCTGCTACCGTCTTCTC
>JAZFTJ010000150.1:0-3273 GCA_036446635.1 Hydrothermarchaeales archaeon (SeqCode) | reverse complement strand
GGACTCATCAACGCCCAGCTGATTGCGTTTGCATTCCTGGCTGTTGTCCATGAAGTTGCTGTTTATAGAGAAGAGAGGAGAGCCTGAGATAACTCCATTCCCTGGGGGGCCCTTTACCTCTGGTTTTAGAAGGGGTTGGGTTCCCCATCCTGTCCCCCTGGAGGGAGTTAGACTAACCTTCTTATCTCATCATAAAAAATAGGGTGTAAGGGACACTCAAACCATGAGAGATATGTTATTTGCTTATTATTCTGGATGGAATATTTGACATTGTTAGATAAAGAAAAAGGACGGGCCTACCGGGATTTGAACCCGGGTTTGAGGCTCCGCAAGCCCCTGTCCTATCCAGGCTAGACTATAGGCCCTCTTCTTCATAATTTATAAAGCTCTCTTATTATTTTTGTCATCAAATCAAGCAATTTTAACCAACAAGAAGCCCAGGTAGAATAAAAAACCAGTTTTTCTAGCTGTGACCTACCTTTTTTTGGAGGTGTTTATCCCCATTAAACGATTTATAAGACATATCCGAAAAGTCCCGGTAATTATGCCATAAATACCAATGAATCCAAATAAGAGATGCTCAGCACCTGTTAACTTGAACACACTCAACCCAAGCAGAATTGCCCCGCCAACTACCCGCATAAAGCGATCCATACCACCTACATTCTCCCTTAGATCTTTCTCTCCTCTGCCAGGCATAGACCATCAGTGTACTAAACTACAATTTAAATCCTTCCAATAAAATCCAGAAAAAAGGAGAAGAAAAACACTACAAGATGTCTTTTATCCGGATACGGTCCAAACTATTGCTTGTTAAATCCAGACTTAAAGGGGTAATAGAGACAGAGTTTAAAATCCTGACAGTGTGAACATCAGTACCCTCTTCTGAATCATAAACAGGATCCCCATCGATACATAAGAATGGCCTACCCCTTGGATCAAATCGCCTGCTTACCTTAGCAGAGTACATGTTCCTTGCAAGACTGGTGACTTTAAACTCCGAATTACCCTTCTCTGGAACGTTTATATTAAACACATCCACGCCTTCAGGCAGGCCATTTTTCAAAAGACGTTTTGAGACACGACACGTAATATCCTTGGCCAAGGTAAAGTCAAACAGATGAGGATTTTTATATTTATCAGACCTCCTCTCCTCCACGGGATGAAGAGAAACCGCTATAGCAGGAACACCTTGATTCGCCCCCTCCATCGCTGCACAAACCGTTCCGGAAGTGGTGATCTCACAGCTCATATTCTCACCAATATTAATACCTGAAACTATTAGGTCAGGTCTCGCGTCCAGGAGTTCATGGAGCGCGACAATAACTGAATCAACAGGGGTTCCGCCCAGTGAATATGCCTTGTCGGCGTTGGGCATATGGACTTCAAATATGCGCAAGGGTTCACGCAAGGAGAGGGATCTGCCCACGCCACTTTGCTGTGTGGCAGGAGCAACAACGGTTACTCTCCCCAGATCACAAACAGCCTCAGCCGCCGCCATGATGCCGGGGGAGTTTATTCCGTCGTCATTTACTATCAAAATCTCTTTCATAGAAACGGACCTCAAAGATCAGAAAAGAGCCTCTAATACCTTTCTTCCAAACTCCTCAGCAGCCTCTGGGCCGCGCCCAGTCACAATCCTACCGTCTGCTACAGCACCTGTGTTCACTAATATTGCGCCGGCATTTTTAAGCTCGCTTAGGGTGTCTTGACCAGGGAATACCGTTGCTTTCTTTCCGTCCAACAGACCTGCCTTTGCAAGCACAACCGGTGAGATGCAGATAGCCGCGACCACCTTGCCCTCATTATAGAATTCTCTTACTATCCCGTGCAGAGTGAGGTTATCCCACAGATAATCTCTTGAACCACCGCCTCCGACAACAACTACCGCATCATAATCTTTTACGTCTACTTCGTCCAACGTCAAATCAGGATCTACCATCGCTCCCAGCATACCTCTGGCCGATCCCTTTGAAGTACTTGCTATACTCACTTCTACGCTGTTGTCTTCGAACACGCTCTTTGGCTCTAAAAGCTCTTCATCCCTAAAATTTTGAGGCGCTATCACCATTAGGACTTTTTTTCCTTCCAACTTCAACCCTCCTAGCAACTTCTTGTTATATCCTACTATAATTACTCGCCATTTGAGAAAAGCTTTTCTTTATTTTTTTTTACGAAATTCCATTGAGATTTTTTATAACTCAAGCTCATCTATTCAAACTTAATTTTAAAATAAGTTGTATAACCCATCTAGTTGTGCCTATTGTGAAGCGATTTCTTCCTCTTACCAAAAAGTGTTGAAGACTCCTTTTATTCCCAAACACCATGTTTGATATTGTAGTACGTGTTGAAGGCCAGAAATGCGATTCCCATGAATCCGGCGAAGTAAGCAAGTATGTAACGGGGGTCTATACTGGTCCGGTTGATGTCATAGTAGACTATTGCCAGAAATATAAGGACAATCGTCACCTGAAAGGTTAACCATGCGGATTTACTGGTCGTCTGATCTGTCATCTCATCGGAAAGGATCATTCCCCTCTTCTTTGCATACTCATCCAGCCAGTAGTCTACGAAGACAAGTATCGGAGCCCAAAGCCATATCGCCGTGTAAGGCAATAAATGAAAAATATATGAAACCGAAGCTATAAAGAATATCCCCGAAAATATTAAGAGCTTTATCTTTGTGAGCTTATTCATCGTAATCACCTATATAGGAAAATAGCTCCTCGATCTTCATATCAAAAAGCATTGCCAATTTAAATGCTAGGTCTAAAGATGGATTATATTTCCCCTTCTCTATTGCATTTATAGTTTGTCTTGTCACTCCCACCGTATGAGCAAGATATTCTTGGGTCATGTCTTTGATGGCACGTTGGACCTTCAGATTGTTTTTCATGGCACAACCCTTTTGAAGGAGTAGAAGGCAGGGATGGTAAAATTAGAAGGTAGGAGGAAAGAGTCCACCCCTGCTTGCGTTTGATGGTATTGTGTAAAGTATATTGTACCTCTAGTATATAAAGTTTTCCATAATGTAAAGATATCTTTACTTCATGGAAAATAACATTTACACGCTTTTTTTCTAGAAAAAGAGCATATATAGGTCTTCTTTCACATATTTTTTGACTTTGAAGATCGGCTAGACACATTCAAAGTCTAAAACCAGTCAGTGATGTAAAGCGCGGGGGGCGGGATTTGAACCCGCGATATCCAAAGGATAACTGGCTTAGCAGGCCAGCGCCATACCGGGCTTGGCGACCCCCGCAAAAAGAGAGA
>JAZFTJ010000149.1:0-7419 GCA_036446635.1 Hydrothermarchaeales archaeon (SeqCode) | reverse complement strand
ACCTCCAAAGAGGAGGAATACTTCTTCTTATTGGTCCTATCACCTATCCCTATGTAGAAGTCCTCCGTGTTCTCCCTTACAACATAAAAATTGACATCCTCAGGCTTCTTATCCTTGAGTGGACAAGGCACGCCCGGATACAGCTTAATCGGCCTTAAATTCACATATTGATCGAAATAAAATCTAAGCTTTAACAAAAGCTCCTTCTCAAGTATGCCAGGCTTAACACGAGGATCTCCCACAGCGCCCAAATATATGGCGTCGGTCTTCTTCATCTCTTCAAGAGCATAATCAGGAAGGATCGTGCCAGTGTCTAGGTAATACTCAGCCCCATAGGGAAAGTATTCCCAGTCAAAGTCAATGTTCTTAACCTCTCCTACCGCCTCTAAAACCCTGACACCCTCAGCAATAACCTCAGGTCCAATACCATCACCCGGAATGACCGAAATCTTGTACATAATAAACCTCCAACGTTCAACTCAAAATAGTACTCTTAACTATATTAAAAATCTTTCCAAAACAAAAAGGCCTAAAATACTATGAAATAATATCCTTTACAGCAAATAGGCTGCACACATTCGTCTTGTCAGGGACTAAAAAGAAGAATAAACCTAAATATCAGTCTCAACCTACTCACAATCCCCTGATTCTAACTTTATCCGCTCCCCTCTCTTCACCTTTTTCTCTATCTCCTTGATCTCATCGTCGCTCAATTCGGTTGCCTTCTGGATCTCATTTAAAATAGCCCGCTCGTCAGTGGTCACAACGCCGTCTTTTATAGCCTCTATATATGCCGTCTCGTAGATGTTGTTTCTTAATTCTCGGAGCTTCTTGCACTCCTCGGGGGTGATAAAGCCGTCGCTTACAGCAACTTTAAACTCTCTATTATAGTGGCCGTAAAATTTGTCCACCTCTTTTAGCATCTTCAACTCGTCTTCTGTTAACACCCCGTCTTTTAACGCAGCCTTCAGCATCTTTATGAACATAGAAAGCCTCTATCAGATAAGATCGTTTTCATATGATTTAAAAATATCCTCATATTAACCCGGGTATTCAAGTACCGATGGTCCATGAATGAAGATATTCCTCCTGCTCTTCTGTTAGACTGTCAATCTTAATACCCATGCTCTCCAACTTCAACTTAGCAACGTTTTTGTCGATATCCTCTGGCACAGGATATACCTTGGCATCCAAACCTTTACCCTGATCTTTGATGTACTCAGCAGAGAGCGCCTGGTTAGCAAAGCTCATATCCATGACACTGGCAGGATGCCCCTCCGCTGCCGCCAGATTTATCAGCCTTCCCTCGCCCAAGAGGAAAATCCTTCGACCATCTTTAAGCGTATACTCCTCGACATAGTCCCGTATCGTCCTCTTGCCCTTCGACAACTCTTCCAGAGCAGGAATTGAAATCTCAACGTTAAAATGCCCGGCATTTGCTACAATAGCGCCGTCCTTCATCACTTCAAAATGCTCACGCCGTATAACACTTGTGTCTCCAGTTACAGTGACAAAGATATCTCCAATCGCAGCTGCCTCCATTATAGGCATCACACGGTAGCCATCCATAACAGCCTCTAAAGCCTTGAGTGGATCAACCTCGATTATAATGACATTAGCACCCATACCCTCAGCCCTCATGGCAAGACCACGACCACACCAACCATATCCACCGACAACAAAGTTTTTACCAGCTAAAAGAATGTTGGTCGCCCTCAAAATGCCGTCTATCGTGCTCTGACCAGTGCCGTAACGATTATCAAAAAAATGTTTAGTATCAGCATCGTTCACTGATATAACCGGAAATTTCAAGACCCCGTCTGCCTCCATGCTCTTAAACCTGATAACCCCTGTCGTGGTCTCCTCTGTCCCAGCAATAATGTTACTCAAAAGCTCCTGCCTCTTGGAAAGAAGAGTAGAGACGAGATCTCCACCATCATCCATGGTTATGTTGGGCTTGTAATCAAGCGCCTTATGAACATGCTTATAATACGTATCGTTGTCCTCCCCATTTATCGCAAAAACACTCATCCCATAGTCTTTTACAAGAGACGCAGCAACATCGTCCTGTGTGCTCAAAGGATTAGAGGCACAAAGCACAGCCTCCGCTCCACCGGCCTTTAGCGTCCTCATCAAATTAGCAGTCTCAGATGTTACATGAAGACAACATGCGATAGTAACGCCCTCCAAGGGCTTTTCTTTTTCAAACCTCTCTTTTATCAAATTTAGCACCGGCATCTGCCTATTCGCCCATTCTATCCTAAGCTTGCCCTTCTCAGCAAGACCTTCATCTTTGATCTCATAATCCATAACAAAAACCTCCTTGGTAAATCAATTAATGGTTATAAAAAAGCTTTGGTAACCAATCACTCACCCATTATCTGAAGAACGATCCTGCGATCCCTCCCACGGGTATCCATATCCAGAAACACAACCTGCTGCCAAGTACCCAGTATCATCTGCCCCCCAGAAAACGGGATACTCAGACTGGGCCCCATAAGAGTCGCTCTGACATGCCCTAGGCCGTTGTCACAGCCCCAGGTCTTATTGTGTTCATAAGGGATGTTGGAAGGGGCGATCCTCTCAAGTGCCTGTGGAATGTCCTTTAACAAGCCCGGCTCATACTCTATAGTGGATATGGCACCGGTAGAACCTGGCACAAAAACAGTGACAACACCCTCCTTTATGCCCGAGTCAGCGATAGCATCGTTTACACTGCCTGTTATATCCACAATATGGACATTGCCCCTTGTTTTCAATTGTATATGTCTTGTTACAACAGTCATTTCAAACAACCCAAGCTGGATAAAGGGGAAAGATGATATATATTTTAGTTGGATAAATAATATGTGAGGACTTATGGTTAAAAAAGATTCACTAAATATCGCATACATATGCTGGGAGTTTCCTCCAATAATCTACGGCGGCCTCGGGGTGTATGCCAGAGATCTGACAAAAGAGATGGTTAAAGCTGGCCACAATCTAACCGTCTTCACCACAAACGATGAGAGGAACTACCCTGTTAAAAGTAAGTGGAACGGAATCGACGTCTACAGACCAGAATATACATCAATTAAAACTTCAATACCTCCGTTCCTATCAGAAAATATCCTAGGTTGGGGCGAGGGAGGCATAGCCTTCTTATCTGATATGCTCTGTTTCAATCATGCAGTCTCGATACTGATTAAATCCCTAAATGAGAAAAAAAAGTTTGACATAATCGTGGCACACGACTGGCTCGACCTCCCAGGAGGCATAGCAGCAAAAGAAGCCACAGGACTACCGCTTGTATATCACGTTCATGCAACAGAGGTTGGCCGTTCTCTGGGAAATCCTACATGGGAGCTGGTAAACCTAGAACTTATAGGAGGACGGGAAGCAGATCGGGTTATCACAGTCTCATATGCTATGAAAGACGAGATGACCACAACAGGCTTTTCCGAGGAAAAGATAAGGGTATGCCACAACGCAGTTGACACACATATCTTCGACCCAAAACGCGTTAAAAAAGATAGAAAAGAAAAATTAAAAAAAGAATTTGATATTAAAAAAGATGAGACTGTTCTTTTCTATGTCGGTAGGCTGGAGCCTATGAAAGGCGTTGACAACCTCGTTTCTGCAATGCCCATCGTATTAAAAGAACACCCCGATACAAAGCTTATAATTCTTGGCAGAGGGACGTTAGAGGATAAGATCAAATCAATGTGCCAAGAGCTAAGAATCGAAGATAAGGTTATCTTAGATACCAGATTCGTAGACGACGAAGCGAAGATACACTACTATGCTATTGCAGACTGCTGCATATTCCCCAGCCTCTACGAGCCCTTCGGAATAGTAGCATTAGAAGCGATGGCGATGGAAAAGCCCCTAGTAGTAGGGGCTCATGGAACTTCAGGTCTTAGAGAATCCGTAATAATCCCTCCATCGAAAAACGCCACAGGAATGCATATAGATCCGAACAGACCCGATGACATCGCATGGGGGATAAACACCGTGCTAGAGGATGAAGATAGGGCAAAGATCTGGGGCAGAAACGGTAGAAAAAGAGTTTTAGAAAATTTTACACCGAGCAAGATAGCAGAGAAGACACTCGGTTTCTACAAAGAAATTGTGCACTGACCACACACTGTTTAGATACTTAGACACATATAAAAAAAAGTAAGAATATTCTGGATACCCCGACTCACAGGCCTCGGTAGCCAGAACATTGACTCTATTTCACCAATTCTTGTTCTATTTCAGGCCTCTCCAATCCTGAGGAGATATCCCTTGATGAAATGCTGTTTTCCAAGATGAAGTCCTCCACCATCTGCTTAGCAACAGCGTCTGGGTACTGTACTGGCGGGTGTTTGAAGAAGTAGGCGGAAGCCCCTTCAATAGGCCCTCCAATTCCCTGGTCAAGAGCAAGCTTTGTAGCTCTTATGGCGTCCACAGCCACGCCCGCACTGTTAGGCGAGTCTTCTACCGATAATTTGACATCTATTGTTAGTGGTATGTCTCCCCACGCTCTCCCTTCTAAGTGGATAAAAGCCTGCTTATTGTCTCCTAAGAAATGCACATAATCGCTTGGCCCTATCCTTGTGGGCACTTCATAGTCACATATCGATGTCACAGCCTCGGTCTTGGAGATCCGCTTTGATTCCAGTCTTGAGCTTTGAAGCATGTTCTGGAAATCAGTGTTTCCCCCGATGTTAAGCTGATATGTCTTCTCAAGTTTTACGCCCCGGTCCATACACAGCTGGGCTAATGTCCTATGTACGATTGTGGCACCAACTTGGCTTTTGATATCGTCACCTGCTATTGGAAGACCTGCCATCGAAAACTTATCTGCCCAAACAGGATCCGATGCAATAAACTCAGGGATACAGTTTACAAATCCGCATCCAGCATCTAAAGCGGCCTGGGCATAGTATCTTGTTGCCTCCGCACTCCCCACTGGCATGTAGTTTATCAAAACATCGGCTTCACTGTCCGCCAGAACCGATGCCACATCTACTGAATTCTGTCCCTTGTCTATCGGCACAACATCCTCAAGATATTTGCCAATACCGTCCATTACAGGAGCCCTTTGGACCTCGACGCCTAGATGAGGCACATCTGAAAATTTAATAGTGCAATTTGGTTTTGTAAAAATAGCTTCACTTAGATCTTTTCCTACTTTATCTGTGTTCACGTCAAACGCGGTTACAAACTCAAAGTCTCGGATATGGTATCCGCCGAAGTCTACATGCATTAGGCCGGGTACGAAATCTCCAGCTTCTGCGTCTTTATAATATTCTATTCCTTGAATCAGGCTGGAAGCGCAGTTTCCAACTCCTGCAATAGCAACTTTTATCTTTCCCATAAAAAACCACCTTAAAATAAACCCTACTGTTTTATACACATAAAATACCTTTAACTATTTATATACTTTACGCATATAAAATATCTATGCCTTTAGAACGACTGACAAAACTAAACACCAGAGAAAGCCTATGGCTATATGTGATCTCTATCCTAAAAGACACGCCCATGCACGCATACGCTCTTAAAAAAGAAATTGAAACAAAATTCGGGTTCCAGACAGGGAACATGACAGTCTACAAGGTGCTTTATCTTCTCTCAAGAGGCGAATATGTGACAAAGCAAAAAAAAGACAGAAGAGTGATATATTCAGTCACAGAAAAGGGCATAGACACTCTTGATGGGGCAAAAGAGTTCTACAAAAACCAGATCGAAAGGCTATAATATCCCATGACATCTTTTTTATTTTGATTAGCTAGTCCTTGCTCGCAATGGTCTCGCCAAAGGCGTCTTCTACGGTGTCTACGTCAATCACTTTCATTCGATCCCCACTTTTGTCAGCTTAAAATCCGCTAGTTGAGTCCTCTTGAGACCCTTTATCCTGTCGAAATCCCCATCTTGGGAGACTATATCAGATATCTTCTTTGAGATAGCGCATGCCGCGTGAATAGCGTCCCTGGGGTCGAGGGAGTAATCGCTGAGAAGCTTATGGGCCGTGAAGAGAACGTTTCTGTCTACCTCCAGAATATGGATATTAGGAAGCATAAGAAGTCCGCCACCTGCTTTATGTGCAGCATTTTTATCCTTCAGTTTTTTCACTGCCCAGTAGACTTCATCGTAGGTTAAAGCAGAAGTAGCTGCCTTCACTTCTCCTTCCTCTATCGCTTTGATGAGCTCTCTTGCTTTTTCTCCCACATCATCCGTATAGAGCGCTGCTATGATGAAGACGTTTGAATCAAGGTAAATCATTTAAAGACCTTCTTAGTCCGCCTTTTCAGGCTCTCCTCATATCCATAATGGGGGTGGATTTCCCCTGTCTGTTTTCCGGAGAAAGCAATTTCCCTGAATATCCCTGCCACATCTTTTTTCGGCTTCTCTATCCGAATTTTGTCGTCTTTTAGTTCCATTACCACCTTGGAGCCGGGGTCTATCCCCAGAATTTTTCTGAAGACCTTGGGTATTACCACTTGGCCTTTTGGACCAACCTTCATCTCTTCCTTTATCATTTATACCACAAGTTATACTTTAGTATAACCTATATTTATACCTACCTTCTATCTCCACATCCTTACCCCCGACAGTCTCGCCGAAGGCATCACCGATCTCGGATTTATCACACCGCCGCCACCCACATTATTCTCCGGTTATAGTTCTTTCCCATCATCTCATCCACATCATGGGCATCATCAGAATCAAGAACTTTTTCTTCACCTTCTTGATGAATTTTTCATAAGCCTTGAGCACAGCCTCATTGAGCCTATCTCGTGACTCTATACTTATCGGGTGGAACATATCCACGCCACTGCCCGTCACTAGAACTCCTCTACCTAGGCACACTCCCCCAAAGAGAGCCATCCTGCATAGTCAATTGTATACGGAGGTTGTGGAAAAAGTTTAACTATTAGATTAGATTAAGGGTTAAAAGCCCGCTAATAGGCGAGTCGATGAATTACTACCTACTTAGTGAAAATAGAAAGGCCTATATCACATTTATACACAACAAGAGAGAGTGAACTATAACGTTGAAACGGAGCATGGCCCATGTTTAAACGTATCAAAAAATTGTTCAGCATTAAAGGCATAAAAAAGATATTCAGTAGAAAGAAGCAGGTCAAACTGGGGTTCTATGGCGCCGTCAACGCTGGCAAGACCACCCTTGCAAATAAGATATCCATGGACTGGCTAGGACAGGAAGTTGGGAGGGTTTCAGAGATACCACATGAGACACGGGAGGTACAGAAGATAGAGGACGTTGAGGTTAAGACTAACAATGGATCTCTTCATATGAATCTTATAGATATGCCAGGCATAGCAACACAGGTAGATTACAAATCATTTGAAAGCTATGGATTGGAAAGAGACGAGGCCCTACAACGGGCAAAAGAGGCGACAAAGGGCATTATCGAGGCGATAAAG
>JAZFTJ010000148.1:0-5250 GCA_036446635.1 Hydrothermarchaeales archaeon (SeqCode) | reverse complement strand
CCTATCAGATCTCCTCCCCAAAAATCGCTTCTTCTAAGTTTTTGTCACCCCCAAAAAACCGGTTTTGGAAGCTTCATCTTACGCCCGCGGGATACCTCCCTCGTTGATTATGACCACATCTTTAATGGCTTTAACCGCAGTGAACGGTATATAGATCTCGCCCTTCTCGTTAATCCTGAAGTTACTGATATCGATCCCCTTACCGGGCTTTATAATAAGCATAATAATTTTTCCAGCCTTAGTCTCAATTGATAGGTCTACCAACCTACCAATGACAGTCCCTCTATCGCTTACAACATTTCTATTAAGCAAACTTTTACCAGTTAAGGCCATGCATCCATACCTCCTGCCACACAATGAATAATCCTATTAATCATATACCAGTTTAAATATCTAATGTAGTATATTATCCTTTTCATTTATAAATCATAGTCAAGATACAGAATGATGGTAAACGGTATGGAGATATACAGAAAAAGCGATAAAGCAAACCCAAGGTTTGACGAGCTTCACCTGGTAATAGCCCTAAAAATCATCTCATACAACACCACCGTTGGGAGAAAGAGACTGATGAAGGAGCTGGACCTAGGAGAGGGTAGCGCAAAAACCATTCTCAACAAATTAAAGAAAGAAGAGCTAATATCCTCCAGCCCTAAAGGACACACAATCACAGAAAAAGGAAGAAATGTCTTAAGCAAAAACCTGCCAAAGAGCACTAAAATAAACGCCAAAGACCTCACATTAAGCGAGCGAAACTACGCCATATTAATAAAAAACATCACCAACCCCATAAGCGACGGCCTTAAACAACGAGACGAGGCAATCAAAGCAGGAGCAGACTGCGCAGTCACCCTGGTTTTCGACGGAGAAAAACTGAGATTCCCAAAAGATTTCAAACATAAACTAGAGCACACAGCCGCGACTGAAGAGATCATGAAAAAGCTCCATCCAGAAAAAGGAGACATCATCATCATAGGAGGAGGAAGAACCAAAATAAAAGCCATCAAAGGCGCACTAGCAGCATCAAACTCTCTAAGCAACCACTAAAAAAGGCTGCTTCTAGCCATCGCCTTTGATTATCTTCACCTTCAAAATCCTGTTCCCCTTCATCTTCTCAACTATAATGTGTATGTTATCAATTCTAAGTTCCTCACCCTCTGTCGGGATCCTTTCAAGCCTGCTGAATATCAACCCCCCGATACTCTCAAAATCCTCTTCAGGAAGATTGACACCTAAAACATCGTTCACCTCATCAATACTCGCCTTAGCATCAACTAGGGCAATTTTCTCCTCAATCATCTGAATAAGAGCATCCTCCAAATCATGCACATCCGCGATCTCTCCAACGATCTCTTCTAAAACATCCTCAAGCGTAACCATGCCTGCCGTCCCACCATATTCATCAACCACGAGCGCCACCTGAATCTTCTTCTTCTGAAACTCCCTTAAAAGATCATCCAACTTCTTAGTTTCCGGGACAAAATAAGTCGACCGCATAGCATCCTTAATATGTGTCTCCAGCCGCCCATCCTTAAGGAGGCCCAAAAGATCTCTAGAATACAATACACCCACTATCTTGTCAATGTTTTCCTCAAAGACCGGGATCCTGGAGTGTCTGGACTCAACAACAAGATGAATGGCCTCATTAATATCAACCCCAATTTCGATGCACTCCATGTCAACTCTGGGCGTCATGACCTCTGTAACAGCAGTATCACCAAACTCAAACACGCTCTCTATCATCTCAGCCTCTTCCTTCTCAATGACCCCCTCCTCCTCACTCACATCCACCAGCATTCTAAGCTCCTCTTCAGTTATAAAGGGCGCCCTCTTTTGGGTCTCACCGCCAAGAAGTTTCAAAAGAGGATTCGTCACTATCTCAAGAACCTCAACTATAGGATACAATATTTTAACCAAAAGATCGATAGGCCTTGCAACTCCAAGAGAAATCTTCTCCGCATTTTTAGTAGCAAGACCCTTCGGCGTGATCTCGCCAAAGACAAGAACCAGAAGAGTCATAACCCCTGTGGCAACCCCGATTCCAGCGCTACCAAAGAACGTTATTGCCATAGAGGTTGCAATTGCGGCGGCGGCGATGTTTACCAGGTTGTTGCCCACCAAGATTGTAGCCAGCAATTTGTCTGGATTTTCCAAAAGCCTCTCCACTATATCCGCATTTTTAGCCCCCGCCTCTACAAGCTTTCTCACCCTGAACCTGTTTAAAGATATCAAGGCAGTCTCAGATCCCGAGAAAAATCCTGACAAAAATAATAGAACAAAAAGGACCAATATTTCGGCCCCAATCAGCAAACCGCTCAACGAGCTTTTTCCTCCTTTTGGTCTCAAACACTCTAAATATGTGTATTGAAGAACAATATATATAAATCTTGGGCCATAAAGAACTTTGGTTTTATGGTCAAAAGATACGATCTTCACATCCACTCCATTTACAGCGATGGAGAACTAATACCCGCAGAGATCGCACAAAGATGCGCGGTTCTAGACCATGCCGCAATAGCTATCACTGACCATGTCGACAACACAAACATAGATTTCATCCTCAACAGCCTTGTTGACTCATGCCAAGAGCTCAGCCAATTTACTGACACCGAAGTTTTGCCCGGAGTAGAGATTACACATCTGCCACCAGAGATGATAGGCCTGTTGGCTAAGAAGGCCAAAAAAATGGGTGCAAAGATAGTCGTGGTACATGGCGAAACCATAGCAGAGCCTGTTAGGAAAGGTACGAATCTGGCTGCAGTAAAAGTAGAAGAAGTGGACATATTAGCTCATCCTGGACTGATCACAAAAAAGGAGGCAGAGCTGGCAAGAAAAAACAAGATATTCCTAGAGCTCAGCGCAAGAAAGGGACACTGTCTGACAAATGGTCATGTATTAAAAATCGCAAACGACGTTGGAAACGACTTAATCCTTAACACAGACGCCCATGCACCTGAGGATTTAATAGATAAAAAAACTGCCATAGACATCGCCATGGGCTGCGGACTTTCAAGAGCGGATTCAGAAAAGGTTGTGGCTGTTAACCCCGCCACGTTTCTTTAGGAATAATATAAAAAGATTTCGCAATCTTTATATATGAGGAGGAGAACGCTTGAAGCTATTAGGGAAGATAAAGTGTTTTACAAAAGACGGTACGATTTTACTACAAAGTCCTGAGATACCGTCCCTACATTCTACCGTAGTAACAAGAGACTTGAAAAAAGTTGGCACAGTGAAAGATGTCATTGGACCCGCATCCAAACCCTATATTCTGATCAAACCGATAAAAAAATATGATCCAAAAGATCTCTCATCGCTTAAGAAAGAGACACTTTACGTGAGTCGTGGACAAACGTCAAAAAGGAGGAGGAATGATGGAGGAAAAAAAGGTCGAGTTTATCGACAAGTGTCCAGAATGCCAAAGCACAAGCCTAGCAAGGGATTATGAAAGAGCCGAGATCATATGTAATGCCTGCGGCCTAGTTGTTGATGAAAAGATCGTTGACACAGGACCTGAGTGGAGGGCCTTTGACAACGAACAGAGGCTTAAAAGGAGCAGAACTGGTGCTCCAATGACTTATACCATACATGACAAAGGACTCTCCACAGTAATAGATTGGCGCAACAAGGACAGCCAGGGTAGAGACATATCCTCAAAAAAGAGAGCACAACTTTACAGACTCAGAAAATGGCAACAGAGGATTAGAGTCTCAAACGCTACTGAGCGAAACCTGGCCATTGCATTGACCGAACTGGATCGGGTAGCTTCACGGCTTAGTTTACCAAAAAATGTTAGAGAAACTGCCTCTGTCGTTTACAGGCATGCAGTTGAAAAGGGCTTAATTAGGGGGAGGAGTATTGATGGCGTGACTGCCGCCGCTTTATATGCGGCCTGCAGACAGTGTCAAGTTCCCAGGACCTTGGACGAGATTGCGGACGCAGCCCGATTGAACAGGAAAGAGGTCGGGAGGACGTACAGGTTTATCGCACGCGAACTGGGCATTCACTTGAAGCCAACAACCCCTATTGATTACATCCCAAGATTTGCATCGGAACTGAGTTTGAGTGGTGAGACACAATCTAAAGCTATTGAGATCCTTAGAAAGGCCATGAGTGAAGAACTGACCTCAGGCAGAGGACCCACGGGTGTCTCAGCGGCAGCCCTATATATTGCTAGCGTTCTGCAGGGGGAGAGGAGAACCCAGAGAGAGATTGCTGACATAGCAGGAGTGACTGAGGTGACCATAAGAAACAGGTATAAAGAGCTCTCAGAAAAGCTTGACATCGAGATCGTTATCTAAACTTATCAAATCTGTCTTTTAAGCAGCACTACAAAATGTTTATATGAGGTTATCTTGGAGAAACTTTGAAGTTTACAATTGGAGGAAAGACTGTGAATTTTTCTTTTCCTGAAATTAAGGATATCCTGATCTCTGCATTTGTGCTTGGATTTTGTTTTGCATGGATTTTAAGGGATGACTTGGGGGCTTATCCATTTTATATTGTTCTGATTATTACGTTGATATCGATTGGTATTTCCTTTATAGCGCATGAACTCGCGCATAAATATGTGGCGCAAAGATATGGTCGTTGGGCCGAGTTTAGGATGTGGGAAACAGGTCTGACTTTGGCTTTTTTAATGGCAATTACTATGAAAGTTGTGTTTGCAGCGCCTGGTGCTGTTTATATTAGTGGGGGCTACTTTGGGATATCGAAAAAAGAGAATGGGATTATTTCAATCGCAGGCCCGATTACTAACTTGATATTGGCATTAATGTTCCTCCCTCTTTTAGCCTTTTCTGGAGTTCTGGGAGTATTAGGACAGCTTGGATTCCTTGTAAACATTTGGCTTGCCCTTTTTAACTTGATACCTTTCCCACCTCTTGACGGCTCGAAGGTTATAGCATGGAATTCTAAGGTTTGGGCAGCCGTAACACTTTTTGCTTTTATCTTAATGACAATGTAATAAACTGAGATATTCTTTATGTAATACCATCCATCTGCTTTTACTAAATCCTGATGGTATAAATATCCTCTATGTCCAGAATATGTAATGAGTAATATCTAGATGAAAGAGGCAAAACGTGGCTTACTAACAGAGAAACAGACTGTAGTATCCCGAATTAATGTTCCTCCCGGAGATAAAGTAAGCTCTTCAAGCCTTTCAAGGCTTATGAAGAAGCTAAACGGAAGGAAGATCAGGTGGATATGCAGAGAATTCGAGAAGGGCAGATTATCCATATGCCGTAT
>JAZFTJ010000147.1:0-5481 GCA_036446635.1 Hydrothermarchaeales archaeon (SeqCode) | reverse complement strand
ATTTCTATATTCTCCTGATGAGATTTTAAACAAACCGGTCGGGATTTTACAACGGGAAGATGCTGCGGAGACCCATCAAAAAAGGCTTGAAAGATTTCTAAACAAAGGAGTTGGACAATGCGGCCACATCGGCAGACGCGTGGAGCGGACATTTAGACGCAAAGACGGAACTTATTTTGAAGCAGCCATCGCGATGTCAGGAGGCCGCAGTAATGGAAAGCGCCTTGTTGTCGTTTCAATCCACGACATCACCGAGCGCAAGAAGGCTGAGAAAGCGTTGAAAGAAAGCGAGGCGAGCTTGTCTAAAGCTCAAAAGGTTGCAAAGTTGGGTAGCTGGGAATCGAACCTTGTCACTGGAGCGGGTAAATGGTCTAAGGAGTGTTCTCGTCTTTTTGGCTTTGACGCTCAAGACATGGATATTACTTATGAAGATTTTCAAAAGTTTCTACATCCAGATGATAAAGAGGTTGTATTAACGAAGGTTGCTGAAGCAATAAAGAACCGAGAAGATTATGAAGGTGAGTATCGGATCATTGGAAAAGACAATAAGGTCAGGTATGTGTACTCAAAATCTCAGATGGAGTTTGATAAAAGTGGAAAGCCTAAATTACTCAGGGGTATTATTCAAGACATCACCGAACGCAAACATGCAGAGGAAGAGCTAAAAGAAACAAAGGCTTTCCTTGACAACATCGTTTCGAGCGCCCCCGATGCCATCATCACAGTCGACCTTAAAGACAGTATCACAAGCTTCAGCCCCGCAGCTGAGACCATGTTCGGCTACAAAGCAGAGGATATGATCGGTAAGTCAATTCTGAAGCTTTATCCTAAAAGACAGAGGAAGAAGAGAAAAAGATGGAAAGAGAAGCTCTTAAAAGAAGGACGCTTAGACAGGTTCGGAACCAAACAGATAAAAGCAAACGGCAAGACCTTCGACGTCTCGCTTTCCATGGCGCTTTTAAAAGACGCAGAAGATAGGCCCATAGGCATAGTCAGCGTCTCACACGACATCACCGAGCGCAAACATATGGAGGAGGCACTGCTGGAAAGTGAGGAGCACTTTCGCTCCGTGGTGCAGACCGCAAGCGACGGCATCATCTCCCTTGACAACCATGGGGACATTGTCTCCTGGAACCCCGCAGCTGATACAATATTTGGCTATCTGTCCGATGAGGCAGTCGGCAAACCTTTGACCTTTTTTATGCCCGAACGATTCCGCAAAGCACATCAAAACGGAATTAAGCGTTTGGTTTCAACAAGAAAAGCAAAGATCGTTGGAAAGACCGTTGAGATGACTGGACTTAGAAAAAACGGCCGCGAATTCCCCTTAGAACTTTCCCTTGCAACCTGGAAGACAAAAAGCAGAACCTTCTTTACAGGCATCGTGCGAGACATCACCGAGCGCAAGCGTGCGGAGGAGGAGATGAAAAGGCGTCTGATGAAGTACAGGCTGGATGATGGGAGTCTCTATTTGGTAAAGGAATCCAAACCAACCCTATCCCTTATGGCTTTTGATGACCTCCTCAAAATCGGTTACTCGGGTTTTATTATTTCAAGGACGCCTGAGAAGAAATTTAAAAAGGCCTTTAAAGGCAATCTCGAGTTTTTGTGGATATCTGAGCAACGCGGAGAAAAGACGCTGTCCCCTTACATAGATAAGATTGGGCGCAAAATAGAGAGTCTGCCCAGAGGGAGCGCCATCTTTATCGAGAGGCTGGACTATTTGGTCTTTAAAAACGGCTTAAAGGAAACCCTCTCCTTTGTCCAACGCCTGAGAGAGCTCGCATACCTGTGTCATCATGTTGTCATCCTGTCTGTTGACCCCTCTACGTTTGATAAGCGGGAGCTCCGGCTCTTGGAAAAAGAGACAGAGGAAATCGAGCCCATGCAAAAAGCGAGGCTGCCAGAGGATCTGCTTGAGACTTTAAGATTTGTGTATAAGCAGAATAACGTGGGAGTAAAGCCCTCTTATACCGATGTTTGTGGGGAGTTGGGGATAAGCAAGCCAACAGTAAGAAAGAGGATAAGACGACTAGTTTCTTCAGGTCACCTCAGAGACATCGTAAAGGGCAATAGAAAGGTTTTAGAACTAACCGAGAATGGCAGAAACCTGTTTTCAGAGTAATTCCCCTACTTTCCACAACCTTTTTCACAAGCTTAATGTTTAGGGAAAGCTTTTAGATATGAACCAGTTACAATTGGCCTCCTGCCCAGTTTATGCGCAGGAACAGGCTTATAAGGAGGAGGTGAAACGGGTGGATGGAATGAAAAGAAGACGGTCTAATGACATATCACATCTATCTCAGGAAGAGGTGGATGAACTGGTAGAGAGGTTTGTAAAGGAGAAGGGATGGTACGTCCCAGCGATACATGAGAAGTACCTTCTTATGGGGGCGGGCATATGAGGCTGGAGATGAGGGTCCTCAGTTTGCTGCGTGACATGGATGCCAGTACGGAGGAGATATCCGGGATGGTCATGGCAAAGCCCGAGAGGGTGTCGGCGGTTCTCGATAACCTCCAGGATATGGGAATCTTGGCCGTAAAAGATATAGGGGGAGGGAGGCAAGTTTTCACTCGTCCCTAGAGGGTCTACCGGGGGATAGGTGTGTGAGCTTAGAGACATTGTGCGAAACTTGGCTTAAGAGGAATTTTAGAATGGATGTGAAGATAACGCAAGCGAAAGTGCTTGACCAAGAGGATATTGACAAGGCTCTTAACATGAAAGTAGTAAAGGGTGACTTCACAAATGAAAACGGCGATAAAGGACATGCTATGGCATTTCTTGGAGACTATAACGTGCTTCCAAGAGATTTGGAACCTTTTTCTTTGAAAATTTCTTCTGAATCCTATTATAGTTTTATGTCTTAATAATTCTTTTGATTATCCAATTCATTTGTAACTTCACTTGTATTGTATTAGGGGGAACGACCTATGAGGCATAGTCCAAAAGATCAGGTGTATGAGAAAATATTACTAGCACATGAAAAATTTCGAAATGGACACATATCTGTCAAGGAACTTGTTTGGAAGTTAAGGCAGATCAGTAATTAAATAGGATTTTTTTAAATTAGAGTGTTTGGATCAAAAGCCTGTTCTTAGAATAGTCGCCTACTTTACACAACTTATTTCATAACATTAATATCCATGGAAAAACTGCAAACAACACCAACTTGCAGGGTTCTATGCCATATTAAAGGTGGGAGAAATTGCAAACGATCTACTGCAGAGTTTAGGGATAGGAATGGCTTATAACGAGGAGGTGAAAGGGTGGATGGAATGAAAAGAAGACGGGCTAATGACATATCACATCTATCTCAGGAAGAGGTGGATGAACTGGTAGAGAGGTTTGTAAAGGAGAAGGGATGGTACGTCCCAGCGAATATGAGAAGAACCTTTGCGCAGATTAGTGAGAAGGTGGGGCTAGATCTCTATTGTTGATGACAAACGATGAATGCAGAAGCTTCTAAGGATGGGGAAGAAACTGTGGGGGTTCCTGTAGTTCTTAAAAAAGAGGACTACGAATTGATAGAGAGGATTAGTATAAAGCTCGGTATAGACCCCTCTACATGGATCAACCTCGCCCGCTCATCCAAGTTAAAAGGGATGATCATTGAGGCTAATGATGAAGACCCGGGTTTGACGGAGCTGGGTCATCTTGGATAACTGCGGATTGCTAGTGGGAAAACACAGTATGAGCACGGAAGGAGAAAAGGGGCTGTTTGAAGAAAGGAACACGCTTCTTCATGACGTAACCGAGCGGGTCAAGGAGCTTAACTGTCTCTATGGGGTTTCTAGGCTTATAGCGGAATCTGAGAGACCGCTAGATGAGATCTTTCAGGAGACTGTTGATCTGATCCCGCCGTCTTGGCAGTATCCAGTGATAACCTGTGCCAGGATCATCTATAAGGGACAGGAGTTTGTCACGGGGAACTTCAAGGAGACCCCGTGGAAACAGTCCACCGACATCATATCTTCAGGGGAGAAAGCAGGCTCTGTCGAAGTATATTATCTAGAGAAAAAACCATTAATCGATGAGGGACCTTTTCTTAAGGAAGAGAGGAGCTTGATCGATGCCCTTGGGAGGCAACTAGGAAACATCACCGAGCGCAAGAAGGCGGAGGAGGAGCTATGGAGGATTGAATGGCTCCTTAAAAAAAGCTTAAAGCGTGAGTCTACCAAGAAGAAAAAAGAGAGATATTATAGACAATCTTATGGCAAGTTAACTAAAATTTCCACCTGTCGGGTCTTGTTGAATTCTGTTGGAGAGGATATACTTACCGAAATTGTAAGCGACTACCTTGATTTGCTCGAGACTTCAGCAGCGGTCTATGAGAAGAACGGAGATTATGCTTTAGGGATTTTTACATCTGGGTGGTGCAGGTTTCTCGACCAGGTCTCACGCAACCTGTGCGGTACCGACGATAACAGAAAAGCGTTGGCAAGCGGAAAATGGCATTGTCACGAGTCGTGCTGGACTGAAGCCTCAAAAAAGGCTATTGGGATGGGTCAGCCTGTGGATATCGAGTGTCGTGGTGGAATACGTCTCTTTGCTGTTCCGATTTGGGCGGGGGGCGAGATTATAGGAGCCATCAACTTTGGATATGGCGATCCTCCCAAGGACTTCCAGAAACTTCAGGAAATCGCGAAGAGATATAGGGTCAGTGTGGATGAACTTTTAGAACATGCTAAAGCGTATGCGTCCCATCCACCTTTCATAATCGATGTTGCCAAGAGTCGTTTACAAACTTCGGCAAAACTAATAGGCGAAATTGTCAAGCGCAAGCAGGCCGATGAGGAGCTTCAAAAGGCCCACGATGAACTGGAATTGCGGGTAGAGGAACGTACTGTCGAACTGACTTTGGTCAATAAACAGCTTCAACAGGAGATCATCGAGCGCAAACGTGCCGAGAAAGAACTCAAAAAATATTCAAAAGAGCTAGAACAGTTCAACAAGGTCAAGGACATGTTCATCGACGTTATAAGACACGACATGCTCAACCCTGCTGGTGTTGCAACGAGCATGACTAAAATGGCTTTAGAGGGGGAGGAAGATCCACATAAAAAAGAGATCCTTAAACTTATACTTCACAGTAGTGGTAGGATTGTCGAGATGATAGAAAACGCCTCTGTCTTTGCAACGCTGGAATCCGGAGAAAAACTGGAAGTTGAAGAGTGTGATCTAGGAACTGTTTTGAGAAGCGTAGTTAGAGAAATGAGGCCCTTGGCGGACAAAAAGAAGACCAAGTTAAAATTACATGCAGATGGGGAGTATAAGGCTTTGACCAATCCCCTGATCTATGACGTCTTTTTAAACCTAATAAGCAATGCCATAAAGTACGGGCCTGAAAACTCCGACACAGTTATAGGAATTGAAGAGGACAGTCCACACTGGTGGATATCTGTGGCTGACAACGGCGAGGGGATTCCGGATGAGTACAAAGAAGGGGTCTTTGACAGGTTTAAAAGAGTTAAAAAAGAAGG
>JAZFTJ010000146.1:0-12576 GCA_036446635.1 Hydrothermarchaeales archaeon (SeqCode) | reverse complement strand
CCCATGAAAAACTCAGTCAACTAGGCTATAACGAAGTGCTGAAAATAGGGGATATGGACCGGGCCACGCATATCCAGAGAGGCTCTTTGATAAAGTCAGGAATGAGCCTTTCGGGGGCCGTTGATGTCCAGAGAAAAGCGCTGGATATTAAAGCCAGGGTCTTGCCCATGACCGATGATACGGTGGAAACAGTCATAAAAACTTCTGAAAAGGATATGGATTTCCACGAATTCTGGGTTGCCAACAAAGGCGAACCGAACGTTCTGGATGTAAACTATAAGGGGATCTCAAAGGCCTCCCCGTCCAAAGAAGCAGTCGCCGCCATAAGAAAAGCTGACAGGATAATAATCGGCCCCAGTAATCCAATCACAAGCATACTGACGATAATATCGCTCAGTGGAATGCTTCAAGAATTAAAGAGTAGAAGAAAAAGATGTATTGCTGTTTCTCCCATTATCGGAGATAGGCCTTTAAGCGGGCCTGCGGGAAAGCTTATGAATGCTAAAGGATACGGCACAACCTCGATCAATGTGGCAGAGATCTATAAAGAGTTGATATCTAAATTCGTCGTTGACAACCTCGAAAAAGACCGCGTATTAGAAGAAATAAAGAAATTAGAAATAGAATGCTTTAAAACAAATACAATAATGAACTCACATAGAGATAAGATTAGTTTATCAACATTTTTAATAGAAATGGATTTAAATTAAATCTTTTTAACAAAAAAATATGTTTTATCCATAGTATGTAGTAAAATAAGTCTCGTGAGCCAATGAAGATTGATGATGTAGCAATATATGCCCAGTTGGCATGCATCTTGGAGGTTAGCTGTCCAAAACCAGGGAATGTCAGTCGATACCACGACTTTGACGATACAAAATATGAACATTTCCTGGCAAGCGGAATAGCGATAGGAAGCGCAGTAGACCAAGCAGCCACTGCAGGATATCAGGCAGAAAACGGGAGGATAGAGATTGATTGCATCGGTATTGGATCACTGATAAAGAAGGCCGTCGCGGATAGTCGGGCTATCCATTCAGGAGGTAATACCAACCTAGGGATTGCAATGCTACTAATACCACTATCTGCCGCCACTGGTATGTCTATTGCATGTAATAAGTTCAACAATAAACAAATCCGAGAGAACCTCGACAGAATCGTAAAGAATACAACCTCCGCAGATACAATCGATTTATACGAGGCAATAAAGAGTTTAAACCCCAGCTGGCTTGGCACAGTAAAATACCTTGACGTAAACAATAGAGACGCCTTTGCCACTATTAAAGAGCAAAACCTGAACATATTCGACGTGATGAGCTATTCAAAACATGACTCAATCGCCAAGGAATTAACAACCAAGATGAAGATCTCATTTGAGCTTGGCTACCCCACGATAGTAGAAATATTTGACGAAACCAACGACATTAATCAAGCAGTGCTCAGTTGCTTTATGACTATATTATCAACGGTTGAAGATTCCCTGATTGCAAAGAAAAGTGGCATTAAAACTGCCCAAGAAATATCCGCTGATGCAAGGGAGATCCTGGATCAGGGTATGGATCCTAAAGAAATCAAGAACTTCGATAAAAAACTTCGGAATAATGGGAACAGACTAAATCCAGGTTCAACAGCTGATTTGGTAGCAGCGTCACTAATGATTGCATTTTTAAATAATTTAAGAATCTAATTTCAAAAAATACGCCTGATTAATCATCCATATTAGAGTTCTTAATAAAAAATTATATTTTTCCAATATTAAACCTATAATATATTAAAACATAGGATTATACCATATTATATGTGTATTTTTATAGAATTGAATAATTTTTTACATCTATCTATACAGGTGAGCATGCTTAAAAGATAAATACAAGATACTAAAGTTAGTTGTGAGGCTGGCTATGGAAAACTTAGAAGAAATGGAGAAGCTGGGGTTTAAAGAAGGATCAATATCCGAGTGTATCGTGACCACATTCAATGAAGATCAAACCCCCAACGCAGCCCCCATCGGAGTAACAATTAAAGATGGAAAAGTCACGATGAGGATACACACATTCACAGACACTTACAAAAACATCAAAAAGAAAAAGTGCTGCGTTCTAAACATCGTCAACGACCCATATCTTTTCCTGAAGACCGCCATAATAGGGCAGGGAAAAGGCAGAGATGAGCTAGATATCGATATAGAACAGATAGCCAAAGCAGAGCACGTGGACGCACCATACATATCCGGTTCAGATGCCTATGTTGAGCTGAAGGTGCAATCTCAGGCGACAAGAGAGATGCATGACTGGCACGGAAAAGCCAAGGTTTCCATTATAAAATGCGAAGTAGAATCCATACAAATATTAAAAGAATACCCCGCAGTTATCAATAGAGGCCTATTCGCAGCCATAGAACTGGCTATCTTGTTATCCAGAGGAAAGAAGAAAAATACCACACCATATATCAAGATAATGAAAAAAACACTGCCCCCTGATGAATATGAAAAAATAGAAAAACTCCTGGAAGGCAGACTATGAATATCGCATGGGGAATCACCGGAGCTGGACATCTTATAAAAGAAAGCTTTGACATCATGGAGGAGGTCGCTAAAGAACACAAAGTCACAACTTTTTTGTCAAAAAGCGCTGAGGAAGTGATCAAAGCCTATGGACTCTGGGAAAAACTTCAGAAGATATCGCCAGGCGACTATTTAGAGGAGATAGTCACTCCAGAAAAACAGGGCGCAAGCGCCCCCACCACTGGAAGGTTTTTTCTAGGACGATATGACACGCTTATAGTCTCCCCCACAACAACAAACACGGTCGCAAAGATCGTTAACGGAATCTCAGATACCCTAGTAACAAACGCGGTCTCCCATGCCACCAAGAGCATGGTCCAGGTTTATCTTGTTCCGGTGGATAAAGTTGAGAAGATAATTGAAACAACCCTGCCGTATTATATTGATAAAGAACTATGTGCAAGATGTTCACCCTGCGTTGCCGCTGATAATTGCGATCAAAATGCGATCAGCCACTATTCCATCGATCTGCTCAAATGCAACGCCTGTGGCAGGTGTATGGAATTCTGCACATATGGCTCCATTATTGGCGGAAAGAAACTGAAGATGAAGGTCAGGAAAATAGACGCTGAGAACGTGAAAAAACTGAGACAAATGGAGTTTATAGAAGTTATGGACCATCCCAGAGAGATATTGAGTAAACTGTAATCAGGCTTTAGCCTCTATGGCCTCTGATAATAGGTATTCCCGCTGGGCACGAGATCCTTTCCTCGCCAATGTGCCTTGATTATAAAATCTGGCAAGATATGTTGATACCGAGCTCAAGTTAATATGCTCTGCATATGCAGCTTCATATTGCTCTTTTATCTGTTGAGATTTAACCCATACTCCCGGATGTTCATGTTTAATCAGTATCAGGAGCTTGTCTTTTTGAGAAAGGCTGTCTAAGTCTATCTCGGTTATCCATTCTGGTAGGAATTCAGGTTTAAATTGTGTCTCGGCGGTTTCAATTGTCTCATTTCTATAAGTGTATGCTAAAAAGTCATCTACTCGGTTCTTTGCGTCTATAAAGCTTAATCCTTCAAACGCTAAATTCGTTTTAGTTTTGCCGTCTTGAATATCCATCTTGAGCTTGATTCCCATAATAATCACTTCTTGACTTGTTAACATATATACTTATCGACATGTTATCAAAGTAACATATTCACAACTTGAAACTCCAATTTTTAGTTAATACCCTATATAAACCTGTTTATTAAACAATTATATACTATTATAATGCTTTAACTAAAATATATGATTAAAAAACGTAGTTTCAATATTTTTACCTCATTTATATGTTCTAAAAGAGAAAGATTTATATACTATGTTGTGAACGAGTTATTCACTATTCACAAAGTATGTGAAATAGGGGGTAAAAAAGATGGACTTTTTGGTCAAAAATGCAATGGAGAATAATGAAAACGGGGAGAGATACACAACAATTGACGACGATTTCGGCCAAGCAAGAATACTCGTTGTAGGATCAGGAGGCGCAGGCAACAACACAATCTCAAGACTAGCATCTCTTGGAATCAACGGCGCAGACCTAGTAGCGGTCAACACAGACAAACAACAGCTGGAGCACACAAGAGCAGATAAAAAGGTCTTAATAGGCTACGAGAAAACACGTGGTCTAGGGGCCGGAGGATACCCTGAAATTGGAAGACAAGCTGCACTTGACGCCAAGACTGTTTTACGAGATGTCATGTCTGACGCCGATCTGGTTTTTGTAACCTGCGGCCTAGGAGGGGGAACAGGAACAGGCAGCCTGCCAGTGCTAGCAGAGATCGCGAAAGAATCCGACGCAGTCGTAGTTGGAGCAGTCACAATGCCCTTCAAGATAGAGAGGTCAAGGATAAATAAGGCAAGAGAAGCCTTGGCCAAACTGAGGAGAGGCTGCGATACCGTTGTTGTAGTAGATAACAACAGATTATTGAGCACAGTGCCAGACCTCCCAATGAATGAGGCGTTCGGTGTAGCAGACGAAGTCCTTGCCAGGATGGTCAAAGGTATCAGTGAAACGATATCAATGCCTAGCCTGATAAACCTGGATTTCGCAGATGTCAAGGCTATAATGCAAGACGGCGGTTCCCGCGGAGTTGCCATGATAGGTCTCGGAGAATCTGATTCTAGAAACAGGGCCGAAGAAGCTGTGATGCATGCATTAGAAAATCCGCTACTTGATGTGGATTATCGTGGTGCAACCGGGGCTTTAGTCCACATAACTGGAGGGCCTGATTTAACACTGCAAGAAGCCACGACTATAGGCGAGATAGCCACCAGCTACCTGCATGACGATGCGAACGTGATCTGGGGAGCTAGAATTGACCCGGCATTCGAAAAGAGAGTCCAGGTTATGATCATCATGACGGGGGTTTCATCACCGGATATAATGGGGAGTAACGATATCCAGATCCCGACAAGGGAGATAAAAGGCCTCAGAGATCTTTCAAGGCCTATAACCCCGATGAGACTGAGAAGTCAGGTCAACACTGGTAGTCCAGAGATAGAGATAAAGGAGAACCTGATGACTAAGCTAGATATCGACTATATCATCTAGCTTCTTTTTTCTCTTTTTTTCTTATCGTAGGGAAATGAACGAAAAAAAACTCTTTGAGGAAAAAAATTTGGGGGTAATATAGATGAAGAAATTTTTTAACACATCAGATAAGAAGGACGTGATTTTAAGCGTCTTTAGTGATGGAGAGAAGCTTAAAGGGAGAGAGATAGTGAAAAGGATTACAGAGTTAGGTTACAGAGTCAACGAAAGCAGCGTGAAGATGTTCATCTACTACCATATGCAGTACCAGTACCTTTTGAAGGATAGGGTAAAGGGAGTCAACTACTACTATAAACTGACCTAATTTCTCTCTTAGAGGAAAGGAAACTAAAACCAAATACATCTCATAAACCGCCTCTCTCTTTCCTTTCCTCTTTTTTGATTTTATAAAACGCTTTTTCTTATGAATTGATAATTATCCATGAGATCATGAAAAGAAGCGTATGCCACATTGTTAGAGGGGATAAACTAGTAAAAGTGATTCATCAACCAACTGGGAGTAGGAATATCGTTTTACGTGATGTCAACCGATTTTTTTGCTTTAGCACATTTGTTGACTTCTCTGTGGAGCTGTTCAAACTCTTCTAAGTCTAAGATCAAAGTGATCTGCTTTTTTTGTGACAGCTTGATATCAAGGGGTACAAAGTAATCTAACCACGAAGAGTCAACCGTTATCTCTGCGATATTGTCTGTCCCAGTTGTGTCTTCCAATCCTTTTATATTACTTGAGAACTTCATGCACTCGCCAAGAATCCTTTATACAAGATCAGATTATAAAAACCCTCCGCATTTATGAACTTAATACCGTATATGTGTAATAAAACCGGTATAACACTGTAAGATGAGTTATTAACGCGAGTATTATCAAGACAAGGTAGAACGCATCAACCTTTGGAAAGATGTTAAAAGCCTCAATTAGTGTCGCGACCATAAGAAGTATCAGCCTCTCCGCCCTCTCAGCAATCCCGACAGCGCATTTTTGGATTTCATTTTCGACTCTTGCCCTTGTGTAGCTGACCATCAGGGTCCCGACCAAAACTATAAAGATCAATAAAAAATGGCTATCCAGATATATTGCAAGCCCAAGGAGGATTATTGCGTCTGAATACCTGTCAATTATAGAATCCAAAATCCCACCCAACTGGGTTACCCGGTTGGAAACTCTCGCAACAGCCCCGTCCATAAGATCAGAGATCGACGCTAGGAGGAGCATATAAAAAGCGAAGACTAAATTATTCTCTGTGAACATATATGCTGCCGCTATACTGAAAAAAAGGCTGACGAATGTTATCATATTCGGACTAATACCAAATCTATCAATAACCTCAGCAATAGGGGAGGTTATCCCATTTGAAAAACTCCTAAGTCTTGAACTTACCATAATATCAAATAGATGTAATGGTTAAAAAGATTTTTGTGGAAAAAATGAGGACATTACTTGTTACAGCTAGATTGACAGAAGGTCGAGTAAAGAGATTAGCAGAGAGACTTAAAGGGTATGATGTCTTCGTAGGCGACAGTGATGTCGCAGCCTGTTTGCCCCCCGAGCAGTTGATCACGTATATGCGGGACCGGAGTTATGACAGAATCATTGTACCAGGTATGATAAGTTGGGATTTGGACAAGATTGAAGAAGAGATCGGAGCAAAAGTTTTCAAAGGACCAAAAGACGTGGCTGATCTGGAGTTCGTCTTAAAGAATATCAAGGAGATAAAACTTTCAAAAGACACTCCTGCCTGTGAACTTTTAAAAGAAAAGATGAGAACCAAGGCCTTAGAGGAGATAAAAGAGGTAGACACAGAAGAATATAAGGATAGGATGTTGGAAAACCCCTGTAATATCTTGGTGGGTGACATTCCGGTAGGCCCAGATTTCCCTATAAGAGTTCTTGCAGAGATCGTTGACGCTGCACGTCTAAAAACAGATGTCCTTAAAAAAAGAGCAGAATATTTCATTGAATCAGGAGTGGATATACTCGATATCGGCGTCAATGAGAAAGATCCTGATGGCGTTGGGAGTGCCATAGAAGCGCTAAGGGAGTATAAGATTCCATTGAGCATCGACACGATGGAAGAGAAGAATATCAAAAAGGCCTTGGACTGCGGCATCGATATGATAATGAGTTTTGATCATGGGCTTTTGAACCAGTTCCGCGATATAGAAACGCCTGCTGTAGTCATTCCAAAAAAAGAGACCATCCCCAAGGATTATAACAAGAAGATTAAGATCCTGGAGGAGAACATAAAACTCGCAAGAGACAGGGGGTTTAAAAACATTATAGCAGATCTAATATTAGAGCCAGTGAACTTAGGGTTTGCTGATTCTGTGACAGCATATAAGATCTTTTCTAACACTCATAAAATGCCCTTGCTTTTGGGGATAGGGAACGTGACAGAGCTGATGGACGCCGACTCTGTCGGGATAAACGCGGTTTTAAGTGGAATAGCGATGGAGTGTAACGCAAGCATCGTGTTCACGCCGGAACACAGCGACAAAGCCAAAGGTAGCACAGAAGAATTGGCAACGGCCTCTAAGATGATGTATCTTGCAAAAAAGAGGGGCTCAACGCCAAAGGACTTGGGAATTGACTTACTGCGCCTTAAGGAAAAACGTATTAGAAGAGATGACTTCAACGAAGAACTGTATAAAAATACACAGGTGCTCCAGGCGAATATGATTGAAGGACACGATTATGATCCTAAAGGCTACTTCAAGATATTCGTGGATGACGAGATTAAAGCAGTGCATTACAAAGACGAAGAACCAAAATTAGTGATCAGAGGCAACAGCGCAAAGGAGATATCGGATACAATGTTCAGCTTGTCATTGGTCTCTGATATAAGCCATGCACTCTATCTGGGAAGGGAGCTTCTGAAAGCAGAGACTGCTTTGAAAACAGGGAAAAGCTATGTTCAGGATAAAGAAATCTTTTGAGATTTAGTCTAAAAACTTTTTGATAAATTCGTCTCCTTCAAGGAGTCCATACGAACCTTTCACCCCAGCAGATTCAGTATAATTTTCAATCCCATCACCACCTATTCCGGGTTTATATATTAGGAAAGGGACGGGGGTGGGGTCATGCATCTTTGTGGATATGGGTGTAAAATGATCCGGCAATATCGCGATAGTGGTTTCTTCTGTAAGATTATCAAACACTCTTCCCACTAGACGTTTGTCAAAATCCTCAATGCATTTGATCTTCATCTCCAAATCCCCCGCATGTCCCGCTTCATCTATACTCTCCACATGCAGATAGACAAGATCATGATCCTTCAAAGCCCTTAGGCAATGATCTGCCTTTGACTCATAGTCTGTATCATAGTAGCCAGTTGCCCCGGGAACATCTATGGGATCCATTCCGGCATACACTCCAATGCCATTGATTAGGTCCACAGCTGAGATGACTGCGCCTGAGACACCATATTCTTCTTCTAAAGGCCCTATGTCTGGCCTCTTACCCTGACCCCACAACCATATCATATTTGCGGGGTTCAATCCTTTCTTTTCACGTTCAAGGTTAACAGGATGCTTGGACAAAACCTCTTTGGACCCTAGTATCATTGAATTAAGCCGTCTAACTATCTCTTTATCCTCAGGTTTTATCATGTGCTCAGAAATCCTGCCCCCTATCACATCATGTGGGGGCGTGGTTTTAAGGTCCTCAAAAGCGTCTCTTAATACGAATAGATGACGATAACTTATACCAGGATAAAAACCGCCTATGTCCTTGAACGCTTGTCCAAGCGCTTCTATTAACTGTCCGGCTTCAGGGGTTGTAATGTGGTCAGCGCTGTAGTCCTTGATATTGCCGTTTTCTTCGGTTATAAGATTGCACCTGAATGCCAGATCGTTCGGCCCCAACTCCACGCCCATATTCCCCGCCTCTAAGGGACCTCTGCCAGTATAGTATCTTCTCGGATCATAGCCTAGAATTGAGAGATTTGCAATGTCTGAACCGGCCTCCATTCCATCTGGTATGGTCTTAAGAATTCCTAGCCGGGACATCGATGCTAGGCGATCGATATTAGGCTTATCAGCAACTTCCAGCGGCGTCTTACCCCCCAGCTTGTCTAATGGGAAGTCTGCCATCCCATCGCCTACGATTATTATGTATTTCATTTACCAAACCCTATAGATAGAACTTTAGAAGATAATAGATAACTCTAAGCGAGTCTTTAACGGGGTTTATGTGTGATTTCTCACCTTCATATCTACACGAAATTGGTACTTCACATATCTTAAATTTTTTCTTAGAAGCCTCCAGGATCATTATGTGTTCGATGGCGTATCTTTCTGCTTTCAGGTCAAGTTCGCTTATCCTTGAGCCTTTAATCGCCCTAAATCCTGATTGAGGATCACTGATCTTTTGACCTGCCAAAAGGCTGATCAGGGTTCTTGCAACGGTGTTTGAAATTTGGTTTATGATCGGCATTGGAGTTTCTTTCTTCAAAAATCTGCTGCCTATGCAAAGGTCCGCTCCGTTTTCAATACAGCCTATCAACTGAGGGATTTCTGATGGAGAATGTTGCATGTCTCCGTCCATCAGTAAAACAACATCATAGCCATTGCAATTTCTAAGTCCCTGCCTTATTGCGTTGGCTTTGCCGGAATTGACATCTATCCCAATAACCTCTGCACCGTTTTTAGATGCCTCACTGGCAGTGTCATCTTGTGATCCATCATCAACAACAACAACATAGTCAACTATGTTTTTACTCTCTTTTACAACTTTGCCTATGGTTTTGGACTCGTTGAATGCAGGTATGATCACAGCTGAATTCATGAAAAGCTATTCTGATCAGAGCATATATAAAGTAAGTGTCCGAAAATTAAAATCTATATAGAAACTTTATTAATCAGACCATATGGAATAGTAGTTGGAAGGCAGATAGAATGAATATAATCAGAAAAATCAAGAGATTGAGGAACACTAAGAACATCGCAATTTTTATGGTAGGCCTATTTATCATATCTACAATTGCATTCGCAGTCTTGTTCAGCCTAACATGATGTAATCCTCATCCCCCTTTTACCATTTCAATAAAATATTTCTGGATCCTCAAATCGTCGGTTAGTTCTGGATGAAATGTCACAACCAAGTTGTTACCCTGCCTCGCCAAAACAGGCTTGCTGTCATGCCATGCAAGGACTTCAACATCCTCTCCAACGTCCACTATTGTAGGGCCACGAATAAAAATTGCTCTGAATGCCTCCTCACCCAGTGCAGGAATATCAAGATCCACCTCGAAGCTCTCCATCTGCCCCCCATAAGCATTCCGCTCAACTTTGATGTCCATCCTTTTTAGCACAAACTGATCCGCATAATTGACCAGCTCTTTTGCAAGGAGTATCGTCCCAGCGCAGGTGCCGAAGATCGGGAGGTCTTTTTTATTACCAATAGCCTTGTTGATCCCAAATTGTACTATGAGGTCGCTAAGGGTTGTGCTCTCTCCACCAGGAATTATAAGACCATCTAATGCGTCGATCTCATAGGCATATCTGACCACTTTTACACCGTTTTCTCCAAGGATTTCTCTAAGCCTCGCAACATGTTCTGCGACATCACCCTGCAATCCTAGGACACCTATGAGCATGACTGACACCTACCTAATCGACTTCACCTGGGGCATAGAGGATTTCTATTTTTTTAAAAAAAAAGAGTAAGAGTGGGGGTTAAACACCCCTTGTCTGTAATAGGTCTTCTTCCTTGAGAAGTTTGATGTCCAAACCCTCCATGGCCTTTCCTAATCCCTTGGATATCTCTGCCAACTCTTTAGGATCGTTGTAATGCGCTGTAGCCAATACCATAGATCGTGCCATCTCAGCAGGGTTCTCTGACTTGAAAACCCCGGATCCCACGAATATTCCGTCCGCTCCAAGTTGCATCATAAGAGACGCGTCAGCGGGTGTTGCTATCCCGCCTGCGGCAAAGTTTACTACTGGCAATCGGCCAAGATTTGCTGTCTCGACTACAATATTGTAGGGAGCTCCCATCTCCTTTGCCTCTGTCATCAGCTCCTCCTCTGCCATGTGCTGTATCATTCTTATATGCCCCATTACCGCGCGCATATGTCTGACTGCCTCAACGACGTTTCCGCTGCCAGCCTCTCCCTTGGTTCTTATCATCGTTGCTCCTTCACCTATCCTCCTCAGGGCTTCGCCCAGGTTTCTAGCTCCACATATAAACGGAACTTTGAACTTTGTTTTGTCGACATGGTTGTGTTCGTCAGCAGGTGTTAAAACCTCACTCTCGTCTATGTAGTCAACGCTTAATGCCTGAAGTATCTGGGCCTCAGCAAAGTGGCCGATCCTAATCTTTGCCATGACAGGTATGGAGACGGTGTCCAGAATTTCCTGAATCTTCTGCGGATCAGCCATCCTTGCAACACCCCCGTCTGCCCGGATGTCTGCGGGGACTCTTTCCAACGCCATCACTGCGACAGCGCCTGCCTCCTCAGCAATGGATGCCTGCTCTGCATTAGTAACATCCATTATGACACCACCCTTTAACATCTGCGCAAGACCCCTCTTCAGCTTATCCGTGCCTTTTTCAACCGCCATATCATGACCTCCTTATGAAATCAATAATCATATTTTTCTTTTCTATTGATTTGGATTTTGCGTCTTCTAGTGCGCTCATTTTTTCCTCCAAACCCCCTGGTTCTCTTTGGCCCACTACCTTTTTAACTTTTGTGTAGGCCGACTCTCTGAACAAAGGCGACAGCTCATACTCCTTATCTGAAACCATTCTGACTCCTCGACCTTCTTCAACCCTCCCTACTTCGTATACCTTAGTCACTCGATCCAAGGATTTTTTAACCTCGTCTACATGGTCCTCAGGGAGGATGATCATCAGGGAGTCGGTTGAGATACCCATATAGTCTATGTTTAGTTCTTCTAACATTTTAAGTATCTGGGGGTGGACCGTTTTTCTAATACTTTCCTCTGTGAATATCAGTTTTTTATCCGCTGTTTTTGATATCTCCCTGGCATCCCCTCTAATACCTCCGTTTGTCACGTCGGTCATGGAATGGATATGTTTTAGAAGATCTTTTTTTATCAAGAGGTCGCAGCATTCCATAAACTCTACGTTTAGCGTGGTTTTTATGATGTCAAAGTATCCGTGATAAAGCGCTATTGTTGTAATAGTACCCCCTCCTCTGCCCTCGGTCATGAGTATTATATCTCCCCCCTCAGCTTTCTTCCTAGCCTTTGGCTTTTCGTCTGAAACGCCTATTGCACCGACTGCTGATACGAGGCGATCCCCGAATACCATGTCTCCTCCAATCCTTAGGGTGCTGCCTGCTACAATCGGTGTCTTGGTGAGCTCTGCTACAGATGAAGCGCCTGCTGTGAAATCAAAGATCTTTCCTATGTCGCCATCGTCTGCAAGATGAAGATCGCTTATGAGGGCAATAGGTTTTGAGCCCATGACGTAGACATCTCTTAGGGCTGCTCTGGCCACATGAAA
>JAZFTJ010000145.1:0-8496 GCA_036446635.1 Hydrothermarchaeales archaeon (SeqCode) | reverse complement strand
AGACGGCAAAGCATCGTGGGAAAAATGGGAGACACGGATCCACAAGAGGCTTATAGACATAGAAGCCGACGGTAGGACTATGCGCCAGGTGATGCGGGTTAAAGTACCTGACGGTGTCAACATAGAGATCGAGCTAAAAGGATAGGGACAGATTTATTTTTTTATTCCCTTCGCTCTTTTTTACCGCTATTATATTGCCTGTAAACGGTATTGTTCTCTTATCCCTCTGAAAATATTGTTGCCGGGGTAGCCAAGCCCGGACTACGGCGCAGGCCTGGAAATTTGTCTAGAATATAGACCAGAAAGCCTGTTTTCCACCTGGAAAACGCGGGTTCAAATCCCGTCCCCGGCGCTATTTTTATCAGGATTTCACCAGATGTTAACTGATGCTCTTCCTCCCACATACCCCATCGGTCGATTAATGCAGGTTCCTTGTGGTTAGAAATCTCGCAGTGGTTTCTGCTCATGAGCAAAAGTAGAGAGCCCATTCTTTAGAAAGCTTTTTATTTTTCCGATGTTAAGAATGTAAGATAGTAAGAAAAGGTGATTTATATGAGTGAAGTTGAAATAACCAAGATCTCCTCGAAGGGGCAAGTAGTAATACCCAAGTCATTAAGGGATGAATTTGGCATTAAGCCGGGGGAGAGCTTCGCCGTCTATGGCGGTAGGGACACAATAATCCTCAAGAAAATACAGGTCCCCACAAGTCTTGAAGCCTTCGAGGCCCTCGTTGACTGGAGCGTGAAATTCGCCAAGAAAAAAGGGATAAAAGAGGAGGACGTTGAGAGGATAATCCATCGACGCAGGGGCGTTGAGGAGTGATTGCCGCTGTTTTCGACACTAACATCCTCATCTCTTCCATCTTCTGGAGGGGGCCGCCCTACAAGCTGATGCAAGAGGTGATAAGAGGACGAATATTGCACTTCACCTCTCCATTCATCCTTGCTGAAGTAAGAAAAGTGCTGGAAGAAGATTTCTCCCTCCCTACAGAGAAAATAGATGAACACATTGAGGTAATCCTCTCTAACTCCATACTGCTTACACCCGAAAAGAGCATCAGCGCCATACTGGAGGACGACAGCGACAACCGAATTCTCGAATGTGCCGTCAGCGGGCAAGTGGATATAGTATCAGGCGACAAGCACCTGCTGAAACTGAAAAAACATGAGACAACAAAGATAGTAACCGCATCCGAGATGCTGAAAATACTGCCTTAACTCCTTCTCGCTTCGTGAAACCAAAGAAGCTGCTGATGCAGGAGAACAGTGTGCAATCCCTAAATATTACTTTTTCAATGCTATCACAATCCACAAATACCCTCACTTTAATGAAAATAGTGTACTTAATAGAATGGAGGAGGTTTGATGGGGGTATTGGAAAAAATCGACAGAATGATTGAAGAAAGGAGAATAGAGGCAGAAAAGGCCGATACAATCAGTGACCTCTTAAATATTTTTCTAAGTCAAATTAGCTGGGAGACCGAGTCGGACACCTACCCCCTCGAAGTGCCAATTAGAGGTTTTAAGGCACCTTTTGATAATGACACACTTGGTTCAAGACAAAGATTTGTTTGTAAAAATATCTATAAGAAACACATTTACATAGGGGTTGACGGATCTCAGTATACAAACGAGGGTTTCACCAAATTTGCGACTCTTATCTACGGAGGAGTTGCGCTTCATACATTAGGTGAAGACGGCATATACAAAAGCCTAAAAGTTGCAGGGGTACCTTCAGTTACTAAGCCCGGAGACATAGACCGCGAAAGGTTCACCATGGAAGCCAGAATCGCAAGATGCATAGGGATTAAGCTCAAAGATGAGGCTCTATTGGATTGTTCTTATTGCGACTTTAAGAGTTCTTGCGAGATCAGGTCATTTGAAGAAGACTTCTCCGACCTTGAGCCTGTAATTTTCATGGATTATCCGCTGGAAACCTCATGGTTTAAAGGATTTCACGAAGGAGAGGGGCTTGATTCTTGTATCAGAGCCCACTCAGAGCTATTGAGGTTCTCCAATGAAGAGAAAGTCCCTCTGCTTGGCATTGTCTCCACATCCAGAAGCCGAGATCTGTATACTCGGATTCTCGATGAAATCCAGAATAGGTATCTACAAGGATCTGCAAACGAAAACACGATAAGAGATGTTCCAAAACCCATCACCGAGGCCGTTTTGAATTGGGCACGTTCAATTGATGAAAATTATAAACTCCCGATTAAAAAAAGTTCAGCTTTAGAGGAGTTTATAAAGATCCTTTCCAGTACTAAAAATACTATCGATGACTGGTGGATACTGAGGGGTTTTTGTCCGGATATTGGAGACAGGACCTCCGCTTTTAGATGTATGAGAAAGGAGATAATCGAATGGTACTCACATCCTATTAACTTCTTCTTTGTAAACACACACCCTGACTGGGCGAGAATATCTTACACTGGCTGCGAGAACCCCGGCGAGGTTTATCATCATTTTTTGATTCAAAGCGCTGGTATGCAGTTCTTCTATCCTTTTGTTCTTCATCGAGCTCATCACGAAGTAGCGGCAAGACCGGAACTTAGAATGCTGATTGAGAACAGGATCTCTACTCTCATGAATGGGGCACTTGGGAGCAAGGATCTCTCAAAGAAGATGAGTGTATGAGGTGTGTTAAGATGGTAGGCGAGACTGCGGGTCAAGAGAAGTACAATGTCATTGAAGCTTCAGTATATCATGCTAACCACAAGGGAGAAGTTCATGATATAGAGAAAGGAGATTTTGTAAAATTTTCATCAAAAGGCAAAGAATACCAGGGCATAATCCTGGATCTAAGTACCAGAATCCCTACAATTGGAGGGCCTCGATCGCCTGAAGAAGAATTCGAGACAAATTTCTTCCATGCTACACTCTCTAAAGCCACCTCTTTTAACGCTAGGATTCTGATCATCTCACACAGAACAGATTACTTAAAGAGCGGAACAGATGGTAGGCTTATCTCCCCCTATCTAGCCATAAAGAAGCTGGATAAAAATGAGGTAATGGAGGTTATCACTGTCACTGATTTCGATTTCTTGTTCACAGCCACCCAGGTTATCAACACCGTTGACTTAGCTGATTTGATAGTCAGAGTCTATACTAAGATAAAAGGATCAATGAATGGGGTAGAGGCGCGATTTAGAACCAAGGCAGTGGAAGCGCTGATGTTTGCGAATGTCGAACTTGATTCGGGCTTCCTGGGAGAATTTGTAAAGGAAATATCTGACAGCGACATAAAAGGAGTGGTGCTGGGACAGACTGGGAATATCCTTGAAATCTTGCCTCTAGATGGTAACATAAGAATGGGTGACCTCTTAATAATAAGGAGTAAAAAAGGAGATTTCGTGGCACAAGTGGACGAATTTAGGGCAGACAAAATAGCGGTACGAGGGCTTGAGAAGATGGAGGAACACGGAGATTACACGCCTTTTGTTGATCAGATAGAGCGCGGAGCTGTTTTAACAGGAATAACTTCTGATTTTATGACCTCTTTTGTGCACACGCCTGAGACCTTGCAGAATCCCATCCCAATAGGCAGGTTTTACTATGGAGGGGAGGCTTATCTTGGTCTCCATACTCTTGGTAGGCAGGGCATGCTCATTGTTGGAGGAGTCGGTCAGAAGAAAACCTCTTCGCTGCTCTCGATAATTGAGAATACTATCGAAAAAACAGAGAATCTAAGCTTTGTAATAGTAGATCTAAACGATGAGTATGGAACAGACGATCTGATAAGGCTAAGTAGAGATAAGAAGGGCTTCTTGAAGATACCTGTGGAGATGTTAAAGGAACATTCAGCCATTTCTATAGATGATTTCGACGAATTCTGCATGAAACATGGTTTGAAGGGAAACAGTAAAGCCGATCATCGAAGACAGTTTGTAGGGGCTGCCTATGGATACGAGTCAGAGGGAAATTCAATAGAGCTTTCAAAACCATGCTTCATTGAGATCGCTGAAAAGATTTACAATAAGGAGAAGGCGCTTGAGGTCTTATCATGGATCAATGAGCTTCCAGATGGAATATTCGAGACAACCGGGCAGTTGGAAATAAACGAGGCTATAAAATCTATAAGAGATAACACTGTAACCATTATTGACTGCTCTTCAAAACTGGCATCTAATCAGAGAGGAGTGATGTATTCCAAGTGTTTCTCACTTTTTAAGACCTTGCTTGAGGTTGCCCAGTCCAAAGAACGCTTTGCCTGTGTTTTGGTGATTGATGAAGCGCATTTTTTTGTTCCTCAAACATCTATATTCCATCCAATCGGTTTCAAAACTGAGGTCAAGAAAATCCTACAGGAGATCGCCACTATAGGTCCAAGAAACCTCTTAGCCCCATGGGTATCAACCCAGAGGCTGGCCGCGGTGAACAAGACCCTTTCAACTCAGATGGGGCAGAACATCCTAGCATTTAATCTGGAGGATGTGGACAAAAACAGGTTGGAAGAGATCGTTGGCAGGCATATCCGTAATGTCGAGAAACTTCACCCAGGAGAATGCTGGGTTAAAAGCCTCAGTCTAAAGACTCCACAGATAGTTAGGATAAACATTCGAGATTATCCCAAATCAGGTGAGACTAGTTTTGTTGAAGAGTCTGGATTCATAGGTGTCAAAATAGCCTAAAAAAGAGTGCTTTAGATACTGTGACCTTCTCTTTCGATATATGGGGAGCTGTTTTCTTTCAGAATTGTTTTCAAAACCTGAAACTAAATATATTTTAACCAAGAGTTGACCGTTATAATATGGGAGATAAATGCTTGACTCTAATATGAAGATCGGTGGTGAGACAGTAAGCTTCGTTTATACTGGAAAGAACATCGCCGAGCGTAAGTATGTAGAAGAAGAGTTGCTTCTGTTCCAGAAGATAAACAACACACTATATGCTGGACTCAGCCAAGAAAAGGTCTTTAAGACAATAGCCGACAGCCTTCGAGCGTTATACAACTATGACTCTGTGGCCATACATCTTCTAAGCAAAGACCAGAAGCATATAATCGTCAAGAGTTACTCCTCGGACTCCAAAGTCGCTAAGAAACTTGAGAAGTTAACCGGCTTAACCCTACAGGGTTATAAGACGCCGTTGTACGAAGGCAGCATTCTCAAAGAGATTGTTGATACAAAAAAACCGATTATCACTGAAGACATTACATGGATATTGAAGAGCTATACCGACAGAAAATCCCTTCAAAAGATGGCCAAGGCTGCGGCCAAGCTGACAAAGGCGAGATGGGGGATAGGCGTACCCCTTTTGGCAGGTGACAAAGTAGTCGGGATAATAGGATGCGGGAGCATAGAGAGGCTGACAGACGAGGATGCTCAAAGGCTTGCGAATTTCGGGGCTCAAGCAGGGCTGGCAATCGAAAGACGACAGAAATACGAGACCCTGCAGAAAATGGCCAGGGAGCTGGCCGAATCTGAAGAGAAGTACCGTTCCATTATACAGACAGCCACAGATGCCATCGTCTCTGTGGGAGAGGATATGAAGATAACTCTCTGGAACAAGACCGCTGAGAAAATATTTGGGTATTCAGAAGAGGAAGCGCTGGGAAAACCTATTAACATTATTATCCCTAAAAAATACCGTGAAATGTATATTAAAAGTATCGAACAGACCCTGAAAATCGGGAATCCCAAGGTCACAGGCAAGACTATCGAGCTGGAGGTTATAAGGAGGGATGGGACGTTATTTCCGGTTGAACTATCTTTTTCCACCAAAAAGAAAGATGAGAGCTATACCTCTACAAACATTATAAGGGACATAACCAAGCGTAAGCAGGCTGCGGAAACTATCAGGCGTAAATTGGAGTTTGAAAAAACCATTTCCAATATCTCATCACGATTCGCCGGTGTTTCAGGCATCGATGATAGCATTAATGTCTCCCTTGGCTATATAGGTAGATTGAGCGGAGCAAACCGGGCATACCTGTTTCTTCTCTGTAAAGATAAAACCATCAAGGACAACGCCTATGAATGGTGTGCAGAAGGGGTGAGTCCACAAATCGATGATCTCAAGAATCTCAATCCCACGATGTTTCCATGGTGGATGGCAAAACTTCAAAAAGGAGAGGTTATCCATATCCGGGATGTTTCAAAGATGCCCCCAGAGGCAAGAACAGAGATGGAAAAACTGAAAAGCCAGGATATCAAATCCCTCCTGATACTGCCTCTACGCGTTGGAGGAGAACTCGCCGGATTCATAGGCCTTGACAATACTATAAAAACTGGACGATGGAGCTTTGAAGAACCGACGCTTCTCCGCATATCCTCAGAGATTATCGGAAGCGCTCTTGAGCGTAAGTGGACGGAGGAAACTCTTAGGAAAACAACAATTGAGTTAGAGCGCTCCAATAAGGAGCTTGAACAATTTGCCTATATAGCGTCTCATGATCTGCAGGAACCGCTGCGTATGGTAGCAAGCTATGTCCAGCTAATTGAGCGGAAGTACAAAGATAAACTTGATAAAGATGCTGAGGATTTCATTGCCTTTGCAGTGGATGGAGCTACCCGCATGAGGGAAATGATCAATGATCTACTGGCATATTCACGTGTTGGCACTAAAGGCAAGCCTTTTATGATGATCAACTCCACGACGGTCCTAGATCATGCCATATCTAATCTGAAAGCGGCCATTGAGGAAAACAGCGCAGTGATAACATATGATCCTCTGCCGACAATCATGGTTGATGACCTGCAACTTATCCAGTTGTTTCAGAACTTAATCGCCAATGCAATCAAGTTCCGAGGGGATGATCCGCCCAATGTCCATATCTCTGCTAATCTAAAAGATGAAGAATGGGTATTTTCAGTGCGCGACACCGGCATTGGCATTAACCCTGAGTATGCTGAGCGAATCTTCGTCATCTTTCAGCGTCTGCATGGCAGAGGAGAGTATCCTGGAACTGGCATCGGATTAGCGGTTTGTAAGAGGATAGTGGAACGCCATGGTGGCAGTATCTGGATAGAATCAGAGCCAGAGAAAGGCTCGACTTTTTATTTTACAATTCCTAGAATGGAGGTTCATAAACATGAAAGTTGGAACAATCAGTATACCTGTTGAAATTTTATTGGTGGAGGACAATCCAGGAGATGTGCGCCTGACTCAAGAGGGTCTTAAAGATGGTAAGATGTGGAATAATCTGCATGTTGTTGAGGATGGTGTAGAGGCCATGGCCTTCCTTCATCAAGAGGGTGAGTATGCGGGTAAGCCTCGTCCAGACTTCATCCTGCTTGATTTGAACTTACCAAAAAAAGATGGCCGCGAAGTCCTGGAGGAGATTAAAGCAGATGAGAGCTTAAGACGAATCCCCGTGGTGATCTTGACAACTTCAAGCGCCGAGGAGGACATAATCAAAACCTATAATTTGCACGCAAACTGCTTTATCACCAAACCGGTTGATCTGGACCAATTCATCAAGGTTGTAAAATCTATCGAGGATTTCTGGTTCACAATAGTGAAGCTTCCCCCAGAATGAATATTATGAGCGATAATCTCATCAAAGTCCTGCTAATTGAGGACAACCAAGGAGATGCCAGACTGATAGAGGAGATGCTGAAAGAAGCCGAGAGAGCATCTTTTGAGCTAGTGGTTGCTGACAGTCTCTCTAGGGGTCTGGAATTCATGACCAACGGGAACATCGATGTGCTTCTCCTAGACCTTGGGCTTCCAGACAGCCAGGGGTTTGATACATTCAGCCGAGTACGCTCTCAAACACCGCATTTACCTGTCATCATACTGACTGGACTTGACGACGAAGAGATGGGTGTTAATACCGTAGCAAATGGTGCTCAGGACTATCTGGTAAAGGGGATGGTGGATAGCAACTTGCTTGTGCGCACCGTACGATATGCCATTGAACGTAAACGGGCAGAGGAAGAACTCAAAAAAAGATATAATATGCTTCAAGAAGAGCATGAACAGTTAAAAGCAAAAGTCGATGATCTCAAGTTTACAGAGCAGACCAAAAAAATAAAATCAGAACTAAGTGATGAGGATAAAAAAATTATCGATGAACTCGGAAACTCGACACTTGTAAAGTACACGGCAAAAGAAGAACTAACAAAGTTTGTCGAGAAAATTATAGATTCCTTTCATAAAAATGGAAATCCTATTATCTTTATCACCCCTCAACCCAGATCAGTGCAGAGGTATAAACGGGTCACTGAAATACTTAAAGAGGGAGCCATTCAAATAATAGACATGCCCTCAGGATGGGCCGCAGAAACAAATCCCTCCCCTTATATTAAACTTCCTATGAGCCATCTCTATCTCTTCGGAGATCTTATAAGGAAAATGCCCTCAAACTCAGTTCTGATCTTAGAGCCTGTGTCGCAACTAATATTAACGCGAGGCTTTGAAATAGCATATCAATTTTTATATAAATATTCAGAAGAACTCTCAAACAGAGAGATCACCTTCATCGCATTTTTAAATTCAAGCGCTCATACTCCAGAAGAGATAGGGGGGATCGAGAACATTTTCTTAAAAACTG
>JAZFTJ010000144.1:0-2805 GCA_036446635.1 Hydrothermarchaeales archaeon (SeqCode) | reverse complement strand
TATACCCGAATATAATACTAGTTGTTAGTTTTACCACCTTCATAATTCATAGGTGATCTATTGTGAAAGTAGCAATTTTAGGCGCTACAGGGATGGTAGGCCAAAGGTTCATCGAGATGCTTGAAGGGCATCCATTCTTTGAATTAACAGACCTTGCAGCATCATCAAGATCTGCGGGCAAGACATATAAGAATGCAGCAAAATGGTATCTTGATGGGGAGATGCCTGAGGAGTTAAAGGATAGAGAGGTAAAAGAGATCGATCCTAAAAAGATCGACGCTGATATAGTGTTCTCTGCCCTTCCATCTGGCGTTGCCAAAGACGCGGAACCCGCATTTGCCAAGGAAGGTTTTGTTGTAGCGTCTAACGCATCTTCTTATAGGACTGCTCCAGATGTGCCTCTGCTTATCCCTGAGGTCAATCCTGAGCATCTAGACATGGTAAAGGTCCAAAAAGAGAATCGCAGTTGGGACGGATGCATAATCACGAACCCCAACTGTACCACTGTGATGTTCACCCTCTCATTAAAGCCAGTCTTTGACCGATTCGGTCTTAAAAGTGTGTTTTTGACTAGCATGCAGGCCTTATCCGGAGCAGGCTATAACGGGGTGCCCTCAATGGCTATACAGGATAATGTCATACCCTTTATCAGGGGTGAAGAGGAGAAGGTTGATACTGAGATATTAAAGATCTTTGGAGAGTTCAACGGCTCTGATGTGATCCTGCCTGACTTTAAAGTCTCTACTTCCTGTAACAGGGTTGCTGTGACTGATGGTCATATGGAGTCGGTCTTTGTAAAGACTAAGGAAGAGTGTTCAATAGAGGATATTAAGGCAGTAATGGCTAATTTTAAAGCCCTTCCGCAGGAACTAGACCTGCCTTCTGCGCCTAAAACGCCGATTATTGTTAAAGATGAGGAGGATAGGCCTCAGCCTCGTCTTGACAGGATGAACGAGGGGGGTATGGCTGTAACTGTTGGCAGGATCCGAGAAGATCCGATCCTTGATTTCAAATATACTGTCCTTGGGCATAATACGATAAGAGGGGCTGCAGGTGCCTCTGTCTTGAATGCTGAAGTACTTGTAAAGGCCAGGAAGGATCTGATCTGATAATAGGTAAAGGTTATAACCCTCTTCCTGACATTAGTTTTCTCTGAAAAACATGAATACACTGGGCATAGATCACGGCACGAAGAGCATAAGATTCTGTGCTCTTGGAAGCGACGGGGAAGAGATCAAGTTTAAGATAGGTAGAGAAGAAGCAGCCGAGAAATCGATATTGGGGGAGATAAACAATAGGGTTCCGTTCTCCCTTGACCTGGTGGGTGTCAGCTATTCAATGGGGGATGCGGTCAATGCTGTAGTAGATCTCCACCAAGTAGAGGGTAGAGGGGTTTTAAAGGATAGTACAGGAAGTTATGTTGGGGGCGGGACAAAGGTTTTTGACGAGATTTATGACTCTGATCTTAATGCTGTATTGATTCCGGGTCTTCACAGGGGTATTGCGTGTTTGGATCCGAGGTTTAAAGCCTTATACTCCCATTGCGCGGCCTCAGAGAAAGTAGGTCTTAGTTACTACATCTTTTTGGAGGCCAACAAAACAACAAAGACTGATAATTTGATCATCTCTGACATCAGCTCTAATACGGTCACTATCGGGATAAAGGATGGAGAATTTTTCGGCGCCATAGATGCTTGCTTGGGAGCGATCGGTCTTCTGCATGGTCCTCTGGATCTGGAGGCTATTAGGCGCGTGGATGAAGATGTGGTCTCAGCAAATGAGGCTTTTTATACGTCTGGAGCAATTAAAATTCTAAAACGTGACCCCGACGAGATTTTCGATTTAAAGGATGAAAAAGCAAGGCTTGCTTTGGATTCTTTGATATTGAGCGCGGCTATGGAGATACACAGTTTTTTAGGTGCATTTGAACCTGAGGCGGTGTATATAACAGGTTCTTCTGGTGTTAATGATAAAATCTATAACACCCTTAGAAGGTCTCTTGAAAGATTCGGTAGGGTTGAGAAGATCAACGGCTTTTCAGCAGCCAAAGGCTGTGCACTGATAGCACGTTCAGTATTGGATGGTCAAGATGATATTTTAGGTATTCCTATTGAGTATTAGACAAATTGGATAGCAAAGTTTGATTTAGTTCTTTTTCAAAGGAGGCTCCCTATATTGTCGTTAGAAGTTGGACTCGTTGCTCTTATGAGCTTTATCGGCCTTACATTGATGTTTTTTGGCTACATAATAGGGGTTGAGAAGAGGATGTTCATATTTGACTTTTATAACAGATCAAAGAGGGAGAATAAAGAAGCGCTTGCAGTCTCTGTAGGCAGATATATGATCCTCATCGGAGTTTATACGTTTATCACCCCTTTCCTTGTCAGGATTTTCGGTAGGATGATGGCGCTTATTTATCCAGTCGTGCTAGTGGCGATTTTACGGACGATGATTTCAAACATAAAAAAAAGTTGATACTTAGTGTTCAATAGTCCCACCATTCTCGGCTTTTTTTTGAAATACTCAGGGCAGCCCATAGTTCACGGCTCCACCTAGGAGAGGAGCATAGCCCACGAACTGCCCCATTTTTTTGTAACATGTTTTAGATTTATATTTTTCGCCCCCCATTTACATATGTTTGATTTAGGATCCTCTTTGTCAAGTTATAAATTCTTATATCTAATGGGAAGATTCATATAAAATGGTGTCAAGCTCTCTCTTTTTGCGGGGGTCGCCAAGCCCGGTATGGCGCTGGCCTGCTAAGCCAGTTATCCTTTGGATATCGCGGGTTCAAATCCCGCCCCC
>JAZFTJ010000143.1:0-11817 GCA_036446635.1 Hydrothermarchaeales archaeon (SeqCode) | reverse complement strand
AGCGGCCCTTGCCGATTTTGACAAAGACGGAAAACTGGATGACATTGTAACAGTAAGCAGTGGCGAGATCAGTACCTATAATTCTGACAATGATTTGATAGAAACATATCAGAAAAACGATCTTGAGGCAAATGTACACCCCGGTAGTTTGGTCGCAGTAGCTTCAGTTGCCTTGGACAGCGACGGACCTGATTTTAGAGCGTTTAACGACATTGCACTCATAGGAAAATCAGGGGAATATAAATATCTCTACTTCTATAAGGATGTTGCAAATGAGACCGCGCTAGTTCAAACCACTACCCCCCCACCGACCACAACCACCCCCCCTCCACCAACGACATCACCCTTGCCAAATGAGCCACCTGTTGCAAACGCAGGCCCCGATCAAACAGTCAAAGAAGAGACCCCCGTGACTCTAGATGCGAGCGGATCCGAGGACCCTGAAGGAGGGAAACTATCGTATAGATGGAGTGAAGAAGGCCGACTTTTAAGCTTGGATGAGACATTTACAGAGGTATTCGACCCGGGAATCCATGGCATTGAATTGACAGTCGAGGATGAGGAAGGAGCCACAGACAGCGATCTAGTAAAGATTACAGTTATACCAAATGTACCGCCCATTTCAGACGCTGGCCCAGACCAGACCATCAAGGAGAACGTTTCGATAATATTGTCCGCCGAGAACTCAAAGGATCCGGACGGGGATATCACTTTATATAAGTGGACTGAAGACGGGACGGTTTTGAGTACAGACAAATCTTTTAGTAAGATCTTTGATCTCGGCGTTCATGTAATAACGCTTGAGGTTACAGACGACAACGACGCTACTGCCACAGATACCGTTATCATCACTGTAAGTAGACTAGTTGTAGACACAGACAACGATGGCATAAACGATACCGAGGAGGACAGGTTGGGCACTGACCCGGAGAAGGCTGATACAGACGGAGACGGTTTGTCAGATTTCGATGAGGTATACAATATTAAAACAGATCCACTCAAGACTGATACCGATGGAGACGGCCTAAGCGACGGTCTTGAGAGAGGTGCATCTGTAGCAGGCGATACTGACATCAGCTCAAAAACAGACCCTCTAAACCCTGATACTGATGGCGATGGTTTGACAGATGGCGAAGAGGATGTTAATAAGAACGGCGCAGTAGATGACGGAGAAACCGATCCCAACAATTCTGATACAGACGGAGACGGTGTTATAGACTCAGAGGACCCCGCACCTACTGTGAGTGGAGGAGAGAAGTTGGGTTTCATACCAAGGTTTATACTGAAACATAAAATTACGATCCGAATCAGCATTTTAACCTTACTAGCAGCCATATGCAGTCTCTTTATTTTCTGGAAGAGAGAACATAGAGACGATTCCAGATTTATGTAAACACTATTTTTTTTTATTTTCCCAACAATTTTATACTGTAGCCGATAATTAGATATGGTGGGGGTAAGAGGAAATGAGAAGTTTTATCGCAATAGAGATGGAGTCTGAGGCTATAAACAGTATTCGAGATCAATTGAGAAGTGCCAATGCCGACATCAAGTTCGTTGAGCCTGGGAACCTGCATCTTACATTGAAGTTCTTAGGCGAGATAAAAGATGATTTGGTAGATGACATCCACAACAGGATGGAGGAATCATTCAAAGATTTCAGCAGATTCGAGGTTCAATTAAGAGGTGTGGGCGTCTTTCCCAGTCTTCGATATATCAAAGTTGTGTGGGTGGGCATAGAAGAAAATAAAGAGAAATTAGCCAAAATGCAGGAGAGTCTTGAAGATAACATCTCAAACTTGGGCTTTAAAAAGGAGGGAAGATTCAAGCCTCATTTGACCATAGGCAGAGTCAAAAGCCCCAGAAATAAGGATAAACTCGCAGAAATAATCACAACCATGAAGGATAAAGAGGTAGATAAGATAAAGGTGGATAGAGTCATTCTAAAAAAGAGTGTGTTGACACCAAAAGGACCCATCTATACTACGTTGAGGGAAGTTATGCTATGAAGGATCTGGAAGAAAAAGTGTTAGTGAAGATAAGTCCCACTGAGGCTGAAGAAGCAAAGATAACAGTTGTATGTAGGGAACTTCTCTCTAAGGTTGAAAAAGAGTGTCAAAGAATAGACCCTAAAATCTCCCCTATACTTGTGGGTTCGGTATCTCGTGGTACGTGGTTAAATTATGAAAAAGACATTGATATCTTTCTAAAATTCCCACTTCAATATGAGACGAATGAATTGGAAGAAATAGTGACGAAAATAACATGGGATATCCTAGAAAACCCGGTAAAACGATATGCGCAACATCCATATGGTACCGGGAGATACAAAGGCTTTGAAGTCGAGTTTGTCCCATGTTATGACATTGAAAACACATCGCAACTAAAATCAGCTGTCGATCGAACTCCATTTCACGACAAGTTCATCAAGGAAAATATACCGGAAAAGCAGTCAGAAGTCAGGCTCCTGAAACAGTTCCTAAAGGGGATAGGATGTTACGGCGCAGAGGCGGAGGTGGAGGGTTTCTCAGGATACTTATGTGAACTGTTGATAGTTCACTACGGCTCTTTTGAAAATACTATAAAATCCGGGTCAAAATGGATTGCACAACAGGTTATCGACATCAGCAATGAATATGAAACCAAAGAAGCAGTGGAGAAGTTTTCATCCCCCCTCATCTTTATTGATCCGGTGGACAGAAACAGGAACGTTGCCAGTGCTTTATCCAAACAAAAGTTCCATCAATTTACAGTTGCTGCAAGAGAATATACTAAAGGCCCAAGTGAGCGATTCTTTTTTCCAAACAAGAGGGAAGTTAAGAAGAGCATTACCCTTGAGAAATTCAGAGAGAGAGGCACAGCTTTTGTCTCAGTGGTGTTTTCAAAGCCTGATGTAGTTGAGGACATCCTATATCCTCAGATAAGAAAGGCCTGTCAGACCCTAAAAAATGTGATAAAAGACAATGATTTCAGATTGATTGATTTGGATTTCTCGGTTAATAAAGATATATGCATCTTAATAGAGTTAGAAGACCTTGAACTGCCTGCTATGAGGGTTCATTATGGGCCAAAGGTGAATTCAGATCACGAGGCGAGATTTTTAGAAAAATATGAGAAATTCAAAGGAAAATTAACAAAACCATTTATTGAGAAGGACAGATGGTGTGTGATACTTAAAAGAGAATATACCGGTGCAAAGGCACTGCTTGAAGACTTTTTTTCGCAAAAAGATATTGAAAAGAAAGGGATGCCAAAACATATCTCTGAAGAGATCAAAAAAGGTTTCATGATAAAGATAGACGAAGAGGTGTTTTCCGAAGAATTTTTAGGATTTTTAGAAGGTTATCTCGACCCACTGTTTCCATGGGAGATATGAGGGACATATACAAAACTTTATTTTTAAACGAATTTCTCTTCATTAAAAAACTATATATCAAAAATTAAACTAGCTTTTGCTGTTGCTTATGTTATCGAAACTTACTGAAATCAAGGGCGTTGGAGACAGTGTCGCAAAGAAACTAGTCACTCATTATGGTTCTGAGGAAGAGGCAGTCTCCTCCCTTTACAACATGGAATTTGATAAGCTATTTTCCATGCCGGAAGTACCGGTCGCAAAACTGATAGAGATCGCTAGGTTTGTCTATGCAAAAAAGCATGGCTTTGAGTATTCCGATATCCTTAAAACACCAGAGGCTAGGGAGGTCTATTCTAAGGTCTTGGACACTTTAAAAGAGTATGCGAAGACAGATTATGGAAGACTGAAAATCGGTTTGTTTTATACCACAACAGATAGGCCCGAAATTCAAAGGAGACTGGATAATCTTGAGCGGGCAAGATCCTTTGTCAAAGCCTTAGATAAGGATAGACTCATGGAGGTTGAGAAGGCGATCTTTGATCTAAAATATGTCTCACGAGCGATTAAGATAAATAGCAAAGACATTGTGATAACAGAAAGCAAAGACCTTTATGAGAAGCTCCTGGATTTCTCAGACTACATCGAGATATTTTTGCTGGAGAGCGCGGAGGACATAGAATATATCAAAGACCAAGAGTTTATGAGATATGTCCAAACCAATGACTCAATTCACGCTACACAAATGGAGGCGCTACCTCAAGTTGAGGTCATATTTGGAGAGGATATATCAAGTATAATCCCTGAGGAAGTTTTGTCATTTTATGCCTCAAACAAGGGAAGCATTACAGCGGTTTACAGACTTTTAAAGTTACTGGAAGATACAGACATCCAAAAGCGACTGCAAAAGATCCTAGATATAAAAACCCTGGCCAAAATCACAGAAAACATTCAGTTTCTAGATGAGAAAGGGATAAGACCAGAAAGCGATGAAAAATTAAAGATTTTAACCAATGCCATAGAGGATTTAGACGATGTTACCTATAAATCGCTTGAATCAGCCAACACCACCATAGCAGACAGGGTTGAAACGGAATCAGTTTCTTTGGAGGGGAAGCGGGTATTAGAGATGCTTCAAAATATGGATTTCTCAGAACCTTCTAAGGTCTATGAATATCTGCCGCCTGAACTTGTAGGGATCCTAAATGACGTATCTGAGGAATGCGAGCAAGAGATCGCGAAAAAACTCAAACTCGACGACGAAATGATGATCGCAGGATTGTTCTCAAATAACATACAATATCCGCTGGAAACAGACGAGGAAAAACTAGAAGAGATAAGAGGATGGCTCAAAGCCAAAAAAAGGCGGATCGAATTTGAGATCAAATGTAAGTATGCAGAGGAATTTAAAGACCATATCCCTGCATTGGAAAGATTAATAAGAGAGATGCTGGAGCTGGACATCACACTGGCTCTGGGCAGATTCTCTATAGACTTCAATTTAAACAGACAAGAGATCGATGATGAGGTTGGAATACAGTTCAATGGAGCAAAACATCTTCTACTTCAAAAGAAGGAATTGAAGGGAAAGATCGAGATCCAGCCGATAGATTACGTAATAGGAAAAGTAAAAACAGATTTCAAAGAGGCAAGAGATGAGAGGATCATAGTACTAACAGGCGCCAACTCAGGAGGGAAAACGACACTCCTTGAGACGATAACACAGATACAGATAATGACCCAGATGGGCCTACTAGCCCCTGCTAAAAAGGCATACACCACTATAATGGACGAAATATACTACTTCGGCAGAAATCAGGGAAAGGATGCAGGCGCCTTCGAGTCCCTACTAAGAGCATTTGAGGCTATAACAATTGAAAACGATAAAAAGAAGCTCATCCTCGCAGACGAAATAGAGGCAGTAACAGAACCAGGAGCAGCAGCAAAGGTCATAGCATCACTACTAGAATGGTTTGAAAAAAACGAAAACATCCTGCTAATCCTAGTCACCCACCTTGGGGAAGATATCAAAAAATATTCCAACCAGAATATCCGGATAGACGGCATAGAGGCAGAAGGATTAGACGAAAACCTAAACTTGATCGTGAATAGAAATCCAATAATTAACAAGCTTGCAAAATCAACACCAGAGCTGATAGTGGAAAAAGCCTCGAAATCAAGAACAGCAAACAAAGATTTTTATTCCCACATACTCTCAAAGTTCAAAGAGAAGAAAAGCATATGATAACACATAAATAGGAAAAGAGGGGTAAATCACACATGGTCAAAGTAAGCATAGTGAAATCTTATAAACCAGACGTAAAGAAAGCCCTAGACCTTATAGAATACACACCAAAGAAATGCGAACTCTTGGTCATAAAACCAAACCTTTGCTGTCCTTTGCCATATTTCACGGGGGCAACTACTGATACCCGTATTTTAGATCAGACCCTGGAAATATTCAAAAGCTATGCCGAAGAGATACTTGTGGTCGAAGCCAACGGATACATGGCAAAGGCAGAGGAGAGTTTCGAAAAGACCGGGATGAGCACTATCTGTGAGGCTCATGGCGTTGACTTTTTAAATTTAAGCAATGACATACTCATACCTGTAAAAGGGGATTTCAAGTCCTTAACTAAATTCAAGGTCCCAAGGACAATAATAAAAGCAGACATCCTTTTGAATCTGCCTGTGATGAAGACCCATTCCATGTCAACTGTCACATTATCGATGAAGAACCTCTTCGGAGTCATCCCCGGAAGAAAGTCTATATATCATCCAAAGCTGACAGACGCCATTACAGATGTGATGAAGATCCGAAGACCGGATCTGAATATAATGGATGGTATAGTTGGTATGGAGGGCGACGGACCGGTTGATGGTAGGTCTAAGAGGATGGATCTCGTTTTGGCAAGCGAGGACGCCCTTGCAATGGATCTTGTATGCTGCAAGATAATGCGTGTTAACCCGGTTCAAGTTGAGCATCTGCAGAAAGCCTGTTATTATGGCCTGGGAGAGTGTGGATGGGGTAATATTGAGGTTGTGGGTGAGAGGATTGAGAACGTCTGGAACAGGTTTTTGCTCCCGTAGATCAGCTAAAGTTCCAGTAGCCTGAGTGAATCTCTTTCACAGATCCTATCCTGTTTATTATGTAATCTGCCATCCTCTCGTCGTCCTCAAGAGGATTGTCAAAGAAATCCGCCTCTAAGTCAAAGATAGGCGACATAGTGGCATAAATGGAGTTGGAAAGAGCGTCAAGATTATATCCTCCCTCAAGTGTGAAGATGGTTTTTATACCTAGTCGTTTAAGCCTCTTTGATATGTTGTAATAGGCACGGGAAGAAAGACACATATCTCCTAGGGGATCGTCATAATGACTATCATATCCGCTCGAAACCAGTATTAGCTCTGGATCAAATTCTTCTAGCACGGGAAAAACAATCTCATCCAACACTTTTAGATAATAGTTGTCCGTTATCTTAGGCGGCAGAGGGATATTTATGGTGTAACCTTCTCCCTCCTCTGACCCTATCTCATCTATTCGACCGGTACCAGGGTATAATGGATATTGATGTAAAGAAGTGAAAAGGACGGAGGGGTCGTTGTAGAATATGTCTTGGGTGCCATTACCGTGATGGACATCAAAATCAAGTATGAATATCCTTTTCTTGCCAAGTTTTTCAACGGCATATCTGGCACAAATTGCTATGTTATTAAAAATGCAGAATCCCATAGCTTCATCCGAAGTTGCGTGATGCCCAGGTGGCCTGACCAAAGCAAAGGCATACTTGTACTCGTCCTGTTTTAAGGCTGTGATCAACCCGCCTGCTGAGAGCATGGCAATGTCGAAACTCCTTTTGGTGATGTAAGTATCTGGTCCTAACATGCCCCCTCCTTTAAAAGACAGCTCTTTGATAAGATTCATATGTTGACTTGTGTGAACTCTTAAGACATCCTCATTTTCGGCAGGTTCTGGCTCTATCAATGCAACGTTATCAAAGACATTTTTCTTCGTTAGCAGTGACATTGTCCTCCTCAATCTATTCTTATTCTCCGGATGAGAATCCCTGGTGTGTTCCAGATATTGCTCAGAATAAATTATCATCTAGTTACCCCTATGAAGAAGATATCTAAGGGCTTATATAATATTAATCACGCAGGCGGTAGATGGGGTCGTGCTTCATCTCTGAGCATTAGCAGGTGGATTTCATCATTCCTTATGAACTTCACTTCTGCTCCGGCTTTCAAGCCTTTTTTGGCCCAGGAGAGATAAAACGTCTTGTAGTCCGCCATATCAATGATCTGAATTTTATCCGGTGTAACGTCTGAAACTACCCCTTTTCTTATCTCATTTTCTGCTGCGATTATTCGTGCATCCTTTATCTTTGCCAGTGGAAAAGATGTCTTGCTCCTAGTCTTTAGGTTAAATCCTGTAAGTTTATTTTTCCCCAGATTCAGGATCTGAATTATCCGATTATTAGCTTCGATTATATCGTTTACTTTAAATTTCGGAAGTCTAAAGACAATAGTGATGCGATACTCATTTCTCCCGTCCCTGGTCTTTCCCACAAGTTTTGCAGATTCTAACAGTTCCCCCCCATACTTTCTTTTTAAAACATGAGAGATTTTTCTAGCAATTTTTGCAGATCCAATGTAGAAGTCCGCACCTCCTTTAACGCGTTTAAAATTCGAGATGAAAGCGCGTTTCTTGCCAGAATAACTTTCCATCAGAGATGTCACCGCATCTGATAACTTCTCAACCTCTTCTTCAGATAATAAACCTGCACCCCTTATCTGCAATATAGCCTCATAGTAGCCTCCTGAGATCCTTGAGCAGTCAGGACATAGCTGAGAGTTCACCTTGACTGTACATTTTTTCTCATCTCTTATAGAAACGCCCTTCACAACACCTTCCACTACAACTTTACATAGGACATCAAAACGTCCTTTACTCATCACCTTTATATCCTCTACTCGGATTTTAAACCCTTCATTTTCCAATCTTGATCTTAAAGCGTGCTGGACCTCATTAATAGCAGCATTCTTTACTGCAGATTCTAATTCGTCGCCGTTATCATGCCATCCCCTCTTTATGCATTGTCTAAAACATCTTTTACATATCGTAGTTTCGAGGACTTTTGGCAAAGATATAAAATCGTGCTCTTTTACAAAGCACTGTGTGCATAGACCCTCATGCAAATCTTCAGTGGGCTTACCACAAACCGAGCAAAATCTTCTCATATAACCCCTTCAACTATGCGTACGATAAAAATAGGTTAAAGCATCCTGGCTATCTGTGCGTGAGGCACTCCCTCTATCTCAATAATATTCTCAGGGTCTACTAAACCTATTTCTATGGCATGTTTTACTATTTTAGTCCCTACAAGATTAGCGATTGTGGCGCTATTAAGCAATGATTTTATATCCTCATCCACGACAAGTTCGTCACCATAAAATGCGCTATCCACCTCAAGGTGCATGAGTTCATTCTCGAAGGTCTTTCCATAAACCTCAGGGTCACATGCAGCTAGTATTACCTCATTTTGGTATCGATATACTTTAGCATAGAATTTGTGAGCCATCCATCACACCAACGATACTTTGATTATTAATCTTATAGAAAATTGATAGACTCATTATATATTATTTCAACCCTATAAAGGATCTTCACAACAAAAGACAAAAATGTGGGGGCAACGATCAAATCCTTCTAAATCTCCCGATCTTGGGTTCATATATCTCTCCCTCGCCCAGAAGCTCATTCAGCGTCTCTTCCAGCTTCTCATCATCCAAGCCGCTTTCATCTACAAGGATCAAGTATCTTACTCCATCTCCCTCGTCTAGCTTATCTATCAATCCAAGGATCAATGCCTTTGAGTCTTCACTTACAACATCTTCCTCAACAGCCCCCTCAAACCTTTCTTCGCTTATCTCGCCGCTTTGGCCGCGTTTTATCCCTGATTCCTTATCATGCCACAAGATCTCAAGTTTTCTCACAAGCTCCCAGTTAGGCTCATCTATTTTTGTCATCGACTCGATGTTGACATATTTCTCCCCCTGATACTCCCTTATCTTCCCAATAACGTCGACTATATTCCCTGGTTTAAAATCTTTTACCAGTTCAACTTCCTCCCCAAACGCCCTAGCCGAGATGGTGTCAGTGGCATCATCAAGGGTGAGAAAAGCGAATCTCTGCTCCTCCCCTACATGTCGGGAAACCACCGTGGCCATTATTCTGCACCTGGAGATCTTTTCGTTAAAAGGGGTTAATAGATAATTGACATCCTCCTCGGAATCTGCAGGTTCAAATGTGCCCCTTGTTATATCAATGATCGGGACCTTATATGCCACTCCACGTGAAAATCTCCCTTCAGGTATTGGTTCGCTTGTCATATTAATCACTAAACGATCTTATAATGGTCGTGCCTGGGTTCATATAACTCTGCTCGCTTCTTTAACATAACTATAAGCTCTTCAGCACGCTCTTTAGAGATGCCCTCATCATCAGATCTTTCCAAGATCTCAGCCTTAGCAGCCGTGCCAAACTCCTTCTCCAATTCCCTGACGATATCTAAGATAACCTTTATCTTGTCTCTTTGAGAGCTAGTCACCCCAACCATGATCTTGTCAATATCTACTCTCCCAGTCTCAAGGTCAACCCCCGCCTCTTTCAGGGAGACCATGACAAGATTTATGGCCCTTTCTGCGTCTTCGACTGTAACCTCATCACTCAGTCTAACACGGGCAGAGGCTCTAGAAAGCCTTATCACCGCCCATAACTGTCTTGTTGTCAATGGTATTGGAATATTCTCAGCCTCTTGGGCAGTCTCTCTCATATTAACATAAAACTGTTCTATCCGATCACTTGCCGCAGTGGTCAAAACCGGAATGATATTTTGGCGTGCATATGCGATATACATCTTTAAAAGATCGGTTTCAATCGCAGGTTTTATCTTATCCGGCGATATAACGGAGTTCATGATGTGATGAGCTATGACTTTAGTCTCCTCAAGCTTATCCCTAACAAAGAATATCAAGTCAAACCTGGATAGAAGTGTTGGGGAAAGGTTGATCTGATCAGAGATTGGCCTGTAATCATCAAAACGTCCGAATTTAGGATTTGCCGCAGCTAATATTGCACACCGAGATCTAAAGGTTGCAAGTATACCCGCCTTGGCCACACTCACAGTTTGCTGTTCCATCGCCTCATGCATGGCAGACCTGTCCTCTGTCTCCATCTTATCAAACTCATCAATACACGCAATCCCATTATCTGCCAATACCAAGGCACCGGCCTCAATAGACCATCCCCCATCACCGAACTCATCTTTGACTGCTGTGGCAGTTAGACCTGCCCCTGTTGCGCCTTTACCCGCAGTATAGATACCTCTTGGCGCAAGCACCCTAGCAACATAATTCAAAATCTCGCTCTTACCTGTTGATGGTTCGCCCAAGATGAGTATATGTGAGTCTCCCCTTATAGTCCCCCCATCCGGAAGCTCTATCCGGGGGGAAGAGAAAAGCTGATACACCACAGCCTCTTTGATATGTGGATAACCGTATATATGCGGAGCGATTGAGTTCTTGACCTTCTCATATATTAGAGGATCTTTGGATAATTTTATGATTTTTTTCTCATCTTTTTTGGTAATTTTTACCTCTTCAAACTCAAGTTCTATGGGCTGAATAGAGTTTGTGTCGATGAAAATATCAAACACCTTGGAAGTTTTTTCTTTATAACGCTTTCTTACAGCCCTTAAAATCCCGACTATTTCTATCCTACCACCCGGGAGCCATTTTCCAGTGAGATCGTCTTCCATTGTAATAGTGATCTGTTTTGGATGCTCACCTCCCGCAAGATTCTCAAGCGATTCTTGCATCAATATCTTCTGAGAATCTATAAAAGTTGATTCTTCCGGCAGAAGCTTGAATGGGCCACGAGTCTCGCAGCTCTCACAGAGGAAGGGTTCTTTTATGGCGAGTTCTATCTGTTCTACCCCCATTACATTTCCACATCTCCTACATTCAAAGGAAGCCATGATGAGTTTCGGCCGGACATCTGTGGCTTTTCTGATTATCCCTTCAATGGAGAGCAGTTTTCCTACTTGGTCGCTTCTTATCTCGCTTATCAATTGTTTAGCAGTTAAAGGGAGATTAATAAATCGTATGTTTATATCTACTTTGAGAAGATCAGATGGGAAATCCAGGCTCATCAATGCGTTCTTGGCGGCAGAGAGGGCACTATCTGGATTGAGGATCAGTTCATCGCCAAGGGCAATATCGTATTTATCAAGGTCGTGAAAGTCTACAATCAGGCTCTTGGTTTCAGGGTAACCTCTGACGACTTCCAATATTTTTTCACTATAATATTTTCTGAAAAACTCGTCGAATTTCGCCTGATTGTCATCTATCTCAAAAAATCCGGATGATGCTTCCATTTATATCACAAATACCTTCTCTCTTGG
>JAZFTJ010000142.1:0-4538 GCA_036446635.1 Hydrothermarchaeales archaeon (SeqCode) | reverse complement strand
ATCCACCGATATCGTAGAAGCTCAAAGAAAAAACGAAACGGCCAAGGTCAGAAACGTGGGGATAACATTTGAGACAAGGCCTGACTGGGCCAAAGAAAGACATGTCGACGAGATGCTCGGCTTCGGTGTAACACGTGTAGAACTCGGTGTTCAGACTCTAAACGATGCCGTCTACGAAAAAATAGAGCGCGGCCATCGTGTAAAAGACGTAGTTGATGCAACACAGATCTTAAAGGACTCCGGATTGAAGGTTGGATATCATATGATGCCTGGCCTTTTCACAGATTTTGACGGAGACATAGAGATCTTCAGATCAGTGTTCAACGATGAGAGGTTTATGCCAGACGTGATAAAGATATACCCAACCTTAGTCATCAAGGGGACAGGACTCTATAGGCTCTGGAAAAAAGGAGAATTCACCCCCTATTCAGACGAAGAAGCCGTCGAGCTGGTCACTGAGATCAAAAAGATGATGCCAAAGTGGATAAGAACCATGCGTATTCAGCGGGATATTCCAAGCGGCCTCATTGAAGCTGGGGTAAAGAAAAGCAACCTAGGCGAACTTGTGTATAAAAAACTAGGCGATGAAGGCGTCTCTTGCCGATGCATTAGATGCAGAGACATAGGTCATCGAACCTATAAGGAGGGGATTAAATTCAATGAAGATGACCTGGAGGTTCTTGTTACAAGATACAACGCCTCAGGCGGTATTGAGCATTTTATCTCTATAGAAGACCGTGGAAACGATGCGCTTATCGGCTATTTGAGACTGAGATTTCCCTCAGAAAAGGCCCATAGAAAAGAGGTTACTCCAGAAACCTCCATCATCCGTGAACTGCGGGTTTTGGGTCAGGCCACCCCACTGGGAACTGTGCTGGATGAGGCCACGCAGCACAGAGGATTCGGTGCCACACTTATTCAGAAAGCCGAAGAAATCTCTGGAAAATCAGACAAGAACATTGTCCTGATCACAAGCGCCATCGGTACCCGGGAATATTATAAAAAATTCGGCTATTCAAGGGTCGGCCCTTACATGGAAAAGACCCTGGTCTGATCTCAACTTTGTATAAACCCTAATCTGCTGAAAACACTGTTTTTAAAAAAAATAGAATAAATATATCATTTTTCAAAAAATTTATATGCTTAAAAAGCAATATTTTATTGGTGAACTCAGATGGCAGATGAGAAGTTTACAGACATATCCCCTCAATTGAACAAAAAGAAATCAACCACACTCACAGCCATAATGAGAAAAGGCCGGATCACAGACTTGGAACTGATGAAGACCCTGGGATTGAAAAGTGCCAACTCCGCATCATATTACAGAAAAGACCTTGAAAAAAGAGGGATAATAAAAAGATACACAGCCGAGGTAGAATGGACAAACATAGGCTATCCGATAACGTTTGTTGTGCTCCTAGAGGCCAAGGACATGGAGTCCAACTTCGACATTGAAAAAGAATATCTCGCCGCACTAGATGATTACTATAAAGAAAAAGGTGACATCTTCGTCCTGCCAAGCGGGCTGGGGAGGGTGGTTATAGAGGATATTTCAACATGTTTCGGCGAGAGACCTATGACAATAATAACCGGCCACGCCACATCAGATCATGATGCCATGACCTATTACAGATACTATGTTGCAGACAGATTCACCGCCGCCAAGACAACATTCCTACTCATTAAGGGTAAATGCATCCAAAATTTCTTCATAAAAAAGGATTATATAGAGCTTATGAAAGGCTCTTTCGTCGAGGACAAAACCATTGAACTGCCAGAAGAATTTAAAAAACGCTTCCCCTCTCTGGTTTCAGTAAAAAGAAGGGAACGAACATCTGAAAAAAAGTGATCAACTACTCCAAAAGCAGATCCTCTCGTGGAATCACAGTAAACCCATCGCCAGTATAAAGCATTGGAAAATATTGAGTGTCATGATTCGTGGATCTCATCTTCACTATGCCAACATAACGCTCCAAAGAGCTAAGGATGTCACCTCTTTTCTGAAAATCTAGATGAATTATTCCATCGGCTAAAAACTCTTCAACACCGAATTGGCTGTATCTATGTTCATCTAAACTCATCTCAGTGATAAAGAAGCTTGTAACACCATCCTCCCTTAATTCCTTGAAAAGATGGTAGATCTCGCGCCTAGGATCTTTGATGGAAACAAGAGCGTAAAGCGCGTCAAGAGAATCTATTACAAGGAGATCATATCCCTCATCTTTTCCTATGGCTTGGACATAGCTTTTTATCCTCTTGATCCAATCGTGTCTGAACTTCGGATCGCTGAACTCCTCCTTGAGTTTGTCTTCAATGGCGTCAAAGTCTGCAATGGTTATGTTCTTCCTCTCCTCCCCCATGTTCAATCTCATCATCTGCTGTTTCAAACTGCCTATACTCTGCTCAAGGGTGATGTAGATACTTTTAAGATCCTTATTGTTGTATAAAATGCTGTACGCAAGAGATGATTTCATACTGCCCGGTGTTCCACATACTAGGGAGACACTGCCTTTCGGTATACCTCCCTCCATATGAGAATCCAGTCCTTTGATATGAGTTTTTATTCTCTCAATATCTTTTTTCATCTTTACTATAGCTCCCACCGTTGCCTTACTACTGAGTGAAATCGTATGCCTTGGGGTAATATATACCTTGCGTTCCTCGCTCTGGTATTTTTTCTTTTTTCGAGTTAGATAATAACAACCTTTAAATGACTGTAGGTTCACTGCCATTTGGTATCATGATGAAGTGTGACGTGTTGGTTGTCGGCGCAGGTCCTGCGGGGAGCAGTGCAGCAAGAGCTGCCTCCCTTAACGGCGCGGACACCGTGTTTATCGATAAGAAGAGAGAGCTAGGAGTCCCGGTGCAATGCGCCGGTGCTATCGGCACATATCTTTTGCCGTTTCTCCCCTTCAAGATCCCCCGGGAACTCCTTTTCTGGAAGATAGACGAACTGCATTTTCACTGCAATGACATCGAAATAAAGAGAAAAGGCGGGCCCTGGACAAGCTATGCCATCGACCGGAGCAGATTTGATCAGTGGCTTGGTAACCAAGCGATCAAGTCCGGTGCTAAACTCCTCCTAGACACTGAATTGATAGACCTGGAGATCGGGGAGGACTCACACACCTACAAAGCGTTGGTGAGAAAGAAGGGAGAAGTTGAAGAAATTTCCTTTAAAGTTCTTATAGCCGCCGACGGTGCGAACTCGGTTGTGATAGAAAAACTCGGTGTGAAAAACAAGAAACAGATAATCGCCAATGCAATAAGCTATGAACTCAAAAACGTCAATCTAAGAGAAAACAACGTAGACCAGCTATTTTTCGGCGAATTCGCCCCGGCTGGCTATGCCTATATCTTCCCCCTTTCAAGTGATAGGGCAAACATCGGGGTCGGAAGCATTTCAGATAAAAAAGACTTGGAAAAATATTTTGAAAAATTCTGTGCACTGCCACAAGTAAGAGACCAGATCAAGGATGCGGAAAAAATGACCGAGAAGAGCGGCTCAGTGCCTTTCAGCCATCAGACCGATAAATGGCAATACGGAAACGTTTTATTAGCAGGAGACGCAGCCACTCAGAACCTAAAGCCCTTAGTCGAAGGTATCTTGCCATCCGCGATCTGTGGAAGTCTAGCAGGCGAAACTGCGGCAAAGCACATTATCCAGGGAATGGATCTGTCAGAGTACGAGAAGAAGGTTCAAAAAAGGATTGGGGCTATCTTCGACGAATCTAATAAGTACATAGACATATTGGCCGAGGTCGGCGAAATTCCTGATAAGGTAAAATATCTGCTGTTGATGGGTCTGACTTCATATGTTTTTTCACTTAGTGATGTTGATAGACTAAGAAACGAAAGCTGGTCTGTTGTGGAAGAGGAACTGATAACGTGGAAAAACAGCAGGGTCAAGCAGTTTAAAACAGAGGCGATTGAAAGGATGGGGATTCTTTATCTGAGACTGATCTCAAGATGAAATATCCGCTTGAAAAGACCCAAAAGGAGCGTAAATCTTAGATACTTAAACAGCTTAAAAATAGATTTATGGAAAAGGAAAGGATCCACCAGATTTTTTTATACCTCCTCTTATGGTCGTTTTTAATAGTGGACTTTGGACTTGGACTGTGGCGTGCTGTGATATATATCAGCGCAACGCTTGTTCTTTATTTTGAAGCCTTGGGCAAACGCGAGATTGACTGGATTATGTGGCTTAAGATCTACGGAGTTCTCCTTGCTTATATAATCCTAAAAAGGGCTCTCTATAAAGATCTTCCATTAGTAAACCTTGGATCAAGATTCCAATTCTTTTAAAGAAAAGCATTGTGGAAAAGCGTGTAACCTATCTTGATTCACACTACATCTAATAATCCTGTTTCTCTTTTTCTATTCCAAAAAGATGATCTGAAAAAATATATATGTCCATGAACCAAGGTCTCTATCGGATTCGTATGGAATTGAAAAACGCTTTGCTACTATTTCTTGTTTTAATCACCCTGGGTCTTTCAACTGTCCATGCGCAGGCAGGGCTCTATGTGTCCCAG
>JAZFTJ010000141.1:0-5877 GCA_036446635.1 Hydrothermarchaeales archaeon (SeqCode) | reverse complement strand
GGTGATTCGTTTAGTGTGGGTGATCTTTTCAGGGTGGCTCCTTCTTTCTCTGCCAGGTTTTTTTGGTATATGTCTATGTCGTATTGTGTTTCTAGGTTGTCTGATACGAAGCTTATTGGTACTATCAGGATGTTTTTTATGCCTTTTCCAGTGAGTTCTTTTATGAGGTCTTCTGTCTTGGGTTCTAGCCATTTTATCGGGCCGGTTTGGCTTTGAAACCCGAGTTGCCATGGGGTGTCTTTGAGTTGTTTCATGATGCCTTTTATGGTGGCTTTCACATGGTCCTGGTATGGGTCGCCTTGGTCTATGAGCTTTTGTGGTAGTGCGTGTGCGCTGAATATGATGTGTGTTTGGTTTTTTTCAAATGATGATAATCCCTCTTTTATCTTTTCAGCTTGAGCTTCTAGGTATGCTGGGTGGTTGTGCCAGTTTTCTATTATTACCTGATTTGGTTTTGTGCTTTGTTTTGCTAGTGTTCTTTCTAATTCTTTGATCGCTGATCCTGTTGTGGCTTTTGAGTATTGTGGGAAAAGTGGGAGTACGATTAACTCTTTTATTCCTGCTTTGTCTATCCTTTGTATGGCTTCTTCGATGGTGGGGTGCCAGTAGCGCATGCCTATGAAGACTTTGTAATCCCGTGGGAGTTTTTTTTCAAGGGCCTCTGCCTGTTTTTTTGTGATGTCATTGATGGGGCTTTTGCCTCCGATTTTCTTGTATCTTTCTTTCACTTTTTTTGCTCTTAGCTTTGAGATGAGCTTGGCCATGGGCTTTTGGAGTGGTAGCTTGATTATGTCTTTGTCAGAAAAGAGGTTGTATAGAAATGGCTCTATGGCCTCAGGGGAGTCTGGTCCCCCGAGGTTTAGGAGTAGGACGGCTTTTTTAGCCATGCTCTCTTTTACTCCATTTTTTGACGTATTTTACCATAGCCACTGCGTGGTCGACTGGTGTTTGTGGTAGGATTCCGTGTCCGAGGTTGAAGATGTGTCCTGGGCGGTTTTCTGCTCTTTTGAGTATGTCCTTTACTCTTTTTTCTATTTCCTGCGTTGGGCCCAAGAGGGCTGTGGGGTCGAGGTTTCCCTGTATCCCTGTGTCGTATCCTATGCGTTTCCATGCTTTGTTGAGGTTTATTCTCCAGTCTATTCCTATTATGTCTCCGCCTGCTTTTTTCATGAGTTCTAGGAGTGTTGATGCTCCTGTGGCGAAATGTATTAGTGGTGTTTGGTCGTCTATGCCTTTGATGACTTTTTTTGTGTATGGCAGGACGTATTTTTCGTAGTCTTGTGGCGTCATGCATCCTACCCATGAGTCGAAGAGCTGCATGGCCTCTGCTCCGGCCTCTGTTTGTGCGTTTAGATACGGGATTAGTGTGTCTGTTATTTTGTCCATGAGTGCTTTGTATGTTTCGGGGTTGTTGTACATCATGGCTTTTGTGTTTTCGTAGTTTCTGCTCCCGCCTCCTTCTATCATGTAGCTTGCCAGGGTGAATGGTGCTCCTGAGAAGCCTATAAGTGGTACTTTGTCTTTTAGGAGTTCTTTGGTTTTTTTGATGCCTTCCCCTACGAATGGCGTGTCCACATCTGGGTCTGGTGTTTTTAGTGCATCTACTGCCTCTGCTGTTCTTATGGGGTTGTGGATCTTGGGTCCGCCTGTTTTCTGGTATTCCAAGTTTGCTCCCATGGCTTCTACTGGGATCAGTATGTCTGAGAATAGTATGGCCGCGTCCACTCCTAGTTTTTTTATGGGTTGTATGGTTATCTCTGCTACGAGGCGTGGGTTTTTGCACATCTCAAGGAATGTGTGTTTTTTCTTGATCTCGCGGTATTCTTGCATGTATCTTCCTGCTTGGCGCATGAGCCATACAGGTGTTCTTGATACTTCCTCCCTGTTGCATGCCTTTATTAGCAGATGGTTTGACACGGCAAAGCACTCCTGGATTTAGAAACTGTTGGTTTGTTTTTAAATACCTTTTTAAGAGGTAAAATGTGTGGATGTGACTTTAAGTAGGTTTAGAGTTTGAGGTGTATGGGGGGTGTTTAGTTTTCTTTTCCGGTCTTTAGTGGGATGTAGTTGCAGTATGGTTCTTCGTCCAGGTAGTCTCCTGTGACTGCGTATGATCTGGCTCTGCATCCTCCGCATACGCTTAGGTATTCGCAGCTTCCGCATTTGCCTTTGTATTTTTTAAAATCTCTTAGGTCTTTTAGTAGTGGTGAGTTTTCCCATATTTCTTTAAAGCTTTGTTCTTTTATGTTCCCTGCGTACTTGGGGAAGTAGCTGCATGGCTGTACGTTGCCGTGGTGGTCTATGAGTGCTATGAGTTGTCCTGCGACGCATCCTTTGTTCCCTCCTGTGGAGAAGGTTAGGTTTCTTCGTTTGAAGTCTTTGCCTTCTTTTTTGGCCATCTGTCTGAAGACTCTGTAATATTGTGGTGCGCATGTGGGTCTTACTAGGAGGTCTTCTTCGTCTTTTTCCATCCTATAGTGCCATTTTAGTATGTCTTCGTAGTCTTCTTTTGTGATGAGTTCCGCCATTATCTTTTTTCCTCTTCCTGTGGGGACTATCATGAACATGTACCATGCTGTGGCTCCTAGTTTTTTGGCGAGCTTGTAAATATTTGGTATGTCTTCTTGGTTTCTCTTGGTAAAGCTTGAGTTGATTATGAATGGGATGTTGTGTTTTTTGAGGAGCTTTGCGGCTTTAATGGTGCCTTTGAAGGCTCCTTTTTGCTGTCGGAAGTTGTCGTGTATCTCTTCTGTGGATCCGTCTAGGCTTAACGCCACCATCTTGATGCCTGCTTCTTTCATTTTTTTGCATTTTTCGTCGGTTAAGAGTGTGCCGTTTGTGGCGATGCACATCCTAAGTCCTTTGTCTGTGCCGTATTTGGCTATCTCGAAGAGGTCTTTTCTTAGTAGTGGCTCCCCCCCTGAGAGTACTATGACTGGGTTGTAGTGTTCTGCTATGTCGTCAAGGAGTTTTTTGGCTTCTTCGGTGGGTAGCCCGTCCTCCTCTGCCATGCTTGCGGATGCCCTGCAGTGTACGCAGTTTAGGTTGCAGCGTCCGGTCAGTTCCCAGGCGATCCATTTTGGCTCGAATTCCATGAAAAACCCTTTTTGACTAGAAGAGAGAAGTTAACGTTGCAAAAAAACATATTTAGTAGAGGTTTAACCTCCAAATAAATCTATTTTTGAGAAGTTGAACTTTCCATTGGGTCTTTGGGGAAAGGTTCCAAGAAATCTTGAGTTGCGATTCTACTACATGTATATATTATCATGAGGGTCATAATCTTCGATTATAATTGTTTTTCTCTGTTCATCTATGGAGTATACTAGAACAAAACTTTTGTCAATGTGTATGCGTTTCAAATGTTGAAGCGGACTGCGCAAGTTTTTGTAATGATGAGGATTCTGTCTGATTTCTTCGATCTTTTTATAAATTATCTCCAGCTGTTTCGGATTCTTTTTGGCGAGCTTAAAGAAGATTTTTTCAACAGATCTCCTCAGCTCGTAATCGTACATTTAGCTCAGCTCGAAATGCTTCTTGAAATCCTTCACTTTGACCGTTGGTTCTTTCGCCCTATCTCTCATTTTCTCAACATATTCAGGGCGAAGCTCTGGTTCCAGCATTTCTTTCTCATATTCGCTTATTATCCATTGGATCGCTTCTGACTTGTTTTTTAAACCAAATTTGCCTTTGATAATATTTATGATCCTGTCTGAATGTTCATTTAGAGTTATTATAGCCTGTACCATCGCGATCACCTATTACTTTTTATTATTAAATATAATGTTTTATAACTATTTATAACTTTTCATTACTTTAAGGTAAATCATAATTTCATTTAACTCCTTATATATGAATTGGTTCAGATATCGTTTGGCGGATATGGGAAGCTGCCCTAAGGATCGAGGGGCTGAGAAGCTCACTAATAAAACTTATATTTTGGCCATAGGTTCACACTTAACTCTGCATTGCTTTTATACTTAGATTTCAATCATCACATGAGTCGGCTTTACTTCTGGATAGACCCCTCTTTCTTTTCTCTTAATATCTACAATGCCATATCTTCTAAGCATTGATAAATCCCTTGATACTGCCTCCTGCTTTCTATCTAATAGCTTCGCTAATTGTGAAACGTTGTAATCAGAGTGCTCCTTTATAGCCCTCATAAGCTCCAGTCTCTTTTCGGACAGTATCTTTGAAACCATTTTGGCATCCCTGACGAAAATGACCGCCTTATCTGATTCTGGTGCCGGATGCTTTATCGCCTTTCCTATAGTTTTTTTGAAGTCTTCTATATCCCCTATCCTAATTTCAGTGCTTTTAATTTTCATTATTCACTCCTTCTTTGTGGACAGGTATTCTTTTAGATATCGCTTCCAGTTGGAATTTATGTCATCTATTGCAATGGAATGCAATTCCTCAGGCGATGCCCGGAATTCCTTCTTTTTTCGTTTGTCTTTCTTGTCCAGAAACCTGATATCCCTGTGAGGAAATCCGTGGGCAAGATCATAGGTTACCAGAGGCACTTCTCTTCCTTCATCAATCGTGTAATAGATAACCACTATATCTTCAAGCCCTTTATCGTAGGCCAATATGGCTTTTATGTAGTTGTTGAATTCGTTGTCTAGTGGATAAGTGTATTCAGTGATTGTCATTTGATAACCAGATATATAACATCAGATGTTATATCTAAAATTACCTGAAATTTTACAACGAAGCGATAAAAATAACCATAGGTTCACACTTAACTCCGCATTGCTTTCATTGAATAGATCTCGCTTCAACCACCGTATTATCAACAAATAGCTCCATTTTGAATGTTAGGGGAGCATAGTTTGAACCTATGGTATTTTGGCTAGTTTTTGGGTCTTTTTTATCTTCTCTTTTAGTATCTGCAGTTCTTTGGGCAGGTTTTCCATGAATTTGTGTGCCTTGGTTGTTGTCACGGCACCCTGGGGAGAAGGTTTTATTATGTCGCTTTGTTCCAGCATCCTGAGGGAGTATCTGACTTTGTGCTGGGGGATCTGGCTTAGCTCAGAAAGCTTTATTATACCTACTGGTTCATTCTTTAAAACGAGTCTTAATATCTTCACGTGTCTTTCGAGCAGCTCAAATTCATCCTCGATCCTTGAAAGCATCTCATCCCTCCAGTATATGGACAAGGAGATACTTGGTTTCATTGTATATAATGGTGATGGCTGGTAAAATGGAGGCTAGAATAGGGCGGAGTAAAATCGTTGGGGGTGTTGTCACTGCACCGCCTTCTAAGAGTTATACTCATAGGGCGATTATTGTTGCCTCTTTGGCTGATGGGAAGTCTGTTATCAAGAACTACTTACAATCGGGTGATACTGCTTCCACCATCAGTGCTTGTGAGGCGTTTGGTATAGTGATAGAGAAGTTGGGGGGTGATCTTGTAGTTCATGGCTCTTGTGGTGATTTGCATACACCTGATGCCGGGATAGATGTTGAGAATTCTGGCACAACCATCAGGTTGATGTGTGGCGTTGCTTCTCTGGGTGGTAGGGTAGAGTTGACTGGTGATGCTTCCATCCAAAAAAGGCCTATGCAACCGTTGCTTGATGCCCTGGGGCAGCTTGGTGTGAAGGCGTATTCTGTTGGTGGGAAGGGGTCTCCGCCGATAGTGATCGAGGGCGGTGGCTTAAGAGGTGGTGTTGCTGAGATCAGGGGGGATGTGAGTTCTCAGTTTATCTCTTCTCTTTTGATTGCAGCGCCTTATGCTGAGGAGGGTGTTGAGATTGTCCTCACCACAGGTGCTAAATCTAGACCCTATCTTGATATTACTCTGGATGTTATGGAGAGTTTCGGTGTTTCTGCCCGCAACGAAAACTATCGGAGGTTTGTTGTGGAGCCTGGGCA
>JAZFTJ010000140.1:0-8345 GCA_036446635.1 Hydrothermarchaeales archaeon (SeqCode) | reverse complement strand
CAGAAACATATCTCTCCATAAGCTTCGCAAGAACGGTGCTTGTCCACACCATTTAGGGTTGTAGAATTAAATAGAAAGAATGTTTAATATATCCTGTGGACATAATTTGGTAACTTTTCAGAACCAGAGGGTGTTGAGGAGAGTGAAAGAAGAGATAATCAATGAGTTAAATGATATTATCTTTGCCCTAAAAACAGATGGAACAATCTCGTTTGTCAATATTAGATCAGAGGATATACTGGAGTTTAGTCAAAAGGAGCTTATCGGGAGGAAGTTTTTTGATCTTGTAACTCCAGAGTTTAAACCGTTATGGCACAGAAAACGTTCAGCATTACTAGCAGGTAAAAAGGTCTCTCCATACGAGGTTGAAATATTCACTAAAAACGGTAAAAAAGTTAGGCTGGAAGTAAATGCGCGGGCAATCGAAGAAGATGAGGCTATAACAGGCATCGTGGGTGTTGGAAGAGATATAACAGACAGGGAGACGAGGTTTGCTGAGATAACACGTATGGAAGAGTTATATGAGGGGATATTGAACAGTAGCCCGCTTGCAATCTACTCGACAGATAGAGGATTTACTATCAGAAGTTGGAATCCAGCTATGGAAAGGCTTACGGGTATCAAAACCCAGGAGGCTGTTGGAAGAACTTGGGAGAAATACCTGGGATATCTTAGGGATTATGGGTTTGATGAGATGATGGAGAGGGTGATGAGCACAAGAGAACCAATAGAGCTGGACAGGTTGAAGGTGAAGTTCCCGAAGGAAACACAGGGATTATTTGATGTAAAGATAATGTACTTGATGGGTGGAGGGGCTGTTGTCATCTTGGAAGATATTTCAAAGATGAAGGAATTAGAACAAGATATAAAGCATCGTTTTGAGGAGGAGCTGTCAGCTCTCAATCAAATAGTTGAGGCTGTCAACAAGTCTCTGGATCTGTCGGAGACATTAAACGATGCACTAGATGGGGTCTTGTTCATCTCCAAGGCAGATATGGGGATGATATTCCTTCTAGACAGAGAAAAAAAAGAGTTGAGTTTGACTGTTCATCGAGGAATGTCCAAGGAATATATTAAAAAACATCCAAAGCTGAGGCTAGGTGAGCATGTCGCTGGCAAAGTGGCTCAAAGTGGCGAGCCCATAGTAATCAATGATGCTGCAAAAAACGGTAGAGCTACTCCTAATGTTGTAAAGAGCGAGAGATATCGTTCCCTAATCTGCATACCAATGAGATATAAAGGAGAGATTGTAGGGGTTATAGAGATTCTAAGCAGGACTCCTAATCACTTCAAGGAAAAAGACATACAGTTCCTAAGCTCTGTAGCAGGCCACATAACAATGGCTATCGAGAATGCACGGCTTTACACCGAGTTAAAAGAGCTAACCTTGGTGTTGGAAAAGAAGATAAAAGAGAGAGTGAAAGAGCTGCAGGAGAGCGAGGAGAAATATAGGTATATCTTTGAGAGCGTTGAGGTTGGGATCTTCACCCTGGATCGGGACGGAATATTCTGGGATTTCAATCCCTATGTGGAGAGGCTTACAGGCTATTCCAAGGAATACATTGTAGGAAAAAAATTCGAAATAATCTTAACAGAAAGGAGTTTATCTGGCGCATTAGAAATATTCAAGAGAACTATAAAAGGTGAAACCATCTTCAATCATGAATTAGAGGTTAGGAGCATAGATGGGCACTTAATCCAGATCGACCTTAATATGTCCCCCATTATAAGGAAAAATAAGGTCATCGGGGCTCAGGGAGTTATGGCGGATATTTCGGAGAGAAAGAGGCTGATGAATCAGATCCAGGAATCCCATCAGAAACTGCAAGAGGCGTATGTCGAACTTCATGTACTTGACCAGATGAAGGAGGAGCTTATCACCAATATTTCCCATGAACTCAAAACTCCCATAACTGTTGCAAATAGTTCTATCGAGCTAGTCCTTGATGATCTGTCCCCCGAACCATATGAAATCCTGCTCAGGGGCAAGAAAAGCCTTGATCACTTGAACGATCTTGTATATGATCTCGTGGAGATCGCGAAATCGAAGGAGAAGCCGGTGAAACGAGAGTATACTCCGGTGAATATAGATGAAGTCGTAAATGAAGTTGTCTTCAAGGCAAGGTATTTTGCGAACAAAAAACGAGTTGAAATAGAAACCTCGGTAAAGGACGATCTTCCATTGGTTATGGGGGACAGACCAAGGCTTTATGAGGCTTTAATGCATCTTGTAGAGAACGGTATTAAGTTTAATCATGTGGGGGGGAAGGTTAGGATTAGTGCCAAGCCAAAAAGGGATATCATTGAAATAAGTGTAAAGGACACGGGCATAGGAATAGAAAAGGAATATTACGATAAGATCTTCGAAAATTTCTTCCAGATAGACGGAACGATTATTCGAAAATACGGTGGAACAGGGATAGGTCTGGCACTAGTTAAGAACATAGTCGAAGCGCATGGGGGGAGGGTATGGGTGGAGAGCGAGCCGGGTAAAGGAAGTAAGTTTACTTTTACTTTGCCTGTGCAGAAGAAATGATCTATCCTAGCCGGCTGAAATTCTGGATCAGATGGTTTAAGCCTTATAATATGGGCCGTTATGGATAGAAAATTACCATTTTTGTTTATCAGCCATTTTCCGATAAGTTTTTAAATAAGATAGACAAAAAATTGCAAAAGAGCGTATATGGTTAAATCATTAATAGATATAAAGGGCAAACTAGATGAGATATATCTACAATCAAGACGGAAGCATGCTTTTCATCCAGCGCGGTCAACAGGTTTACGACCAGGAAGGACAGTTTCTCATAGATGTGAAAATAAAAGACCCTGATGTCTATTTCGGGACCGAGTACGTGGGACAAGTCTTTTTTGATATCTTCTATCCAAATGAGAGATTTAATGAAGGTGATTAAAAACCCCCTAGCCTCTGGAAGGCTTTGACGCTCTCAAACGCGGTCTTTTGTCAAGTGTTATTCCATAGAATAGAGGTAGCGCCATCGATAAATGCAGGATACTTACTACTCATAGTCCAAAAGAAGTATATACACCCAGTAAGAGAAGACTCTATGATATCATGAGACGGATAATTTACTGGCTTTTTGCAGGGACCAAGGGTGGGGCAACACGGGTCCGGATAATAAAAGCACTAAAAGAAAGGCCAAGGAATGCTAATCAACTCTCAGTGGACCTTGGATTTGATTATAAGACCATCAAACACCACATCGGTGTTCTTTCAGACAACAAGCTGATCGTGGCCACAGGCGAAAAATATGCGAAGCTCTATTTTTTGTCCGAAGAATTTGAGGAGAACTATGATATTTTTGAAGAGATTTGGGAGAAATTTGGGGAAAAGTAGATTAATATTGCATATGGAGGTTGAAGTATGTTGCATCTGATATACATGGCAGCAACCCTTGGAAACGTAGTTTTATTGGTTATCCTACTATACCTTTTTTGGCAGAGCTACAGAGCCGTTAGGTCAGAATTTGCCCTGGGTCTTGTCATATTTGCCCTGATATTACTGATCGATGCTATACTCTCTTGTCCACTCTTCTACCCCGTATTAGGGTCCACGGGGCAGTGCCCGGTGGAATTGTTCCATGCAACTGCGGCAGTATTTGAATTCATAGCCCTTGGAGTTTTATTATATATTGTTAGAAAATAGTCGATATTTCTCAAGCTGATCTTATCATAAAATAGATGGATGTATTTAACCAAAAGATTTATACTTCAAACAATTCCTTTACTGAAGGGTTCAAAATGGATCAGAAAAAGACGATCACAGTAACTATGCTTGTTGTAATAGCGCTTTTCATCTTGTATTCTTATAGTGTAACTCCATTGATAAGTGATGCAAACTATACCTATATCTCGGGGCTGACATGGTACAACACCTATGAGGCTGGTCAAGAAGTAGCCATAAAAGAGGACAAGCCCATGCTAGTATATGTTTGGGCGATATGGTGTACGTTCTGTGAAAAACTGCATACAGAGGTCTATCCCGTTCCACAAATTCAAAAGATGTTAAGGGAGGATTTTGTATTGGTCGCAGTAGACCTAGATACAAACAGAGAGGATGCTGATAGATTCGGAGCCTCATATCCCCCGTATCTTATTTTTCTCACACCCACTGGGCAGAAGATCACGGATATTCCAGGTTACATACCTGCTAATGAACTTGCAAACATACTTAATATCATAGTTAATCAGCGACAAGAGATCATCACCGCCCAAGAAGATCGGCCTCATTCTTGATACTTGGAGGAAATAAGACGTGACTACTGGAAACCTCATTCTAAAGGCGAGCTTGGCTGTTGGGCTTTTCACGCTGTTTCTGCTTTTATCTGAGCAATTGAAGAAGGGAAATTTCAAGAGGCAGATAAAATGGCTTATCAGGGTTTATGCGGCTCTGCTGACTGTAGACTTTCTTCTCTTAGTCTATTACTTCTACACTACTAATTTGAAGTTCAACTATGTTTGGACATACACGAGCAGTGATCTTCCCCTTATCTATAAGCTTGTTGGAACGATAGCAGGTTCACAGGGGACTTTACTCTATTGGTCAGCCCTTATTGCAATAGGATCTCTCTGGCTGAACGAGAAATGGGGTGTGTCATCGGATTTTATCCAGAAGACCCAGATCGTAGTCATCTCCGTAGGGACCTATTTTGCAGGACTGACCCTGCTGGACTCACCCTTCAAGACAATATATGCGATTAATCCTGATCTTTCTCTGGATTTCATTCCGCTAGAGGGAGCAGGTCTCAATCCTCTTTTGCAGGACTTGTGGATGGCGATCCATCCGCCTATTGTTTTCATCGCTTATGCGGCTCTGACTATTCCATTTGCCGTGGCTGTTGTGTATCTTTATAAGTCTATTAGAAAAGAATCGACAGGGACACATAAGACGTGGGTTAAGATCGGTGTGTATTGGTGCAGGATATCTTGGCTTTTCCTGACTCTTGCAATCGCGATTGGAGGGTTTTGGTCTTATAAGGTCCTTGGTTGGGGTGGTTTTTGGGCGTGGGATCCTGTGGAGACCTCGTCGTTTGTGCCTTGGCTGCTTCTAACAGCGGCTGTGCATGCGCTTTCTGAGCACAGGATCAAGAGGGAGAAGTACTCTATTCTGGCACCGGTCTTGGTGGCTTTGACGTTTGTGCTTGTGGTTTATGCCACCCTTGTGACTAGGAGCGGATTTTTTGCCTCTATCCATGCCTTTGGTAAGGGGGCTGTGACCACGTATCTGGTTGTCTTGGTCCTAGTTCCGACTGTTGTTACGATTTTGCTTGCGTGTTTGAAATATCTTAAATCTGAGGAGTCGGATGGGTCTGTGGGGGATGCACAGCAGGTTGTGTCTAAAAGCTCTGATGAGAATGAGAAGCTTAGGTTTGTCAATAAGACTAACATTGTCTATGTCACTATCTTGCTTCTTGTTATTCTGACTATTGTTTCTTTTTGGGGTGTCACTTATCCTGCTTTAAGAAAGCTTTTACAGCAGGAGACCTATGGTGTCTTCTCTTCTTGGTTTAACCTGTTCAGCTACGTTTTCTTCATACCCTTGATGCTGATGGGGGGCTTGTGTCTCAACTTTAGGTCAAAAAGGAAGGAGAAGCTTGTCACTGACTTCATGTTCTTTGCTGGCTTGACCTTTGTGACTATGCTTATTAAGCCGTCTTTAGAGTGGAACATTGTAAACTATACAGCTATAATTGGGCCTGATAAGCCCTTGTTGTTTCGGCTTGTGGGCTCAGCGTCCATCCTAAGCTTCATCCCTCCTTCTATTTACATTATTTACAGTGCGATTGATCGTTGGGGCCATAATATTGCTCCGTTGAAAAGGCGGGATTTTCAGCTCAAAGAGCTGGGCGTCTTCGCGATTCATCTGGGCATTATCTTCATATTGATGGGGGCTGTGGCAAGCTCTGTGTTTTCCACCCAATATGGTGCGACGTTGAATGTGAACAATATGGGCGAGATTGTCGATGTCGATGGCGGTATTTATGGGGTTAGGTTGGTCGACTATGTGGAGTTCTCTGATTATTCTGAGATTAATTTGGAGCAATCTGAGACTCCCTCCGGGCTTGGTATTGTCGAGTTCTATCAGCTTTTGGCAAGTGGTCCTATGGCAAACGAGTTTACAGTTCATGGGACGATAGGTGAGGTTCAGCAGGTGGCGGAGTACACGTATATTAAGTTGACAGAGGGGGACAAGGAGCTCTGGGTGGCAATGGGTAAGGTGGAGGATATTCCTGTGGGGATTGAGCTTATGGCCACGGGCATGCTGATGTCGGGCTTTTCAAGTCAATCTTTGGGCAGGACGTTTGACCTGATTCTTTTTGCTGAGAGCGCTCAGTCTATTGGCGGAACTAGAAGAGAGCTGTTAAAGTCAACGCAGCTTATCGTGGTTGAGGTCTACAAGGGCACAAAAAAGATTGCGGAGGGAAAGGCGACGCATGAGGTTTACCGGGGCACCACTATAGATCGGGTTATGATTGATAGAGGGATATTAAGAGACGTTTATCTTATCTTCAATGGTAAGAATGAGGACTTGATTCCTGTAACTATTAAGTTTGTTCCGTTGGTAAACGAGCTCTGGTTTGGTATTATTCTCTTTGTCGTTGGCATAGTTCTCATCCTGTTTTCGCGTCCGACAGGCTTTGTGGGTCTTGATGAGGATGTTGTGTTTGCGGGTCTTTGCTCGGGGTGTGGTGCCTGTGCTGCTGTGTGTCCGGAGGATGCTATAGTGGTGGATGAGCTTCCGAGGCTTGTTGGAGAGTGCACTGACTGCGGATATTGTCTGTATCAGTGTCCAAGGAGCTTCCTTGACTCTGAGGCTGTTGAGAAGGATCTTTTTGGTCAGCTTTCAAGAGACACCTTGGGTTGGTCTCTTGAGACTGTGGGTGTTAGGGCCAAGGGTAAGAAGAGCAGGGAAGGCACGCAAGACGGTGGATTTGTAACCGCGCTTTTATCTTATGCTTTTGAGAAGGGCATTATTGACGGTGCGTTGGTCACTGGTTCGACTGGGGAATGGAGGCCTGTTCCGCTGCTTGTTACCTCGGTTGAAGAGCTAAAAAGTGCTTCTGGGTCCAAGTACTCTAACAGTGCTGTTCTCTCGCCGCTCCAGGAGGCTAAGGAGCGGGGTTTGGAGAGGCTTGCTGTTGTCGGTCTTGCCTGTCAGATTGAGGGTTTGCGGAAGATTGAGTATTATCCTATAGATGCTGTGGGTCTTATGGACCTGGTTGAGTTCACTGTGGCCTTGTTCTGCGAGGACAACTTCCTATATGCGGGTTTGATGGAGGACTTGATCGGTGAGAAGTACTCGGTGGATTTGAAGAAGATCAAGAAGGTCGATATTAAGGGTAGTGAGGTTGTTGTAACTGTTGGCAGAAAGGATTTGAAGATTCCTTTGGATGAGGCTGAAGTGTATAAGAGAGAGGGTTGCAGTGTCTGCTCTGATTTTACCTCTAGGATTTCGGATTTCTCTGTTGGCTCTGTCGGTAGTCCTAAGGGTTACACCACTGTTATTGTTAGGACCAGGAGGGCTGCTGATATTCTAAAGGGAATGCGTAAGGACAAGGTTGTTGAGACCACGAAGGAGCTTGACATGGACGCGGTTGAGCGGCTTCAGAGGGCCAAGGAGAGAAGGGCGGGGCTGTGAGTATGTTAGGGGTTGCTCAGCCTTCTTTGATTTTGGCTTTCTTGGCTGGTGTGGTTACTGTTGCAACGCCGTGTATTATTCCTATTCTGCCGCCGATGCTTGCGGGGTCTGTAGGTCATAGGTTGAGGCCTGTTTTCATTGTCCTTGGCAGTGCTGTTACTTTCACTCTTATGGGCGGCCTTTTCTCTGTTATTGGTATAGCCGCGGGTTCTACAGGCAATCTTTTGAGGCTTTTCTTTGTTGTTTTCATCGTCGGTTTTGGCGTGACTATGGTAAACGATGATATAAACGAGTTTTATACTAGGTATTCTTCGTTGTTTGTTGATAAGCTGATAAGGTTCTTTAGAAGGGGCGGCGGTGTGTCTGAGGAGGGTCATCCTCTTCTTAGTGCTTTTGTTTTGGGTCTTTCTCTTGGGGTTGTCTGGATTCCTTGTGTCGGTCCGATTCTGGGCGCTGTTCTTCTGTTCGCCACTATTCAGGGGAATCTTGTGGGTGGTTCTGTGCTTTTAGCGGTTTATTCTCTGGGTTTGGGCCTTCCCATGCTCGGTGTTGCGTATGGTGGGAAGTATGTGTCTGGTAAGGTTGAGTGGACGAAGCGTAATTCTGAGATGATACGTTTTATCGCTGGATGGGTTCTTATCCTCACCGGTGTTGCTATGCTTTTGGGTTTGGATAAGGTGGTTCAGAC
>JAZFTJ010000139.1:0-7958 GCA_036446635.1 Hydrothermarchaeales archaeon (SeqCode) | reverse complement strand
ACTAGAGAGCTGTCCAGTTTTTTCGAAAAGATAGCGGAGTATATGCTGGCGATATTCAATGCTTTAAGAGGATAATCAGAAATGTACCCTTTTAGAAACATCTGCGGAAAGAAGATATTTATATCGTTGAAATCAAATTTTAATATATAAGGGTGAAGTAAGATGGCGCTTCAGTATCAGTACCAATATCAGTATCAGATGCAGTATCAGTACCAGTCTTTTTACCAGATGCTTCAGGATGTCCCCTATATAATACCTCTTCTCTCCTTGCTTGTTGCGTTATTGCCTTTTCTGTTATACTATCTATTCAAAAAATCCTATATCACTCGTATGCTCTCCTATCCATACAGTTTTTTCTCTACGATTAAAACCTACCTTGAGAATAGAAAATTCAGAGATAGGATGGAATATGAATATAACTATTTTATAAGGAAAAAAGAAAGTTTGGGAAAACGGTTAATACCAATGGTCGGGTTTTTATTAATGGCTATTCTTATTGTTCTTATTATTAAACAAATGTTTTTTTTCGGCCTTGTTGTTTCGGGGTCTATGATGCCTACTCTGATGCCTGCTGACCTTGTCTTTTTTGAGGCTATGACTTTGAATAACATCAATAAGGGGGATATTATTACGTTCACACTGCCAGGTGCTGCTGCTCATCAGATAGTTCACCGGGTTGTGAGTGCAGGTGATGGAACATACAGGACTATGGGGGATAACGTCGGGACTGTGGATGATTGGGTCCTTACACGTGAAGATATCTTTGGAAAAGCTTTGAGGTTTAATGGACGTCCCGTTGTAGTAAAGTATTTCGGCTGGTATTTCATGCCTAAAGGGAGGACGTATATACCCGGAACTGATCCTGGATACGAGTTTATTAGGGACACAGTTCAGTATGTCCATCAGAATGGGCCGGTTTTCCTCATGATAATTATAATACTTATAGTAGTTGGAGGTTTTGGAAAGAAGAAGTATCGCTATGATATCTCGGGATGATCGAGTGCTTTATCGTTTCACTCTTTTTTTGGGGAGAAAGGGAGTTGAATTTAAACCTGAAGCAGTGTTCCTAATAGACTAGTCTCCCTTTGTTGGTTTCAATAATCGGGGCACATTATATCTTAAGTATTCACTGCTTATATCCAATAAGATATAATTTTTAATAAATCATAATAAGAAATGATTATATTTGTGGTCCTAAGGTATATATAATCGGATATATCCATTTTATCTCTATGAGCAAGTCGTTGGTCACTCTTCCAGATTGTATAATGGAGATAATTACAAAAGAACTTAAGGGTAAAATGGGGGACAGCGACTCAGAGTTGATCAGGAACATTGTTGTATCCTACTTATCTGATCATGGTTATTTTGACAATGCTAAGAAAGGATGAATTGATTGAAAAGGTTAATGAGATCGGGCCATATGAAAAAAGTAGCTGGAGACTGTGTTTTAATAAATAAAAAACGGTATAATCAAAATGATCTGAAGGTTAATAATGAGTATCAACTACAGAATCAGATGTGTAGCATAATCATAAATTAGAAGAGAGGTTTACTAAGGTGCCGAAACAGGAAACTCCAAGGCTGTGGGAGCTCCCCCCGGAAGAACACGCGGTGGGGGTCTATCTAGGATTGGTTTTGGGTGGGGTAGTGTTGGCCATAGGCACAGTGGTCATATTCATGGATTTACTGGCGGTATTCCAAGATCAGGGTTTTATCTTCAATCCTCTTGTGATCTTTCGTATCCTCCTGCTTGTGATCTCTTCCTATGCTTCAATGGCCTGTTTTTCCGCAGTATTTCGGTTGATCAGCCTCCAGAGGATGCAGGTTAAGAAAGTAGACAAAGAGTTTAGAGATTTTGTGATGTATGCCCGTCCCTTGGTTGAGGAGGTAATCAAACAGAGGATAATCGGTGAGAGGATCACTCAGAGGCTGGATTATATTGATCGGAAAAAGGATATTGTGGGGGTAGGAGTGGCGGGTATTGAGGGGGTAACTGCTACCAAGACTTCTAGGTGGGGGGAGTTTTTGGTTCTTGTTGCTCTGCTCGGAAATATCTCTGTGGCTATCTTCTTGTATTTGTTACAGTATCCTTGGAGATTTGTCCCTTATAGTGTGATCATATTGGGTGTCGCTTGGTGGTTTATTATTGGGAACTTTTTTGACCTGCTCCATGATCCACGGTCTTATTATCTTCCAGCGGCTTTCATCTTGGTCATGCCCACGCTGTCCTTGCTCTTAAGGGCTTATATGCTTGCCTTTCAGGTTTTAACCATTGTATTTTTGCTTATGGTTCTTTATGTGGTTTTAATGTATGGCTATTTTTCCTACCTGACGACCGGTACTATCCCTGATTTTCTGCCTGGGCCGAAGAGGCTTAGGAGGCCTGGGAAAAGACCATCGAGGAAGAAGGAGGTACCTTCGAAGCTGAAGAAGTTTCTGCCCTCTGATGAGACCGGTGAGTTTGAGGACTAGTACTCTGTTCAAAAAGCTATTTATACCCTCTTATTATACTTCTTACTAGAGGCGATTCGATGCCCCGTAAGAGGTTGAAAGAGCTGTTGGGCAGATATCAGCAGGCGATCAGGCATTATTGCAATAGCTTGGGCTGGGATTATAATATTTTTAAGAACAGTATTAGTGATGAAGGGATCGCGGATCCTGATCTTTATCTTGAAGATCCTAATGTTAATATTGTTGAGAGGATCACTCAGTTTTTAGATCCGAGTACTCAGAGCTCTGTTTTTATCATTTGGGATGATGTGGGGATGGGAAAGAGTTCTATCCGGGATTTTGTTAGTCGTTCGCTTAATGAACTTGATAATTATCATGTTGTTTTGATAACTGATCCTAGGCTGACTTCTCTTCAGATCCTTCGGGTTATTGCACAGGAGCTTGGTGCTGAGGCTGAGGTTTGGAGTGATCGTGGGCAGGTGAAAAACGTCCTTTGGGAGCGGCTTTGGGAGATCGCTGAGAAGGGTATTAGTCTTGTGATCTGGGTGGATGAGGCTGAGAAGATAAACAAAGACATTATTTCAGAGCTAAGGGCATTAAGCGATTTAAAGAATGAGGATGGGTCTAAGACATGCAAGCTGATATTGTCTGGTACTCCTTCTTTGATGCAGAAGATTGAGGGGTATGTGAAGTCTGATCCTGAGGATGCCGCTGCTTTTGAGGATAGGGCTAGTTTGAATACTTTTAGGCTGAATAAGTGGTCTGCAGACGATATTTACAATTACTGGGGGCTTTTGGCGAAATATTGTGGCGGAACCAATCCCTTCCTTAATGAGACTGCAGAGACTGTTCTGCAGATTAGCGAGGGTAAGCCTCGTACAATAGCCCAGATAACCAAGCTTGCGTTTCATGTTAAGGCCATGGACATACTTGATGGTAAGGACTCAAGTATAGAGATAAATTCACAGCATGTCCTAAGGGCCTTGAGAGAGCAACTGGGTGAATAGTATGCGTAAGAAGGCTCTTTTGGCCGAGAAATTACGGAAGATATCGGAGGGGGACACCACTACTCCGTTATTTAAGAGGCGGATGTTGAAGGATAAGCTGAGTAAGCTGAGGGACAAAGGGAAAGAGGTTTCTGTGCGGGCTGAGAAAAAGTCTCTGCCTACTGTGATAGATTTTGGTTTGCCGGAGTCTAAGGTAAAGGGGTTTTTAAGGGTTGAAACATCGAGTCAAGAGGGGGAGCTTGTTCAAACATTATATTCTCTGGATAATCCGAAGAAGCGTGTGAAGTGGACTGTTTTAGAGGATCCTCAGGGGTGGGAGTTTGATATGATAAAGGAGGAGGGGCTTACTAAGGTAAAGGATTATCCGCCGGTCTATGTTTATGAGACCGGAGATGGCGCGCTGTTGGCGTCGCATGTGGGTGGATTTACTTTTACTGTGGGGGGTACCTTGGTCTCTACACGGGAGTTGATTAATATCTTTAGTCTTGGGTTGAATCAGGCTAAAAAACTTGATTTAGGGGTATCTCCTTTGGAGAAGGAGTTATCGGAAAGTGGCGAGAAAATTAAGGAGTTGAAGAAAAGCTTGGAGAAGAAGGAAGTGAAGATAGAGGTCCTTAAGGGAGAGTCTATTCATCTGGATGAATTGGAGGAAGAGATAGAAAGGAAGGATCAGGCCATTGTTTCAAAAAGCTCCAGGGCTGAAAAACTGAGAGAAAACATCACAAAGCTGAACTCTGATATAATGTATTTAAAGAATCTTCTGGAGGAGTATAAGGTCTCGATAGATGGAAAAGACCGGGTCATTGCTGAACAAAAGAGGAGGATAGAGGAGATCGATAATGAGCTTACTCGGGCCAAGAACGAAAAAGCGGCCGATAATGACGAACTAGGCAGAATTAAAAAAGAATTGGAAACAAAAGAGTCGACTATAGCGTCTCAAAGTCCTGAAATAGAGGGGTTAAAAAAAGAGTTTAATATATTAAAATCTGAGGTTGAAAATCTTAAGGATAGCTTAAAAGAGACGGAGAATTAGATTGCATCTGCAAAGAAGTTGGGTGGGGTCAGAGTTGTTAAGTTTGGGCCGTTTTTCTTGGGAAAGTCGTCTAAAAAGTCCTCATCTAAGTCAGATAGTTTAAAAGAACAAGATGGGAGCTAAAGATTAAACTCTATAACTAAAAAGTGTAATAAACCCTATCCGTACATTACTCCTGCTGCTTTATGTTCTTCGTCGAATTTGCCCAGAACCTTGTCTATTCCATTCATAAAGTCTTTGAAGGTTATCTCATCCCTTCCGTCTCTTATGGTGAACATCCCTGCTTCCATGCATATTGACTTGATGTCTGCACCAGAGGAAACATCCGTCGTGTTTGCTAGTTCATCGATGTCTACGTCTTTATTTAAGTTCATTTTTTGGGTATGTATCTTGAAGATCTCTCTTCTGCCCACAAAATCAGGGAGCTGGAGCTCGATTAACCTGTCGAATCTGCCTGGACGTAGCATGGCCGGATCTATTATGTCTGGTCTGTTGGTTGTTGCGATTATCCTCACATCTCCTCGGGTATTGAATCCGTCCATTTCAGCTAGTAGTTGCATCAGGGTTCTTTGAACCTCTCGGTCTCCGCTTGTTGCTGACTCTGTCCTCTTAGCCCCTATGGCATCGACTTCGTCTATAAACAGGATGCTTGGAGCTTTCTCCTCGGCCAGCTTGAAGAGTTCACGAACTAGCCGCGCACCTTCGCCTATGTATTTTCTTACAAGCTCTGACCCTATCAGCTTGATGAATGTTGAGCTAGTTTCGTGGGCGACGGCTTTTGCTAGAAGCGTCTTCCCTGTGCCCGGTGGTCCATATAACAAAACACCTTTAGGTGGTTCTATACCGACTTTCTCAAAGAGCTCAGGCTTTAGTAAAGGCAGTTCTACGGTTTCTTTGATCTCTATTATCTGTTGGGTTAATCCGCCGATGTCTTCGTAACTCTCTTTGGGCTTTTCGTCGATCTCCATTGCCAAGACTGCAGGATCCTTTTCCGTAGGAAGAACATCTATCACCGCGAATGATTGCTGGTTCATTGCCACTCTGGCTCCGGATATTAGGCTCTCTTTGTCTATAAATTGGGAGCTATTGACTACTAGGTTTGGGCCGGAGCTGCTCTTGACAACTACTCTCCCGTTGTCCAGGACATCCAGCACTGTACCTACCATGAGCGGCATGGCCCTTAGGCGCTCAACCTCACTTTTCAGTTTTCTACTTTCGCGCTCTAGCTGGATGTTATCATTATCTAAGCTTCTTTTTTTGTCCTCTAGCCATTTTATCTTTTGAGTGTAGCCTACTTTGGTCCTATTTTTTTCGTTTGTGAGTTGGATGCACTCTCGCTCTAACTCTCTTACACGATTTAGTAGGTAGGTTGACATATCGTCGTCTGACTTTTTCTTTAGCTTGTCAATATCCATTGAAAGCGCCTCAAATTATCCTTAAACTATCTAGGTAATAAACGTTACTCCTTTGCCTTTGTGTGTGTAGTATCCATATCTTCAATGCGTCTAGACATTGATGTATTTACCATCAATAATTATTTAACACTATTGGCTGGATATTCCCATGTTTTGGTGGTTATCTAATCATCATCTTTTTTGAACTGGTGCCGCTGTCTCTTTAGGCATCTTTTGTTGTAAGGCCCATGCATTTTATATGTTGGAATGGAAACATTAAAAACAGTCCTTAGAGTATTGATTCTATAATATCATCGTGTAAACGTGATTGCTATGGTGTGTGAGGTCTGTGGTAGAGAGGTTGAGCGGACGATAAAGGTCCTGATCGAAGGCACAGCTGTGGAGGCATGTAGTAGTTGTTCTAGGTTTGGAAAGAGGATTGTTGCGGCTCCTAAAGGGCCAAGATATTCTTCATATCAGAAAAAGAGGCCGATGTATAGGCTAGTAAAACCTCGTACGGATATTGTTGAGGATTATCATGATAGGATCAGAATAGCAAGAGAGAGGAGAGGATTAACTCAAGAGGAGTTGGGGAAACATATCAACGAGAAGGCATCGGTTATTAATAGGCTTGAGGCTGGGCACATGCCTCCGGATGAAAAGCTTGCAAAGAAGTTGGAAAAAGTGTTGGATATATCCTTATTTGAAGTGATTCGTGATAATAAGGTTGAGGATCATATATCATTTTCTGAAGGACTGACATTAGGAGACATGGTTAAGAAAAAATGAAGTGTTATATAAAGTTGGGCGGCTTAACCGTAGCCTAACTTAACCCCCATGTCCTTTATATTGACTCCTTTTTCCTCAACGACTTTGCCTATTTTTTGTGCCTTGGTTTTGTGCTCTTTACAGATATCTATTGCCTCCTCAGCATCATCTTCGGCAAGTATCATACAGAAGCCGATCCCCATATTGAAGGTTCTGTACATCTCTTTATCGGATATCTCTCCTTTTTCTTGAATATGTTTGAAAATCATTTGAGGATTAGGTAGATCGTATATGGAAAAACCCATTTCAGTCAGTCTCTGGAGATTTCCAAGCCCGCCACCTGTTATGTTTGCAAGGCCGTTCACCTTTATCTGTGAGATGATGCTCAGAATTTCTTTGACATAAATCTTTGTCGGCTCCAACAGTTCTTCACCCAACGATTTATCTCCGATTACTTTTTCGTTTATATCATAAGCATTGAGTAACACTTTCCTGGCCAGAGTGAGGCCATTACTGTGTATGCCGGAACTTTCCAGAGCCAAGACAACATTGCCAGGTTCTATATCTTTTCCGGTTATGATCTTGTCAATATCAACGATTCCGACTATCGTGCCAACTAGATCTATGCCGTTTATAATCTCTGGAAGTGAGGCGAGTTCTCCTCCTACAATATTTACTCCGGCCAACTCAGCCCCCTTTGCTAAGCCTATCCCTATATCTTCTATGATTTGGGGATCTGGACGGTCCATTGCTATATAATCGACTAGTGTAATTGGTTCTGCGCCTACACAGATGATGTCGTTGGCATTCATTGCTATGAGGTCTATGCCGATGGTGTCATATTTTTGCAAGGCTTCAGCAACGAGTATCTTGCTCCCCACACCATCGGTGCTTATTGCCATGGCCTTCTGGTCATCCAGCTTAACTATGCCGGAAAAGTGGCCGGTGTCCCCTATCACATCTCCGATTTTGTCTTTGCGAAAAGAGAGTGTTTTTTGGATTTTTAAAACAAGCCTCTTGATGGACTCTCCCTCTCTATCGATATCCACACCGGATTCAGCGTAGGTCTTTGGCAAATTTGTCACTCCAATGGTTAAATCAAGTAGGAGTATCTACGTTGGCTTATTAAACATTTTGTGGAGGGATCATTTAACCCTACAAACCTCAAGGTTTTGAGGGGCCTTTGTCTCTATTTTAAGCATCCTGTAGAACGTGGACGCTAGTTCTATGCATTTTGATTCTTCACCATGGCATGTGATTATCCGTTCGGGTTTGGAGCTGAGTCTTTTTACAAAATTAATC
>JAZFTJ010000138.1:0-3398 GCA_036446635.1 Hydrothermarchaeales archaeon (SeqCode) | reverse complement strand
TTCAAGTCTGAAATCTGGGCCTCTTTCTCTTTGATCGTGCTCTCATATTGTGTCCCTGATAACTGATAGGCAATACCAGCACTCAACACAACCCCTATTATAAGCACTGCCACCAAGGTCTTATCGCTTGCCATTTTACACCACGGTATATTTCAATAGTCTCGTATAAATAAATTTTCATATTAAACTTATATATCAATAGTTTCCCAAGTTAGTGGTGGCTCTTTGATGGATATCCACCACATCACCCCAATGACATTCCTGACACTTATGCTTTCCGCCTTCTTTTATCCAGATCGGATCTACCTGGGCATCCTCCAATATCTTGCCATCGATGTGTATTGTGATGAAGTTTCCGTCGGCATGACAAAGCTCACACACAAGTAACTGCCCTTCCTGTGGTTTTGGAAATCTATACTTACCCTGGTATTCATGGCAGGTCTCGCATGTTATTTCGTTTGTATCAAGCTTAGTCTGATGCACCCTATGCGGGTGTGAGTCATCTGAAGGATAAGGCTTTGAAGGATCAGGTATCGAAATAGAATCCTCTGGAGGACCATGACAGTTTATGCATATCCTGCGTCTCTGTCCCTTCGCCTCTTCTATCTGCATAATCCTCTCAGGATAATGGAAGCCTCTTACCTGCTCCAGATCATGACACATTAAACAGTTCAGTCTCTCACTTGGAGAATCCACAACTTTTTTCTCACCGGATAGGCCACCTAGCTGCAGACTGATCGCCCTAAACCTAGATATTTCTCGATCCATATCAATGATCGTGAATTGTTTTATAGCGATGTCCAGGTCATGTTTCCTTAGGGCCCCATCAACTCTCCCTGCATTCATCTGAAATGAAACACCGAAAGTCAGAAGGAGAATTACCACCAGCATGGTAAATGTCAAGGTATTCTTCGTCTTTCGCACACCCCTATTAGTTTACATGAATAAGGATTAATGTATGTGATATAAGATTTTCGGTACTACCAGCCATAGAGAAACCCAAAAGATCGCGTTTGATCAGGATGAGTTGATATTAGAATATCAAGACATTTATATCAGGGGATGGGATCAATATATAATCGTCAACGATCTCTATCTTGGGGTGTTTGCAACAAATGAATGTCCTATCCTTGGCGAGTACTTCAGGCGCGCAACACGCCACAGAGTTAGCCCCCATCTTTCTACCGCACTTCGACATTGGAAGGTCCTAGGCAGTCAACTTACACCTAACATTGCATCAGGAACGATACTCAGATCCTAAGAGGCCCTTTATCCTTGAATCCCTCCCTTTGACCGGTCCCCGCTTTCTTTGTCAGCTTTTCTGGATGTAAGAGCATCTTGACTAAATTTTGGGCATGCTCTCTTGACCTGTTCTCACACAGCTTTGCTAGCTCTTTTCTATCTGTGGATTCATCTTCATGGACAAAAATCTCTAAGATATGTTTATTGGTCAAAAGCTGGGCAATCATGAGTCCTTGAGACGCAACTTGAGCACTTGCTTTGTCCTTTTCTTCTGGGCCGGGCATGCCAAAGGCCATGCATGCATCGCAGTTCTCCTCATCCATTAATATCTTGCACTCTGCAGCTAAGTCTTTGATCCCTGGAACAGTGCGCCTTATGATCTTTATACCTGTGGTTGTCTTTTTAATCTCGTCTATGGCGTCTTTAGCCATGTCATATCTGGCGAAAGTAGTGTCGACCATGCCCACGCGTTTCATGTTTTCACAACCCTTTAAATATGGGTTAATGATATAAAAGTATGTGATTTTATGGTCTCGGACAGATTGAAGGGGATCAAATCCTCTGCAACACTTGAGATAACGGCAAAAGCCAAGATGCTGAAAGCCAAAGGCATAGATGTTATAGGATTTGGGGCAGGGGAGCCGGACTTTGACACACCCCGAGAAATCAAGACCGCACTCTACGAGGCGGTTGCAGATGGATTTGTCTATTACACCCCACCTGCTGGGATAATGGAGCTAAGAGAGGAGATAACTGAAAAATTAGACAAGGATAACAACCTAAGATATAATCCAGAGACACAGATCATCGTTACGCCGGGGGCAAAACAAGCCCTTTATGAGGCCATAATGGCGATAGTCAATCCGGGAGACGAGGTCTTGATACCAGAGCCCTGGTGGGTATCCTATGTTCCGATGGTCCAACTAGCAGGCGGTAAACCAGTCTTCATACCCACAACTGAAGAAAAAAAATTCCAATTGGAAGCTAAAACAATCAAAAAGGGAATTTCAAAGAAGACAAAGGCGATAATACTGAATTCTCCCAACAACCCCACAGGCGCGGTAATCAATGCCTATGATCTAAAAGAGATCGCTGAGCTGTGTAAGGAGAACAACCTAATCGCCATATCAGACGAGATATATGAGCATCTAACCTATGGAGCAAGACATCATAGCGTTGCATCATTTAAAGATATGAAAGAACGAACCATCACGATAAACGGCTTTTCAAAGGCATACTCAATGACCGGGTGGCGCCTAGGCTATGCAGCAGGGCCAGAGGATATCATCAAGGCAATGACAAAACTTCAGGCACATTCCATATCAAATGCAACCTCCTTTGTGCAGAAAGCAGGAGTAGCAGCATTACAAAGCGCCCAACGGTCCATCAAAGAGATGGTAACGGAGTTCAAAAAGAGAAGAGACACAGTTGTTAAAATGTTAAACGATATTCCTGATATAAGTTGCATAAAACCTCAAGGCGCTTTCTACGCATTTCCAAACTTTTCCAAGTATATGAAGGACTCCTTCAAGCTGACGGATTATCTACTCACTGAAGCAAATGTCGCGGTGGTTCCAGGAAAAGCGTTTGGTGAGGGCGGCGAAGGATTTATCCGCATCTCATATGCAACGTCAATGGATAATTTAATAAAAGGGATAGAGAGGATAGAGGGGGCATTAAAGAAGCTGAGGAAGTCATGATGACACGAATTACAATAATCTCTGGAAGCGATTCAGACGCAGATCTTGTGAAGAAGGTGGAGTCAGTGCTCTCGGAGTTTGATGTTTCGTTTGACTCTCATGTAGCCAGTGCCCATAGAACTCCTGAGAAGCTAAAAGGGATAGTTAAGTCCTCGAATTCAAAAGTATTCATAGGGGTTGCCGGTCTCTCGGCGGCCTTGCCCGGGGCTATTGCATCGTATACCACAAAACCCGTGATAGGGTTGCCAAAGGATGTGAAGCTTGATGGTCTTGACTCTTTCCTATCTATGGCGCAGATGCCACCTGGCGTACCGGTTGCAACAGTCGGCGTTGATAATGCAAAAAACGCTGCCTTTCTAGCCATCGAGATACTCTCAACAAACGACGAAAAATTGGAAGCAGAGTTAAGAAAATACAGGGAGAGTAAGAAATAAAAGGTTTAGGAAATATCTTACT
>JAZFTJ010000137.1:0-7372 GCA_036446635.1 Hydrothermarchaeales archaeon (SeqCode) | reverse complement strand
AGTTGAAGAGACGTGACTCTTGGGAGGAGCGTCTTTTAGAGTCGTGTGTCAATTCAGATTACATTCACAGGCATCAATCCGAGTTGATACTGCATCTGGACTTTATCCATTTTACAGAGCTTATTGACATAAAGCCAGACCCCGGCAGTGTCTTTATCCATTCTATGAGCGAGCCCTTTGAGGAAGATGACATTGAGGATGAAGTAAAGCACAACTGGCTGGACTATTTCGGCCTTGAGTTTCATCAAGTCCATGCCTCCGGTCACTGCTCGAAAGACGAGATATTTGAGGTTTTAAAAAAGATTGATCCCAAGAGGATCTTTCCCATTCATACCGAGTATCCGAAGATGTTTAAAGATGTCTTTTCCAATGTCCAGCTTGTAGAAAAAGGAAAAAAATACGAGATTTAGAGGCAGGATAATGATCGAGGAGAGAGTGTTCTTATACTTCTTATTTGGTGCTGGCTTGATTGTCGTCCTTCAATACCTATTCTATAAGGGCAGAATAAGGGCTCTTAAAGAGGACGTAAGGGACCTCAAAAGCAGAATGAAGTCAGGCGAGGTTCGTTTTGGAAAATCCTGGGAGAACTTCCTACCCCTGATGAATGTCTTTAGAAAAAGACATGACCCCGGAAACTTCAGATTCATAGGCTCTCCTATAGATGGCATCTCTTTTGACGAAGATGAGATAGTTTTTATTGAGATAAAATCAGGGAAGAGCAACCTTAGTACGCGGCAGAGGAATGTCAAAAGGCTTGTGAAACAAAAGAAGATTAGATGGGAGGAATACAAGGAGAAGGACCTAGGTTAATGTTGTTACTTTACAGAGTTCTAGACTATCCTTTTTTATGGTCATGTTTTCACATTTCAAGAAAAAAGTTATAAACCTCAGGATAAACTAAGTGGATTGATTCGTATGGGAGTAGATAATGACGTTGATGTGAGGCTCTTCCCCAAGAGGGGGCTAATCTCAAAAATCATCATAGCCTCGGGCATCTTTTTTTGGGCCCTACTTACTCTTGCATTTGCAATAGCGTTCTTCCAGTCTTTACTGGGATTATTTTAGAATTGAAAGAGAGAGGGCGCCTGTGGGTGTAAGAAAAAAAAGAGGATGTTGTTGGAGGGTGCCGTTTTCTCCATCCCCACAGGACAATTATGAATAGATTAGTTTAAGCTATTTAATGCTTATTTTTCGAAACTTGAAAGTCAAGTTCTAGTAGTGGTGGGGGAAACTCCAGGAGGATCTGAAAAAAAGGGGGGGCGGTGAATGGATAGTTTAGATCTACTACTTCCTAGATTTTTAAGGCAGTTGAGAGAAAGAGGGGGGTAAAAAACTATTTCTTCCTCTTAATGCCGATGGCATCAAGAAATCTCTCATTAACAGCATCTTCCGCTAAAGATAATAGAGCGTTTTTGTCTTTAACGCTTCCAAACGGCCCTAAGGGTAGTTTTGCCGCAGCAGCTGTACTGTGTCCTCCTGCTTGGCCTATGTCGCCGAAGGCCTTCTCCATAAGTTTGCCAAGGTTGATTCTGACATCCTTGTTCCTTGCTGATATGTGGATAGCCTTTTTTCCGATGCCGTATATTACAACTGTGGATATTCCTTCAAGGTTCAATAGGTAATCCGCTGCTTGAGGGAGGACATCCCGTTCCCTGATAAATTCGACGTTTGATAGGAGATAACTGCCCTCTACCTTCCTGTTTTTTATTGCTTTTCCCAACACATCTAGGGTTTCAAGAAGCATGGGTGGGGTCTCGATCTTCGCAATCAAATCATGATCTGCATAAGGATACAAAGTTGCCACTGCCCTCAAATCTGATGGCGTCGTGCCTCTTGTAAAGTCAAGTGTATCTGTCTTTATACCATACAATAGTGCAGTTGCAAGCTCTCTATCAAGATCCTTCTCCAGATATTTTGCGTATTCAGTTAGGATTGTTGAGGTGGCTCCTACGTCTGGCCTTATGTCAACGTATCTGGCTTTTACTTCGTCGAGATTTATCTGGTGATGATCTATTATTATATCGGGGGTGATATTCTTTGGCAGTGGGTTGTTGCTTCCGGGTATTGTGGTGTCAATAAGGGCTATCTTTGAGTATTTTTTAAAATCCCCCACGCTTGATGCGTTTTTCATCTCTATCCCCATGAGATTGACTAGTGCTCTGTTTTCTTCGTGCCCGATCTCATCGCCATATATGATGTCAACGGTCTTTCCATAGCCCTCGGCTATCCTCTTTAATGTTAGTGCGCCTGCAATGGCGTCAGGGTCGGGGTTGTTGTGTATCACTATGCCCATCTTGCCGGTTATTCCGGTCAGGATTTCCTTGATGCTTTTAAACTTTTGTGAAATTTCCATCTCAGAAACGCTCTTTACAGCAAAATCGGCTACAACAGTTGTTGGATAGATGACTACATCAATGTCTAGGTCACTGAAGTCGTTCTTTGTGCTTTTTGGCCCTGCTCTTACGATTATTGGGACGTTTTTGTTTATGCTTCTGACAAGTTTGGCGGTTTTTCTGTTTAATTCGAGGTCTGTTGTCAGGATCAAGACTGCGGTGGCGTCGGAGAGCTTAACCTTTTTCAGGGTTTTTGGGTCTGTAATATCACCTTCAACTACGTCAAAGTCCATGTCTCTTAGGTCTTCAACCCTTTTTTTGTTTTTGTCGACGAGTAGGGGTTTATCCCTTAGATCTTTTAACCCGTCAGCGACAAAGTATCCTGCCGTTCCACAGCCTAATATTAAATACATTTAAAACTCTCCCATTCCATTGAAAATAGAGATAAACATCCTAAACGTTTTTATGCGTAATCGGCTTGTTTTATAAATATTACTGGTATTAAAAGTTTTGGTTATCCCTTCGGAGGAACTGGAATGAGTTATGAAAAAGAGGCATTTAGTGTTAGAGAGACATTGAAAGAACACCACAAGTGGATGAAGGATTCTTTGCCCCTGATTGCTAGTGAAAACATTACAAGTGACTTGGTGAGGGAGGCCACTGCTTCAGATTTTGGCCATAGATATGCTGAAGGTCTTCCGGGCAACCGGCTCTATGAGGGTTGCAAGTACATAGACGAGGTTGAGAACCTGGCGATAGCTCTTACAAAGAAGTTGTTCAATGCAGAGTATGTTAATGTCCAGCCAACCTCAGGGGTTGTTGCAAATCTTGCCACATTCTCTGCTCTAGCAAAAGTGGGTGATACCATGATGGCCTTGCAGGTACCTCATGGTGGGCACATAAGCCATGCCAAAGTGAGCGCGGCTGGCGTTGTGGGTCTTAGGATTAAGAATTACGTCTTTGACACTGAGGAGATGAATATCGATGTCGATAAAAGTATAGCAAAGGTGAGGGAGGTAAAGCCGAAGTTCTTGCTCTTCGGGGGATCTGTATTTCTATTTCCCCATCCAGTAAAAGAACTGAAAGAAGTTGCAGATGAGGTGGGTGCTAAGGTGGCTTATGATGCTGCTCATGTCCTGGGGTTGATTGCTGGCAAACAGTTTCAGCAACCCTTTGAAGAGGGCGTTGATATAATTACAAGCTCACGACACAAAACCTTCCCTGGGCCGCAGGGTGGTCTGATCATGTGCAAGGAGGAGTTGGCTAAGAAGGTTAATAACGCTGTATTCCCTGGCGTTGTCTCCAATCACCATATGCATCATATGGCTGGCTTTGCAGTGGCTCTTGCTGAGATGCTTGAGTTTGGCGAGGATTATGCGAGGCAGATAGTTAGAAATTCCAAGGCATTGGGCCAATATATGTATGAGAGAGGTTTCAATGTTTCGTGTGAGCATAAAGGGTTCACTGAGTCTCATCAGCTTGTTGTGGAGGTTTCTGAGTTTGGTCGAGGGACGAAGGTTGCCAAGGATATGGAGAAGGCGAACATAATTCTTAACAAGAATCTGATGCCGTGGGATAATATAGACAGTTCGATAGATCCTTCTGGCATACGGATAGGGACTCAGGAACTAACCAGGCTTGGTATGAAAGAGAAGGATATGGAGGATGTTGCTGAACTTATCAAGCGGGCAGTAATAGATGCGGATGATAAAGAAAGCGTTAAAAAGGATGTAGCGGAACTGAAGAAGGATTTCGACAAGGTGATGTACTCGTTTGACCGGGGCAAAGCATATAGCTATAAAGAGTTTTGAACAGGAAGATTACAACAAATTTTTTTTGGTGAAGGGTTTTAGATATATTATTAAGTTTTGACAGCGTTTAGAGGAAGAAGATATCGATGGCAGAGTCCAAGACCAAGCAGATTGCGATGGAAAATGAGTTTAAAAAGGCCACGTCCCAGATTTTTGAACTGCGTCGTGCTATGCAGAAGATTGGGGACACGAAGGGGGGCTTGATAAATTCGATAAGGAAGCATAACTTTGATGCGGAGAGATATAAGAAAGCCAGGGATAGGCTGAACGCACAGGTTAAGGAAAAGAAAAAAGAGAGGACCGGCGTCAATCAGAAGATAAAAGAGTTCTTCGTAGAGTATAATAAAATCAAAGGGGATGTCCCGAGGAATGACTTCCGGAAGTTGGAGAGGGAGATTGAGCAACTGGAGTGGAGACAGCAGACGACTGTTCTTAAGGCTGAGAAAGAGGATGAACTTGTCAAAAGGCTTGAGGATCTAAAAGAGCAGATGAAAGAATTTGAGGAGATTGCGGGGATCTCAAAGAAGATCGATGCTGCAAAGGCAAAGTCTGAGAAGATCCATAAGAAGATTCTTGAGTTGTCTGAGAAGTCGCAGGAGCAGCACGAGAAGTTTGTTGGGGCTGTGAATAATATTCGGGCGTTGGAGGGGAAGATGGATGTCCTGAACACGGAGCGGAACGAGCTGGTTTCGAAGTTGAATGGGTTAACAGAGATTGTGAATACTTTTAATGCGACGATAAAGGAGAGGGAGAAAAAGATAAAGGAGAGGGAGAAAAAGATAAAGACGGCCAGGACGACGGTGAGGGTTAAAGAACTCAAGGAGGTTGAGGCTGATATGAAGAAGAAAGCTGAGGATGTTTATGATAGGTTTAAGAATGGGAAGAAGTTGGGCACCGACGATCTTTATCTTCTTCAGAGGTTTAATCTAGTATAGGGGCAAGGAGATTGGATTACAAAAAGATACTTGTTCTCTGCATTGATAGGGATGCGGATATTGAGAGAAAGATAGGGGAGAAAGGGCCAATTTATGGCATAGATAATCTTTTGGATGTTGCTACTAGGCTTGGTCTGGAGGATCCTACTGAATCAGATACCAACGCTTTGTTTGAGACTGTAAGACTTGGGAAGAAATTCGAGAAGGAGGGGAGGCTTGCGGTGGTCGTTGCTTTGACCGGGAGTGAGTATCTGGGCGTGGAATCGGATCTTGAATTGTCCAGACAGTTGGAAGAGGTCTTAAGTAAACACGAGGTGGATGGCACTGTTATAGTCACAGACGGGGCTGAAGATGAATATATTCTGCCCATAATAGAGTCAAAGACTAATGTTATTGCTTTAAAGCGGGTTGTGGTTAAGCAGGCTGCGAGGCTTGAGAGTACTTATTATATTCTCCTGGATTTCCTTAAGGATATTGCTAATGATCCGAAGCTTTCGAGGCTGCTGTTGGGTATGCCGGGGATAGCTTTTGTCTTGTATATGCTTCTGGGTCAGCATGGTTGGCGTTTGATAGTGGGGGTGATGGGTGTTTTCTTGTTGATCAAAGGATTTGGTCTTGAAGGTCAGGTTGAGAAACTCTATGACGATCTCAAGTCTTCCTTTATAACTGGAAAAATTAGCTTCTATACCTATGTTGTTGCTGTTTTAATCGGTGTTGTGGGCATTATCAGTGGATATGATAAGCTTCGCACCGGTGCTTATGCCACGGCTCTTTCTGCTGTCCCCCTATTCATCTCGGGGTCGATTAATCTGTTGATGTTCGCGGCTTTTGTTGCTTTGGTCGGTAAGAGTATTGACGCCCTTATGGAGGGTCGTAGGGTCGGAAGATATATGGTCACTGGTGTTTTTGTCGGTGCTTTTTATTTGATTACAGATGCAATCAGTAGGTTTATCCTGGGCTTTATGGACTTGGCGACTTTTGCTATTTGGATTATAGTGGGCCTTGTATTGTCTTTATTCGCGATCCTTGCCAGGCGGTCAGTTAAAAAGCGTAGTAAGGCAAGAAGGGCTGCTAAGGCAAGGGTTACTAAGGCAGGTTCTAAAACAAAGAAGTGATACTCTATTTGGGGGGGGGTTGGTTAGGCTTCGTTGGGTGGAGGTTCGTCGTGGCTGTAGAGCCAGCGTTTTTCTCCGCTTGCAACTTTTTCCAATAGCTCTATTCCTGCTTCTCGTCCTCTGGCGATGAGGGTGTCACCGGCTTTGACAACTGAGTGTTTGTCTGGGCCGTAGATCCATCTCTTCTTTCTTCTTATGGCTATGATGTCCATTCCGAGGTTGGTTGATGGTTTTGATTCTCCGAGGGTGTGGTCTACAAGTATTGAGTCTTCTAAGACTTCTACTGTTGTGATCTTCTCTTCGGCTTCTTCCATAACCTCTTTTATGATAGGGTGGAGGTCTATGTCTCTTATGACCACGTCGGCTATGCCTCTTGCTGCGTTTGATATGTTCTCGGCTGCTGAGGCTATCTGTAAGATGCCGCTCAGTTGTTCTGCGTCGGCTCTGTCTCTTGCAGCTACCATGGCAAGCATTCGTATTTCGTAGTTGAGCTTGTTCATCCTCTCCTCGAGCTTGTTTACCTCTGATGCTATCTCGATATTGTCTAAAATAACGGTAGAATACGCGAGGTCAACCATCAACTCGGAGACGTCCTTCATCTCCACAAGTATGTCTTTGAGATTGTCTGGCAATTCCTTATTCCTCTTGTTTTTGTTTTGTATTGCGTCTTAATAAAGTTTACCACTTTTTTTTGTGTCGGGTTTAGTAAAAAAATGTCTGGATTATTCTTCGCATTTGATAGTTTTTGTCATTTTGGGTTTTAACAGTTATTCTGTGGCATCTGAACGATCTCATTATTTTTTTTTAAAAATCGAGTACTAAAGATAGCCCCCGGTGTTTTGTAAAAATATATATGGTATTAAGAGGCAAAGAAGAGGGAAACGGGTAGATTTGGAATGACTGACGAAGGTGTAGCCCATGATGATCAAAGAGTTAGGAGAGAAGACATTATCACTCTTAGGCATAGAAGGTGGGCCGGCTGCATCGATACTTCGGGATTTTAAGGAGTCTTTCTTTGCGCTATTTCTTGTAACCATTGGGAATCTGATAACAGGCACGATTATGGGGGTGTCTACGTCACGGCTTGTCCTTCTTCCTGCTCTTATAGTGCTGATTCCTGGGGCGATAGCTATGCGGGGGAATAACTTTGCCTCTCTTGGGTCTCGTCTTGGGACATA
>JAZFTJ010000136.1:0-6363 GCA_036446635.1 Hydrothermarchaeales archaeon (SeqCode) | reverse complement strand
GAAGGCATGCTAAAATATCATGCACTTCAAGCCTCACTTTTTGAAAGAAAGGGGAAACAATAGGGGATATCTATTCACCCATAACCATCTGCTAGTCTTATCCTCGTTTCACGCTCGCTTTTATAAGCAGATACCATTCGTAGGTTAAAAGAAGAAAGCTCAGTGTAAAAAGAGTCAATGTTAACTCTAGAAATGGGCGGGTATTAGATTTTTGAAACACCTCAAGTGCCCACAAGACCTGGTGTAACACGAAAGCCCCGCCTGCAATGCTCGAATATATCCACATGTTTCTTAGGACTTTTTTTCCAAGAAAGAGTCTTGCCTTAAGAAGGTTGTAATCTATTTTGTTGAATATGAAGGCTATATCTAATCCAAAGAACAAAAACAGCAGTACAAGCAAACTGTTTATGACATTTACAACATACGTAAAATCGGCCATTTTATACCTCCAACTGATATTCTTATTTTCTTATACTCCTATCTATAATCTTAAACCACACATATGTCAAATACGTGAAGCTAAGGATAAACAAAGTCCAAGAGATCTCTAAAAAGACACCGGTATCCACATTAAGAAACTGCTCAAGTGCCCACAAGACCTGGTGTAACACGAAAGCCCCCCCGGCGATGGTCGAATATATCCACATATTCCCAATAGTTTTACCCAGAAACATCCTAGCCTTCAAAAGCTCTGCGTCTTTTTTCCTGAATTTAAAAAATATTGCACCCCCCAAAGTTACAATGACCACTAATAGAACTAAATTCACTATCCCAAATACATATACTGCACTACTCATAACAAACCCCTCTTAAAATTCCTCCTTTATCATAACAACACCTTTAACTTGTCACTAGCCTTACTCATCTCAACAAGGATCAGTCCCAAGCCAGCCTCTGGAGGTGTCATCACAACCAATAATGCCTTAGGACCCGCCCCAGTAGCTATCACTTTTCCCTCTTTTGACTCAACAATAAGCCTATCAGGAATACCCTTCTTTAACTCAGCTACAGCAGTCTCCGCTGCCCCGAGCATCGTAGCAGCCATAGCAGCAAACGTCTCAGCATAAATGCCCGCAGGGATATCTGAGGCCATCAACAATCCATCACGAGAAACCACAGCACTGGCCTCCACATCACCAGTTCTCTTAAGCTGTGCAAGAACCGCTTCCAAATCTTCTTTAATAGACATATTTAATCAGCCTCCGTAACCATATCTATCATCCTTTCAAACGCCTCTAAAATACCTTTTTTCTCAGTTGCTACAGCGGGCATTATAATAACCTTCTCTCCAACATTCATCTTCTTCTTTATCTCATCTATCGACAAAGCACCTTTTATATCCTGTTTATTTGCAACAACTATAAAAGGCAGACCATAGCCTTTCGTTAGCTCAAGCATCTTCTTTGCCCGAGCGAACTCCTGAGGAACGGTAGAATCAATTATCAAAAACAGGCCCAAAGCCTCCTTACCCAAGAGCTTGATAATCGGATCAAACCGCTCCTGACCAGGCGTTCCGAAGATATCCACAGAAAAACCCTTGTGGTCTACGTGCCCGTGATCCATCGCCACAGTTGTTCCAAGCCTGTCAACCGACACCGATCGGGTGGATAACTCATGAACAAAAGTGGATTTACCCGCATTGAATGGCCCTGTGACAAGCAGTTTGGGAATAAACGCCCGTATTCCTCCTGGTTTCACCAGCCTGAAGAGAACGCACCTACCCTCGGCGTCGCTCCAGTCTGTCTTTATAACCCCATAATACTGGCCGAAGATGACTCTCTCTCCAATACCACCGACCTGAATCACTGCGTTAAAGAGCTCCTCTTTTACCTTCTTTATAACCTCTTCAGAATACGGCCAAGCAGTGAAGTTGTATATCCCAACCACATCATTCAGTAGAACTTGTCTGTTCCACTGCTCAATATACTCTAGAGTTTTTTCCTCCCCACAGATATCCATGATCGCAGAAAGAGAGCCGAATACGACCCCACCACCTGAGAAATCCTTCAGCACCTGTCTTATTGTTTTATCAAAGCTTTCAATATTACTAGGATCCTCCACCACATATTTTTCATTTGACTTGATTCCCATCAATCCAGAATAGGCATCCAATATCTCAAATCTATCCCCATATTTTTCCAACTCCCATCCATACTCCTTAAAATATTCTCGGATTATCTGGGGATCCATCGTGGACGTGATGAATATGCCCCTGCCACCCCGTTCAAGATTATTTATAAGGGTTTGCATTCCGAAGACATCCCCTTCAACACCGGGTTGTATGTAATAGCATATTGTCTTCCCCTCCGGGATTCCGCCCTGTAGGAAGTCATCCAGTTTCGGTATACCAGTCTCGATCATTATATTTCCTCCCTAATAGAAAGTTTGTTTATATTTTGTTACTGGTGGGCTTACGTCAATTTTGTTGGCATCAATTTGATATCCGCACCAATCAGTGGGTGCTGGTGTAAGACCTGTAACCTTCAAACATTTTTCATTATTCTCCTCTTTCATCTCAATGATGCCTTGGACGAGCTGCTTGAGGGTGGTTATCGTGGCTGGGTCGTGCATCCCTTCTTCCACAGTATAAACCCCGACAGCATCCATCGCCTTTAATCTCGCTGTAAACACATGAAGGAACCTGAAAACCGTTTGGAGATTGGAGTACATCAACAGATTAGATAAGGACTCCACGACGACCCTGACCTTTTTTATCTGCTTTGTGCGCCAGAAATCATCTAGGAATTGATTAACGCCTATGGAGATGCCGGTCATATCAACCGCACTTGCAACCTCAACAACGTTTTTGGGCGTTTCTCCCACATCCATCCTCAGTGTCTTAGACAAGCAATCAACTATGCCATAGCGGTCTTCAAACTCTGACAAATTCATGCCACTCTTCTCATACCATTCTTGGATCTTTATCCCGGTCTCCTTGGTGGAGACATAAATACCTGCCTCATTGTCCTTTAATCCATTGAACATGAAGGTTCTGCTCAAAAAACTCTTACCTATCATTGGAGGACCGATCAGCATAATATTAGTGCCAGGGGGAATAGGTCCTATCGCCGCATCCAAGCCTTCGATCCCAAACGTATATTCCATCATTCCACCATTAGTCAACTGATTAAATCCATCTTGCTTCTTTTAATTTGGCTTTCTAATATTTAAATTGTATCTGACAAACAACAAAATCTGACTTGAGTTCTGCGAGACTCTAAAATATTTTTTTAGTCGTTCCTTTGAGGGATAAATTACTCAAAAGCGGTTTTGCAGAAAATACGTCAGCCCTAGTCACAGGAGGGGGCGGGAACACGCAAAACAATCCTTTGCACACAATTTTTGTATAGCGGCACAGTAGACATACGAAGAAAATGGGGTGGTGGCATATGCCTGATGACAACCGAACCTAGGCAACAAAGGCATCACAATCCATACCGGTGAGAAAGTCTACGTATGGACACATCCTCAGCTAAACTTCTGCCAGTGCAAATTCATCATGCAAAGCCTTTGCCGCCTTTTTAGCATCTTTACTGGAGACAACAAAAGATACGTTGACCTCAGAAGAACCCTGAGCGATCATAAGCACATTCACGTCTGCTTTGGCTGCAGCAGTGAATATCCTAGCCGCAACCCCTTTAGTCCCCCGCATCCCTGCACCGATCACAGCGATGATCGAAACATTTTTTTCAAGATTTAAGGACTTAACTAGGTTTTCACTTCCAAATTCCTCTTCGATCGCTTTTGAAGCTGCCTCAGAATCCGATTTTCCAATCACTATAGAGATATTCATCTCTGATGAAGCCTGAGAGATCATAAATATGTTGATATCGGCCCTTCCTAACGAACCGAATATCCTCCCAGCGATCCCAGGGACGCCGATCATTCCACTGCCAGAGACATTAACCAATGCAACGTCGCTCATCACACTCACTGCTTTGACTATCTGGTCTGATTTCTCTTGTTCTTTAACTATCAAAGTGCCCTGGCCCTCAGGACTGAACGTATTCTTAACTCTAACAGGAACGCCTTTTTCCAGTGCCGGTTCAAGGGTCTTTGGATGAAGTACTTTGGCCCCGAAAAATGCAAGCTCAATGGCTTCGGTATAGGAGATGATGGGTATGACCTTTGCGTCATTGACAATCTTAGGATCTGTTGTCATCACTCCGTCTACATCTGTCCAGATCCAGATCTCATCTGCATTTAGTGCGGAACCAATGATTGCAGCGGTGTAATCTGAGCCACCCCTTCCCAACGAGGTTATCCGACCTTTGGCATCCCCCGCAATAAATCCTGTGACAACTGGAACATGTTTCTCCAGCAGAGGGGGCAATACTTCTATAATTTTTTTGTTTGTCACATCCCAGAGAGGTGTTGCTTTACCGAAGTCAGAGCTGGTTGTTATCCCGGCTTCAAAACCTGTAAACCATTTTGACTTTAAACCTGCTTTAGTGAGCGCGCCAGATATGATCGTCGCTGAAAGCCTTTCGCCAAAGGACATGATATAGTCCAGTGATCTTGGTGTCAGTTCCCCCACATAGAGTATGCCAGTTAACGCCCTCTCCAGCTCTTTACCTAGTTTGCCAATTTCAATTAGGGCGAGATCTAAATCGTCTTTTCTTATAACATCTTTTGCTATCCGTCTATGTCTCTCTTTTATCTCTCCGATAGTGTTTTTTATGTCTTCCTCTGATACCTCGTTTCTTGCAGTCCTATTGGCGATATCGATAAGTCTATCAGTGACAGTGCTCATTGCTGAGACTACGACAATGATCTCATTTTGGTTCCTATATTTTTTTACTATCTCGACTACATTTTCTATTCTGTCACTTTCACTTATTGAAGTCCCGCCGAATTTCATTACAAGGGTCATAAGAAAATCATCATGACTGTTGGATAGCTCCTATTTAACTCTTTCCGCGGTTGTTTGAAGAGATATTATTTAGTAATACACGACTTCATTTCTCTATATTTTAAAATATTTAATCTTTTTTTTGGATAAACCTAATTTATATTTTAATAAAATGAAATAATTATTCTAGTATTACTAAATTTTTAGTAAGTAAATAATAGAAGAAAGTTTTATATATATGAAAAAATAATAAAAGAAGTGAAAGTGGGAAATAAAAAAAGTTACAGTTGCTTAGCGCACCCGAAACCTCGATCAGCAATGTTTTAATAGCTCCCTCCCACTTTTCCCACATACTGTCCGAGGCGGGGGATGCGCTCAAGCAACACTTATTTTAAAACATTTAAACATAAAAAAATATAGAATCAGCGGAGTATCATCTTATCCGCGATCCCAACGACTTCGTCAACAAACTTTAAGACCTTAAGACCTTTAGGCGTTATCTTCGTCTTTTTGCCGAATCGGGTCAAATCGCCTTTAGCAACGAGTATCTCTATAGTATCGTAGACCTCTGTCACATCATAGCCTTTATCCACAAGCGACTTTCCCCTGTGGAACTCCATGTCTGTGTGCATATTCAATATCAAAAAAGCCATATGTGGTTTTATGTTCTGCTCCCACAACCCCTTAAGTATAGTATATACCTTATCTTCTTTCATTTAATAGCTTCCTCCTTTCAACTTTTCCCAAAAACTTCATAGACATATCCAATATTTAATCCTTTCTACCACATACTTAAAGATGACGAAAAAATTTGAAAGATTTTTTACTAAAATCTTTTAAGACAATGGATAGAGATCAGAGCCTGGTGAGCTGATGAGAAAGATTATAGCGGGCAGCTTGATACTTGCGGTTAGCAACACCATAGTTAGGCTTTTAGGATACACCTACCGAGTGCTAATGGGCCGGATGCTTACACCATATGAATATGGTGTGTTAAATCTTGCTCTACCTCTACAATATATGATCATGATCCTTACCTCTTCTGGGATTGCCCCGGGCATCGCCAAATTTGTGGCTGAATACGATGCAGTAGGGGATGAAGAAAATCTGAATTTCGTTATATCATCTTCATTGTTTTATTTCCCTATTATAGGCGCGATTCTGGGTATGGTCTTGTTTATCTTGGCAAGACCTGTTGGATTATATCTGTTCCACGACCCAGCTGTTATATTGCCTCTCCAGATCTCAGCAATTGCTCTTCCTTTTGGGATGTGGATATCTGTCTACACAGGGATATTTCAGGGCTTTAAAAAGATAGAGTACATGAGCGTTGTACTGATATTTGAACAGGCATTAAGGCTTGTCCTGGCTTTTGTTCTCGTCTTTCTTGGTTGGAAGACTGTTGGCGCGATAACAGGGTCTTCACTGGGCTTTATAATTGCTGTGCCTTTTGCATATCTTCTGTTTAGACATCTAAAGCTTAGATACACAAAACAGGGCTTTGAACAATT
>JAZFTJ010000135.1:0-5919 GCA_036446635.1 Hydrothermarchaeales archaeon (SeqCode) | reverse complement strand
AAGAAGTCCCTATAGCGCCTGACGGTTTGGTCGTCTTTTAAAGATTCTATGTCGTATCCTTCTTTGATCTCTTTTGTTATCTTGTTTTTAAAATTTTCAAGCTTTTCGTCTTCCCTTTTAATCTCCACAGCTTCAATTACTCTTATTAAAACTTTCATGTCAGGGTATTTCTTTTTTAGTTCGTCTGTGATTTTAAGTTGCATGTTTTATTTCTCCTTGGTTGTTTTTATCGGGTTTCAAAGGTTTTAAATATTACTTAGGGGAAGGATATGTGTGGGAGAAATGAACAAGTCGAGGGTATTATTGGTATGTTTGCTCCTTTTATTGGGGGTAGGTTTTGTAGCAGGTGCTAAGCCTAGGATAGTGGTGCTTGCGAATTCGATCGATTTTGAGCTTGCCTCCGACTTCTTCGGATTCTTAGGAAACAGGGGCATCAAAGTTATTCATTCTACAGCCGGTGATTTTGAACAATATAAAGAGGAAAAATTTATCGTAATCCTAGGAGGTCATGAGGCTTACGAAGGTGTGGGAGATATTGTCAAATGGATACTCACGCCCCAAGAGATGAAATACATCTGGACCCAGGGTAATCGCAAAATGTACGTCAAGACCAATGTCTGGGCCAAGGGGCAAGTCGTAAGGGTTATTGCAGGTTCAGACCGATATCAGACCAAAAAGTCACATGAGGAGAATAAGGATGCTGTTAGTTCTGAGGCTGAGGAGGCATCCGAGCCTGAAGAAACGCCCGAGCCTACAACTACTGCTCCCCCCACAACGACTCCTGCTCCAACTACTACTCCGCCCACCACAACACCTCCACCAGCAAATGTCTCAGTAGAGATCTCCGAGGTTATTTACGATCCTCCTGGAACGGAGCCGGATGATGAAAAGATAAGCTTAAATAACACAGGGTCTGCTGAAGTCGACATTAGTGGCTGGATATTGACTGACGGAGAAGGATCGTATACCATACCTGATGGGACAATTATAGGTCCTGGGGAGGTCTGGTCTGTCTTCGGCTCTACTTATAACCCGACTGGGGACACCGGAGGTTTGTACCTTGATAACGAACATGATGAGGTAATCTTAAAAAACGGTGCTGGAAAGACTGTTGACGAGTTTTCTTGGTGAAATGTTTCAACTTTGAGGGGGCTTTTCAAAATATGCAGAGAAGAGAGATAGGGCAAAAAGGTCAAAAACGCCTATTAAGAAAAGGCAGTATAAGCATACTGGAGAACTAGATTTTAAACTAAGAATCTCTTCTTAAATCTTTTTCAAATTTTTGGATGCGCTCTTTTTGTTTTTTTAACCTTTTTTCTATATCTTCACCATCCAGCCATTTTTTCAACTCTTTAACACCCTCTTTGCTAGATTTGTCTTTAGGTTTTTCTTCCTTTAGTAGCAACTTAAACACCGCCGGATGATGATATTGGTTTTAAATGCTGTTGTTTCAACTCCTCTAGACAATTACCTGAGTCGTGGATGTAGAGATATCCATGCATCCCTAATTCCACTATTTTAATTAATATCTCAATACAAGGGTCTGAACATATATCGCATCCGTTTGTGTGGCAGTCAATTCCTTTCCTACATACTATACAAATAGGGTTTTCAGAAAGTTTAGAGTGTAAAATCTCTATCTCTTTATCAAACCCGCTCTCTTCTCCTTGCAGTTCCATCATCCCCTTTTCGAACTAAGTTCTAGGCTTTAATTCTAATTAACCTAGAGATATAGATTGGTTAAAAAAAAGGTTAAAAAAAGTTAATGTTATTTAGAAAATTAAAAGATTAACCACTGATTAGACTCAAACCAATATCTTCAACACCCCATTTAACACTCTTTTGATTTCAACAGTAGATTTTACAGAGCCCAATTTCAATAATTTTAAATAACACCACCTTGAGAGGATAACAAGTGGAGGCACAAGGGTGAAAATATATTGGGTTTGATTTTGTGGTTGATGAAAAAATAAAACAACAGATAATAGACACTGTCAAAGCTAGGAAATTTTTTACAACAAAAAGAGTTGGAAGACAATTAAACCTAGAACCTCGCTTAGTAGGTCGAGTTTTTCTTGAAATGGAGAAAGAAGGATTAATCAAACGCTGGAGTAAAAAGCAATGGAAATGGGTGAAGACAAAAACAGAGAGCTTGGATTAAAGTTGTTTTTTGACAGCTTGTTTTAGAGGCACACACATTATAGTTCTAGGTGACGACTATTTAACACTCTTTGAAAAAGTGACGCAGATTTAACAGAAAATCTAGGACAAACTTTATATAGAACTTTTTAATCATAGTTGCTTCACTTAAATTTTATTAACCAATATTTTGGAGGTGTATTTTAGTATGTCACAACTAAGCGGACAGCCTATATTGATATTGAAAGAAGGTTCGGAGAGGACAAGAGGAAGGGATGCTCAGAGGATGAATATCCTAGCAGCTAAGGTGATTGCTCAGTCGGTCAAATCAACACTGGGACCAAGAGGCATGGACAAGATGCTAGTAGACACACTCGGAGACATCGTTGTAACAAACGACGGCGTCACCATCCTAAAAGAGATGGATATTGAGCACCCGGCGGCCAAGATGATGGTAGAGGTCGCGAAGACCCAGGACGAGGAGGTTGGAGACGGAACAACCACCGCCGTCGTGATAGCAGGAGAGCTCCTCAAGAAGGCCGAGGACCTGATAGACCAGGAGATACATCCAACCGTGGTGGCCCAGGGATACAGGGCAGCCGCAGACAAGGCGGTGGAGATATTAAACAACATAGCCATTGATCTTAGGGTCGAGGACGAAGAGATACTGAAGAAAGTAACCATGACCGCAATGACAGGCAAAGGGGCTGAGAAGGCAAAGGACAAGCTGGCAAGCATTGTAGTCAAGGCAATAAACGCGGTTGCCGAGGAAGAGGATGGAAAGATCACAGTGGACTTGGATGACATCAAAACAGAGAAAAAAGAAGGTGGCGGCATAGAGGATACAGAGCTGATAACAGGCATTATAATAGACAAAGAAAGAGTACACACTTCCATGCCAAAGACAGTAAAAAACGCGAAGATCGCCCTCATAGACAGCGCGATAGAGGCAAAGAAGACAGAGACAGACGCGAAGATCCAGATAACAGATCCGCAGCAGCTGATGGCCTTTGTAGAAGAAGAGGAAAGGCTGATAAAGAAGATGGTGGAGAAGGTAAAAGCCTCCGGCGCAAACGTGCTCTTCGCCCAGAAAGGCATTGACGACCTTGCTCAGCACTTCCTTGCCAAAGACAACATATTCGCGATAAGAAGGGTTAAGAAGAGCGACATGGAGAAGCTCTCCAGAGCAACAGGCGCAACGATAATAACTACCCTTGATGACTTAAACGCGGACGACCTGGGCAATGCAGGTGTTGTAGAAGAGGTTAAGATCGGCGGAGACGAGATGACTTATGTACGGGAGTGCAAGCATCCGAAGTCTGTCAGCATCCTTATAAGAGGTGGGACAGAGCACATAGTAAACGAGGTTGAGCGCGCTCTAGACGACGCACTGGGCGTAACGAAATCCGCTGTGGAAGACAAGAAAGTCGTGGCAGGCGGCGGGGCCACTGATATAGAGGTCTCAAAGGAGCTTAGAAACTACGCGAAAACCGTGGGCGGAAGAGAACAACTCGCCATAGAGGCCTTCGCATCAGCACTTGAGGTGATACCGAGGACACTTGCAGAGAACGCGGGACTAGACCCCATCGATGTGCTTGTAGACCTCAGGTCACAGAACGAGAAGAGAGGCTCAAAGATCGGAATAGACGTCTTCGACGGAAAGGCAAAGGACATGTTCAAAGAGGGCATCATAGAGCCCTTGAAGGTCAAGACACAGGCCATCATCTCTGCAAGCGAGGTTGCAGTGATGATTCTTCGGATAGACGACGTTATCGCCGCATCATCACTTGGTGGCGGAGGCGGCGCTCCAGGCGGAATGCCTCCAGGCGGAATGCCTCCAGACATGGGCGGAATGATGTAATAGACGCTGAGCAGAAAAAAGATATTATAGAAACATCTTGGGGCACAAAAGCCCCACACCCTCTTTTTTTTATTATTTTTTCATATTAAATTAACTCGAACAGCTTCTTTTCCAATCCCCACGAAGTTTAAAATCCGAGAGTGGGCCCGGGCAGATTCGAACCGCCGATCTCCACGTTGTAAGCGTGGCGTCATAACCCCTAGACCACGGGCCCAAAGTGATAGTGCTAGTAAGCATTTATTAATAAATATTTTTTGCAGACATGATCAGCCTCCGGCGATGGGTACAAGGCGCTCGAAGACCTTCTCCACAAGATCTGCTATTTCACCGATATTCTCCTCTGGGTTTATAACCTGCTTTTTGATGCTGTCGCTTTCCACCTTTTCAGGTGAGAGTGAGGAGATACATATGATATGCTCCTGTTCTTTAAGAAGCCTCTCAGCGTTCTCCTTTGTGCGAACAGCGAGTATCCTGGGCATCGTTATCTTCGGGTCTCCCTCGACGATGATGTAATCCAAGGACTGACCCTCCAGCAGGCGCATAGCCTCTTTGAATCTGGTGCCTTCTTCGATCTTCTTTATAGCGCAGACCTCCCTGGGGGCTGCGGAGACAACCATCTTAGCACCGGCCTTGGCGTGTCTCCATGTATCCTTACCTTCTTTGTCCACGGAAAAGTCTACCTCGTGGATCTGTTTTATCGTGCCTACGCTGTAGCCCCTGGAAGTAAGTTCTCTTACCAGGGATTCTACCGTAGTGGTCTTACCGTTTTTTCTTCCCGCCCCAATTACTGCTAAGATATTCATTTCTCCACCGAGTCTGTATTTACCATTGCCCCTTCTATTTAACAAACTCAAGAAATGTTAAAGAGCCTGTTTATCATAGGTTTTTAAGAAGAGAGGATGGTTAAATGTCAACGTTTCCCTCAAAGAGACTTTTTGCTGAAGGCGCATTCTTCCTACTCTTGGGAGCTATTTTGGGGATCGCTATTCAAACCTTGCTTTATACCGCCGCCCCGACAGTGGCACATAGCGTGACTCACGCAAGCTATACTCTGATCGAGACCAAGGTAAGCATCATTGAAAAACTCGGGTTTAAAAAGGCGTTCTCCATCCTCATCATAAACATGATATCATGCGCTGTGATAATAGGCTTTCCAGAGCTTGGATTAAGATATGACAACGCGCCCAAGCTTTACATCGACACTTTACCAAGGCTTTTGATGTTTGTCATAGGTTTTGTAAGCCTGGGGTTGATAGCCCCTCCACTCAAAAACATTGGACTTTTCCTCTTCTTTCTGGTTTACCTGATACCTCATGGAGTCACCGAGCTCTCAGCGATAATTTTGGCATACACTATACCCCGCGAATACAGCCCAGATGAGAGAAGAACGCTCCCACGGGGGAGGATAAAATTGATAATACTCTTGTTGATCTACTCCGCATTAACAGAAACATATCTCTCCATAAGCTTCGCAAGAACGGTGCTTGTCCACACCATTTAGGGTTGTAGAATTAAATAGAAAGAATGTTTAATATATCCTGTGGACATAATTTGGTAACTTTCCAGAACCAGAGGATGTTTAGAGGAAAAGTGACGGAGCTATGAAATTAAAAGAAGACCCTATAGGTCTTAGGAGGCCTTGGATAACCAATATAATTACAGTCTTATTAGTCTATGTCATCCTGGTTGTGGGGAACCAAACCTACAAGGCAACAGAGGAGGCGGCATTTGACGAATTCAAAGAGGCAGTCTTCCGTCATTTTGAGAGAGTAAACAAGGGCGGAGTGAAAGGGACAGGTCTGGGACTTGCTATCTCCAGGAGGATAGTTGAACTTCACAATGGGAAGATATGGGTCGAAGACAACCCTGATGGTGGCAGCATATTCTGCATAAACATACGAAAAGCCTAGTTTAACAAG
>JAZFTJ010000134.1:0-7394 GCA_036446635.1 Hydrothermarchaeales archaeon (SeqCode) | reverse complement strand
TACCAGACTCAAAAGGCCCCCTGCCAGACAAAGAAGACCTCATCAGAAAATTGGTCAAGCAGGCAGTGGGTATCGAGATAAAATACGAATGATTATCAGAGGTGAATGAAGTTGACAGAAGGTGCAATATTTAAGATCGCAGGACCTGTTATCACAGCTAAAAATATGAAAGGCGCCCAGATGTACGAAGTGGTAAGGGTAGGTAAAGAAGAACTTATAGGTGAGATAATCGAGCTAGAGGAAGATAAAGCGATAATTCAGGTCTACGAGGAAACCGCAGGCATAAGCCCAGGTGAGAAGGTTATCGGGACAGGAGCACCGCTTTCCGTCGAATTAGCACCAGGTATACTCAGGATGATCTACGATGGGATCCAGAGACCCCTCGAGATGATCAAAAAAGAGGCAGGGGATTTCATCATCCGGGGATTGACGATCCCCCCTATTTCAAGAGAGACTAAATGGACATTCACACCCACTGCAAAGATCGGAGACAAAGTTCAAGGTGGAGACGTCCTGGGAGAAGTCCAAGAGACAGATGTTATCCTGCACAAGATAATGGTACCCCCCAAAGTCAAAGGCGAAATCAAATCTATAGTAGCCAAAGGAGAATATACAGTCGAAGATATAATCGCTGTTTTAAAAACATCTGAAGGCGATAAAGAGCTGGCAATGCTCCAGAAGTGGCCAGTCAGGGTTGGAAGACCATACCAGGAGAAGCAAGCTCCAGACATACCTCTTATAACCGGGCAGCGAATATTAGACACATTCTTTCCCATCGCCAAGGGAGGTACAGCTGCCATACCCGGACCATTTGGCTCTGGAAAGACCGTTACGCAACATCAGCTTGCAAAGTGGGCTGATGCAGAGATTATTGTTTACGTTGGCTGTGGAGAACGTGGAAATGAGATGACAGAGGTCTTGGAGGAATTTCCGGCACTGGAAGATCCTAGGACCGGCAAGCCCTTGATGGAACGAACAGTTCTAATTGCCAACACATCTAACATGCCGGTTGCAGCAAGAGATGCTTCTATTTACACAGGCGCTACAATAGCAGAGTACTATCGGGACATGGGCTACAGCGTGGCCCTTATGGCTGACTCCACATCCCGATGGGCTGAGGCTATGAGAGAGATCTCAGGGAGACTTGAAGAGATGCCGGGTGAAGAAGGCTATCCCGCCTACTTAGCTTCAAGACTTGCCGATTTCTATGAAAGAGCAGGAAGAGTAATAATTCTGGGAACCGACGAGCGCGAGGGCTCACTTACCATAATTGGAGCAGTCTCCCCACCAGGAGGCGACTTCTCGGAACCAGTAACTCAAAACACCCTAAGGATAACAAAGGTCTTCTGGGCTTTAGACGCAGCATTAGCTGATAGGAGACACTTCCCAGCTATTAACTGGCTTAGATCCTATTCTTTATACGTGGACAGTATCGAGGGATGGTGGAGTGAAAAAGTATCCCCTGATTGGAGACATCTAAGAGGCAAGGCATTGGCCTTGTTGCAGAAAGAAGCTGAGCTCCAGGAGATCGTTCAGCTTGTGGGGGCAGACGCCCTCCCGGATAGGGAGAGAGCAGTACTGGAGGGCGCCAGAGTCATAAGAGAGGATTTCCTCCAGCAACACGCCTATCACGAGGTCGATACATACTGTAATGAAAATAAACAGTTCAAAATGCTTGAGGTTATGCTGAAGTTTTATGATGCATGCCTAGACGCTGTCAATGAAGGGCTGCCTGCAAAAGATCTGGCAGAACTAGAGGTTTTAGACGACATTGCCAGGTTAAAATATGTTCCGAATGAGGAATTCGATGCCAAGGTCAAAGAGATTGAGAAAAAGATAGGCGATCAGATAAAGGCAGCATGCCAGGAAAAGGAGTAGAGGTGAAGAGCATGGAAGCATCCAAGATCAAAGAGTATACGTCAGTCACAGGGGTTGCAGGCCCATTGATGATAGTAGAGGGTGTAGAAAATGTAAGCTATGGAGAGGTCGTCGAGATAAAGACATCCTCCGGAGAGAGCCGGAGAGGCCAAGTATTGGAGGCGATCGAGGGTAAGGCAGTGATCCAGGTATTCGAGGGCACAAGCGGTATTGACACACTGAAAACCAAGGTCAGATTTACGGGCGAGACCATGAAGCTCCCGGTCTCCCTAGAGATGGTGGGCAGGATCTTCGATGGAACCGGCAGACCCATAGACGGTGGCCCTGAGATAATACCTGAAAAAAGGCTGGATATAAACGGAGACCCGTTGAACCCGACAGCAAGGGAATACCCCAGAGCCTTTATTCAAACCGGCATTTCCACTATCGACGGAATGAACACCCTAGTAAGAGGCCAGAAACTTCCGATCTTCTCAGGATCAGGGTTACCCCACAATGAGCTTGCTGCCCAGATAGCAAGGCAGGCGCGAGTACTGGGAGAAGAGGAGGAGTTCTCTGTCGTCTTTGCTGCCATGGGCATCACCTTTGAGGAGGCCTCTTTCTTCATGAAGGATTTCGAGAGAACAGGAGCCATAGAGAGGGTCACCGCGTTCCTAAACTTGGCAAATGATCCAGCCATTGAAAGGATCATCACCCCCCGGATGGCACTGACAACCGCCGAATACCTCGCGTTTGAACATGATATGCAGATCCTTGTCATCTTGACAGATATGACAAACTACTGCGAAGCACTTAGAGAGATCTCTGCTGCAAGAAGCGAAGTACCCGGTAGAAGAGGCTACCCAGGCTACATGTATACTGATCTGTCCTCAATCTATGAGAGAGCCGGAAGACTCAAGGGGAGGAAGGGCACAATAACCCAAATGCCGATACTCTCCATGCCAGACGATGACATAACACATCCCATCCCGGATCTAACAGGCTATATAACCGAGGGACAGTTTGTTCTCTCAAGAGAGCTTCATAGAAAAGGCATATACCCTCCTGTCGATGTGCTCCCATCTCTATCTAGACTGATGAAAGGAGGAATAGGAGAAGGTCACACCAGAGAGGATCATTCAAATGTCTCAGACCAGCTCTACTCTGCATATGCAGAGGGAAGAGACCTAAGAGACCTCGTCGCAATTGTAGGCGAAGAAGCGCTGAGCGATAGAGATAAACGCCATCTAGAATTTGCAGACCGCTTTGAGAGAGAATTTGTCACCCAAAGCAGAGATGAAAACCGGACCATCGAACGGACCCTGGAGATAGGCTGGGACCTTCTAAGCATATTGCCAGAGAGAGAGCTTAAGAGAATAGACGACAAATACATCGAGAAATACCACCCCGCGCACAAGGAGGCGTGAAGTAGAGCATGGCAGATCTAATAGAGGGGGTGAACCCTACAAGAATGGAGCTTTTAAAGCTCAAAACCAAGGCAAAACTTGCAGCAAAAGGCCACAAGCTGCTAAAGGAGAAGAGGGATGCCCTCATCATGGAGTTCTTTGAAATAGTGGACAGGGCAAAGGGTGTAAGACAGAACGTCGAGGAGAAGTTAGCAGAAGCATTTAGATCCTTGATAATTGCCCAAGCGACATTAGGCACCATGAAAGTAGCCACAGCCTCCATGGCGATAAAGTCAGAGATAGGCTTGGATATTGAATCACGAAACATAATGGGCATAAAAGTGCCTGTTGTAGACATAGAGGAGACACGAAAGCCGCTTCTAGAACGAGGCTATGGTTTAATAGACACATCCGCACAACTAGACGAGGCAACATTGAGGTTTGAAGAAGCCCTTAGTGCCATAACTGAACTAGCTGAAATTGAGGAGACGGTGAAACTGTTAGCCATGGAGATAGAGAAGACAAAGCGGAGAGTCAATGCATTAGAGAACATAGTTCTGCCAAAATTAGACGCAACTGTAAAATATATCAGAATGCGTCTTGATGAGATGGAGAGGGAGAACTTTTTCAAACTCAAACGAATAAAGGCGATGATGGAAGAAGAGGGATAGATTACCTACCTATATCTTTTCCCCCATATGGAGATTATATCACTTAAGATTGCACTGTTTGTCGGTATTGCGCCTGCTCCTCTTCCTACGATAGTAATCTCCCCTGCAATGTCAGTCTCTAACAATGCTACATTCAGAGTGCCATCCACATTTAACGGATGATTTTTAGGCACAAGACGCGGAGCGACTTCTAAGTGGTCATTCCTTACCTCGCCGATGAGCTTTATGACATACTCATCTTCATCAGCCAATTTGATTGCCTCCGGGGTAATCCTGCTTATGCCTTGAACCTTGACATCTTTATAAGTCGCATCATTTCCCATGATGGCGTTGGCAAGTATTACAAGCTTACTCGCAGTATCACTACCACTGATATCATAAGACGGATCGGTCTCTGCGATGCCGAGTTCTTGAGCCTCTTTCACAGCCTGATCAAGGGAGCAGCCTTCTTTTGTCATCCTTGAAAGAATGTAGTTGGTCGTACCATTCAATATGCCTTTTATAGCAGTGACTTGATCACCTGACAACGCCTCTTTTGCAAGACTTATTAAGGGCATTGCTCCGCCAGCAGAGGCTTCAAACTTGAATTCGACATCGTTCTTCTCAGCCATCTCCTTTAGCTTTTTGAATTCCAGAGCAAGCGGACCTTTATTAGAGGTAACCACATGTTTTTTATTCTCCATAGCAGCGAGCATATGAGATAACCCTGGTTCACCTGTCTTTATATTTGTAGGGGTGACCTCTAAGACGATGTCGGCGTCCACGCTCTTTATCGCATCCAGACCCGACATCTTGGTAGCCTTTGGATGGGCGATTATCTTACCATTCTTCTGTATAGTCTTCAGGGCTTCTTTTAAGTCCACTCCGTCATCATCTGCCAAGGTGCCTGTGATGTCAGATATCGACACGACTTTGATCTCAAGACCATACTTCTCTTTTAACGCGTCTTCTTTTTTGAGTATGACCTTGGCAAAACCTTGGCCTATTATGCCGAAACCAATAACCATTATCTTCAGATTCAAACCCCCAGGGACTTAATCACTAGGAGATCCTTCTCCTCTGCTATCTCATCTAGCTTTGCAAGGACCGGCTTAACTTTCTCGAGATCATCGACTTCGATATCCATTAATGCCGCTGTTTCATGATCAGGGTGGGGCATAGTAAGGTTTAGATCTGCAACCATGGCACCCTCAATCTCGTTTATCTTATCAATAGTGTCCCGTACATCTGTATCGACTATGTGTCCAATCACGACGACAACTATCCGCTCCTTCTTTTTCACCTGACCAATCTCGGAGATCCAGATATCTCTCTTCTCCAACTCTTCTGTAATTTTGTCTAAACATTTTTGATTTTCAGCTTCAATGATTAAATGAACAGGAACTCTCTCCCCCTTTCTCTTTCTTTCTCTTAGATGGACTACACTAACGATATTTCCGCCAGATCTTGAGATGGGCTCTATCGCATTTACAAGTTGACCTGGAATATCCTTTAATTCTAAAACTAAACTTACTCTCATAATCTCTCTCCAAAGTCAAGTCAGAAACATCTTCTAGCTTATTTATATCTTTTTATAGATGGAATAGTAACATCCATAAGCGAGCTGCGCGTGTCATCCTAATGGAAGCTATAGATATGAGATTCTGGTTCCGGTAAACGACCAAGACATAGTAAATTATTTATGCGAATATAGAGATATGATATATTGGGTGGGGGAATGAGAAAACACATAAAGGATATGTTTCTCGATATAGTTGAAGAATGGGACAAACATTGGAAAGACGAAGTTGGTTTCTATGACTTCCTAGACAACTACATAGAGATAAACGACGACATACATGAATATGTTATTAAAAAGAGAAAAAAGAAAGAAGACATATAGATATTTTTAACGATTACTAAGCACCGATCAGCCCTGGTTCTACAAATTCACAACCACAACACTGCATAAGAATCTTGTCATCCCTTGACAATAAGCAGCAGAGAGGACAAAGACTTTGTTCCCTGATTGAGCACTGAGTTATCTCTGTTTGAACCTCTGAGATACCGCAGACATTACAGACTTCCATGGATCCTCTCCTTAGCAATACATATTTAAAAACCTTAGCACAGAATCTCCTCCTGCCTTGAGATTTGGCAAAGCCTCATTTGATTTAATTTAGAAGGTTGGTCCCATGAAAGATGTGTTTATAGATGATATTGGAAGCTTTCCATTACCCCCAGGGATAACTCGCGAAGAATATGCCAAGAGTTATTCTTCAGCAAGGGATGAGATAATCAACGGTAGAGACATAAGGGAGAATCCTGAGCTCTTTAACAATTTCTACAAAGTGGTTAAAAGCTCCCTAGAAGCCAAGATCTCATCAGGCATAGATATAGTAAACTATCCTCAACACTACGATATGCACAAACAGTTTATGGAACCCATAGTTCAACATCAAGAAGAACCATTCTTGATCTCGGAAAAATACGCGTCAATCCCTGAACTCTTCGTTGTGGAGAAGGAATCCAAGAGGCTATATGAAGAGCGGGGGGAAAAATTACATCTCAAAGTCTGCGTGACCGGATCCATAGAGCTTCATTTAAAGAGTGAATTCGGGTTTTACATCTATGAAGAGATATTAGACAACATAGCAGAGAGTGTCAACAGGTTCTTGAAAAACTCGGTTTTGAATACCAAATATGTTAAGACAACAGTTGTTGCAATAGATGAACCTAGCTTGGGCTATGTGGACCTATTAAACATAGAGGATGATGCGATCATCAATGCCCTTTCTAGATCTGTAAGAGACATACCCGCCAAAGTCCAGATACATCTCCATACATTAAAGTCTGTAACGCTGCCTCTTCGGGCAGATGGAATCAACGTTATCACCGCTGAATTTGCCTCCTCGCCTGAGAACATGGATATGATCACAAAAAATGAACTTCAAAGTTACGACAAATCGATAAGGGCGGGAGTTACAAGAACCGACTATGACGCAATCCTTGCCAAGTACTTGGAGAATGGAAAAAACCCGGAGCCCATAGAGTTGGTCGATAGTATTTCAACTATAAAAAAGCGATATGAAAAAGCCAGCAATGTTTTTGGAGATAGAATTGAGTTTTCAGGGCCAGATTGTGGATTGGGTAGCTGGCCTTCCCCCGAAATCGGTAGAGAACTTCTTAAAAGAACAGTTGACGCGATAAAAGGTTGACGGCTTATTAAACATAGTTCCATTCGAAGCATCGGAAAGCACTCAAAGCTCATTGTGGTGTCCTGAATTATTGTTCGTCCTAGAACCTGATTTCCTACTTGTCACCTGATTAACACTCCTTGTGTTTATCCCTGAAGGCCTCGTAAGGTGTCTTTAGTCCACCATTCTCAAGGCTCATATGAGGCCTCCGGTAGTTATAATAATCTATGGTTTTCTCCCAGCTTTTAAAATGGTTTTTCAGCTGCCAAAGTGTCTGGAAGAGC
>JAZFTJ010000133.1:0-2062 GCA_036446635.1 Hydrothermarchaeales archaeon (SeqCode) | reverse complement strand
TGGTCTATATGACCAAGCACAGAAACTATGGGCTGTCGTATCATGAATCAAACCTCTTCGTGTATTGAAGCGATACTGTCCTAGACCCAGTCTCCCTCGCATCGATCGTATTCGAATATCTCGGAGGGCTCAAAAAATAAGGCTATTTCTCGCTTTGCGGATTCTTCAGAATCTGAGGCATGAACGATGTTTTCAGTCGAACCAAGACCGAAATCCCCTCTAATAGTTCCGGGAAGAGATTTTTTAGGATCTGTCTCTCCAACAAGGGTTCTTACAACCTGTATGGCATCTTCTCCTTCTACTATCATGGCTATTGATGGAGATGATGTTATAAATGATAGAAGGCTGTCAAAGAAGTCCTTTTCTAGATGTTCTTCGTAGTGTTTTTTTGCCAGGGTGTCGTCTATATGAATCATCTTCATGGCAGTTATCTTTAATCCCTTATTCTCTATTCTAGATATGACTTCACCTGCTATGCCTCTTGCAACGCCATCAGGCTTTACCATAAAGAATGTCTTTTCAGTCATTATACTCTCCTCGTCAAAGAAGCCCATCCATTAACCTATGTGGAGATGTGATTAGGCTGGTTTCTTCTCGACACCCGCCAGCGTATTTAGCTGGTAGCGGTTTTTTTCTCCTTTGCGGCCACTTTTGTCCACTTTGTTCTTCTAGGACTCCTCTTAAGCTTTAGCATGTTTTTTTCGCATTTCATGCTACAGAAGTATAGGACGCTGCCATCCATTTTCACGAACATCTTGCCTGTGCCCTGCTCCAGCATGTTACCGCAGAATGAACACTCATATATCTCCATTTTTGTGACCTCACGGTACTCTAAGCTCTTTGGCTTCTCTGTCTGTCTCAAGTAGGATTAACGTGTCGCCTTTTTTGATAGGACCCTTGACGTTCCTTCGGATTATCCTGCCTTTATCTCTGCCATCGAGTATCTTCACTTTTGTCTGGATGATCCCGCCTGTCATGCCGGTCCTTCCTATGACTTCAACAACTTCTGCAGGAAAACCCCTTGTCTCTGCCATCTTCGCCATTTCACTACCTCTACTTTCTTAGAGCCTTGACCTTCTCTGATATCTCCTCTATGATCTCCTTGGCCTTACCCTCTTTTATGATACAGATTGATGCTGTAGAGAGCTCCATTCCTGCAGCTCTCCCAAGCTCTCCTTTATCTGGTACATAGACAAAGGGTGTTTCTTTTTCGTCGCTTAATACTGGCAGATGTGCCACGATCTCTTCTGGATCGACATCTTCTGCTATTATCACAAGCTTTGCCTGTCCCCGCTCTATGTTCTTGGTTACCTCGTTTGTACCCTTTCCAATCTTGCCCGTTGTTCTCGCTATCTCAACTGCTTCATAGGCTTTCTCGGCTAGATCCTTGGGTGTCTCAAACTTAACGTATATCTTGGCCATATTATACCTCCTGTCTCTTTTCATCAACATCTCATCGGCTCAGCCAATGAAAATTGTGCTGGATAGTAGGGTGAATCATAACATTAACATTTGAAAAAGGATCGGGAATTAGGGGTTTTGTATATGGATTATTTGTGTATAAAATAACAGGCTATTGTACTAATTACTGTAAGTAGTATGAAGCTCCAAAAATACAGGTGCAAAGTCAAAAATAAAAAAAAGAAATCTGTATGGCATTTTTTCACGAGCATTCATTTAAGACTAATATCCATTTATCTTGTAAATGCTGAATGGATCTTGTCTAGTTTCGATAATATTATGTTCTAACCACGCTTGTTCTCTGGGGTATTCTTAATATCTACTATCTTCCAAGTGCCGTCCTCTGACAAACATAATGGGTTGTTGTCGTTTATCCAGTAGGATTTTGAATTTGTATTGCTTATCTCACGATATGGGTCAATATATCTATGACCTCCTCCCCGAACACCATAATGTAAATGAGGGTGCGACCTTCGTCTACCCTTACTATCTATCCAACTTTCAGGTGGCCCCCCTGTATCACCTGAGAGAGCAATTATATCACCTCTTTGAACCTTATCCCCTACAGAAACCAAAATCCCGTCTTCTTTTAAATGCTCAT
>JAZFTJ010000132.1:0-2982 GCA_036446635.1 Hydrothermarchaeales archaeon (SeqCode) | reverse complement strand
CGTATATTCTTATAAAACCTGCTCAACACCCGGGGAGATATTCCTGCGAAGAACAGAAAGCGGTTCAACTGCATATGGAAGAATGTTGTTACAATACCTTCCTGTTTCAATCTTCTTGCAGAACTCACTATCTTCGCATCAAGCTGCACCAGCTTTCCGTCCCTCTTTAACCTCTTTGATAGATCAATGTCCTCCATAAGTTCGATATTTTTAAAACCCCCAATTTTTTCAAAAATAGCCCGTCTAACGAATATCCCGTGGTCGCCAGGATAGATACTGAGAGCTCTGGCCCGTAGATTGGCTAGGAATTCTATAATTCTGTAAAACCAAGATGGATCATCAATGGCATACTTGAAAGCCCCCCCTATCATCTCTTTATTATCCATGACATTTTCAACCTTGACTAACGCATCATCTTGTAATATAGAATCTGCGTGAAGAAAGAGTAAAATGTCGCCATTAGCCGCCTTTGCACCGGCATTCATCTGGCGTGCCCTCCCCTTATCAGAAACAATGATATCTGCATATCTCTTGGCGATCTCTGTGGTTTGGTCTGCACTGCCCCCGTCGACAACTATCAATTCGAAATCGCCTTTTTGCGTGGTCAGATTTTTAAGTGCTTTTTCAATGACCACCTCCTCGTTTAAAACAGGCATTATTATAGATATCATGACGAGATAAATATCTGTCAAACAATTATAAATTCTTATGCAATTTACAACAAAATCTTCATCTTTACATCCTCTTCCCGACCATCTACCCCCCCTTATATCCACAACTATTATATCCCTTTCAAAGTTACACATAGGGTCATGAACTCCTTAGCAGAGGACATTAAAAACCAGGTTACAGAGGAGATCAGCTCATGCATAGAATGCAAAAAGTGCCTTCTTGTATGTCCACTTCCAGAAGCAAAAGCCCTTGATATCCAATATCTCAACAAGGAGATATTAAACGAAAAACCATCAAAAAATATCCTCAACTTTGCCTATCTATGCTTCTCCTGTGGCGCCTGCAACTATTCTTGCCCTGAGAATCTGCGCAGGGATTTGCATATGGTGCACCTGCGCTCCAAAGGAGACCTGCCAAAAGGATACCACAACCTCCTCCACTGGCGAGGGAAAAGGCTTGGTCTTGTACAAAGTGCCCTCTACCGCCTCAAAAAACTAAAGGACGCACCACAGCCTGAAATCGCCAAACATCTGGACAAGACAGAATTCAAAGAGACCGACCTCTTATTCTACTTCGCCTGCTATGCATATTCACCCTCAGCGATCCCGCAAAAGACACTTGCCATTGCAGATCACTTAGGCATAGAGTATGATGTGATAGCGGGCTACAGCCATTGCTGTGGATGGCCTCACTTTCTTGCAGGAGAATTCAGACAAGCAGAAGAGCTTTTGGTTGATCTCTTCAACACAATAACAGGCACAAATGCAAAAAAGGTGGTCACAGGCTGTGCAGAGTGTTACCAGGCCCTTAAATTTATAAAAGAACGATACGCTGGAGATTTCGAGGTGTTGACAACGCCAGAGTGGCTTGTTGAAAATCTTGACATGCTGAAACTTGAAAAGACAGGAGAAACAGCAACCTTTCACGACGCCTGCCAGTTGAGTCGCCTTGAGGATAAAGAAGAGGTTCCAAGAAAGATTATCCCACAAATCTATGATCTGGTTGAAATGGAAGAAAACCGCAAAAACACCCTCTGCTGCGGTGGCATGAGAGCGGCACATGAACTAGAGGATCTAATTGAACTCCGAATAAAAAGGCTCAATGATGCAAAAAAAACCGGCGTGAAAATCATGCTTACAGAGTGCGTTACATGCTTCGAGAAGTATCATCCGCTGGCAAAAGATCTCCAAGTCAAAGACCTGACAGAGGCTGTGTACGATAATATTAAAGATAAAAATATAGGCTGAATGGATATGGATGCAACGCTCTATAAACCCTCTTTTTCCACAATAAAAAAAGAGAACACCATAATATTCATTGACCCTGAAACACCCAATTGGGTAGCTGTGAACAGTCATGGAGCCAGCGTTCTAGAACTCTGTGACGGCCGGAAAACTACAAGAGAGATCACAGAGCATCTTTCCGCTTCGTATTCAAAGGACGATGTGCACAGATTCATAAGGGAAGCTGTCAAGTGCGAGATTATAAACACAAAACCATTTTCTTCTTCCTATCCAGGGAGAACGGCATACCTTAAACCTAAGAGGCTTGAAGAGCTCTGGGTGTATGTGACAAATCGGTGCAACCTCAGGTGTGGTCACTGCCTTGTACGGGGGGGTGAAATCACCAAAGACGAACTTAATGTTGAGGACCTCAAAGAAGTCCTCAAGGATGCCACACGGTTGGGGGCTAAACGCATCTTCTTTACAGGTGGGGAGCCTTTCTTGAGGAATGACATATTCGAGCTTATCAGATATGTCACAGAGGAGCTTAAGATCGAGCTTGTCATATTGACGAATGGAACGTTTTTAAACGAAGAAAAGGTTAGGAAACTTGCCGGGTTTTCCAGGCTTGTGATGCAGGTAAGCCTTGAGGGACACACCCCCGAGATAAACGATACTATAAGAGGGGGAGGGAGCCATAAGAAAGCCCTGAGAGGAATTGAGCTTTTGAGGAGTCATGGCATAAGGACCATCGTGACCTCAACCGCAACTCGAAAGAACATTGATGACATCCCAAGACTCAGCGATATGCTTTTCGAGAAGGATGTTAGAACCCACCATATTTTGTGGGTGCATGAGAGAGGGAGAGCCGCTGAAAATCCGGTTTCTGTAGGCACAGAAAAGCTCGTTGACCTTATGAAAAACCTTAAGGAAAAGGACATAAAAGTGGACAACTGGGAGAGCTCTAAGGCAAGGGTCTATGGCAAGAGAGGGACAAAGGTGGACGGCTGTCATGCTGGATTCTCCTCCCTGTCTGTTGATTCCAATGGAGATATCTACCCCTGTCCATCCCTTAACGGTGACCCCG
>JAZFTJ010000131.1:0-2453 GCA_036446635.1 Hydrothermarchaeales archaeon (SeqCode) | reverse complement strand
TATGTCCATCAGGGTTGATCAAAAAGAGATCATAATACCCATAGACATCGGTATATGTTTTGAAATAGTCTCCTTTCTCAGTTACTGGTGTAAGAGCTTCAAGCTGATCAATCTCAGCTATCATAACCCAGTTTACACCTTCGATGTCCAGAGCCATGTAAGCACCTACAACAGGCACGCCACGGTAGTCAGGATAGATACTAATCTGGAACTCTCTTGTGGCCCTCTGTGTAGCCTCAGTATTGATCTCTTTTCGCAGGATTGTGCTCTCTGTCTCGAACCTGGAGTCGCTTCTCATGAGGTTGTCATCAAGTGAAACCAGGTATGTTTCTCCTGTTTCTCCAAGTCCCGCGCGCACCTGCATGATTCCGTTGACCTGATCTGTATTGATTTGCAGTGCAACAACACCGTCTCCTGCAGGAGCTGCCAAAAATGCTGCATATCCGTTACTCGGCTGGTAGTATGCGAAATCTGATAGAATCGGGCTTCCAGTTTGCATCGCTTCTTTTACTATTTTTGCAAGATTGGTATCAGATAGCGAGCCGGTGAATAGGTTTTGGCCATAGTCAGACTCTCTTTCCACAGTGTAGAATATCTTACCAGAAGAGTCAATCAAAAACAGATCATAGTATCCGTAGGCTTTCTCATACTCAACCAACGCATTCACATCTTGGGGGATGCCTTCATTAATGCTCTCAATAACTGTAGGCATATTACTAAGTACGTATATATCCCCAAGCCTTTCCCCAAAATAAGATTCTATCTGGTTCGATTTTATCTGACCTATCGCTTGCAGATTATCTTTAGCATTTTTAATGTTGAAAACACCCATCTCTGCCAGCGCTTCAGCGTCGCCCTGTCTTTCACCAAAGTAAGACTCCATCTGATTCGATTTTATCTGAGCGACAGCTTCTAGGTTGCTTTGAGCTTTCATAATATTGAAGACGCCCATCTCAGATAATACTAAGGCATCTCCTTGTCGTTCTTCAAAATAACTGCTTATACGGCTTTCTTTTAATCCACCGACAGCTTCAAGCTTTGCAATCGCCTCTGATTCTAATGACTGTCTTGCATTATTGTACGCCAAATACCCAACAATGGATAATGGCACAACACTCAAGATTAAAAACAAAGATATCAGCTTTGTCTTTAACGGTATATCATTCCATTTAATCATCTAATTACCCCCATATTGTCCTATTATTTTAGTATATTTTTATTGTATCTTTATTGTATCTCCAATGATCTCTAATCTCTGCTCAATGTCTACCCGTTTTTTTTCTATCTGGCTTCGGATATCCTCAAGGAGCAGGTCCAGATCTTTATCTTCATAGTTCATCACATCTTCAACGGTTAATCCGGAAAGATGTGTTTGCTCAACTTCGTTTAAAACCATCTTTATCACCACCAATTTCTCCCTGTTTTATATCCTCCTTTCCAATTTTGTCCGTCATACCCCTCGTTTTAATCTAACTCATAATGAGGGGGATAAGTGATATGGAGTTTCATTTGTTTTGTTAGAAAAAAATAGAGACGGTTACAACCTGGGAGGCATTTTTGCCGTTCTATCGATAACGCCTGAAACTCCATACGCTTTAAAGAATAATAAGCTATATATAAAGATTATTTTTCAAAAAACGAAATATAAAGTTATAAAATCTAATTTAATCTAATTTAATCTAATAAATAATACTAATTAGAGAAAAATATTATGATTTTAGGCCTCAATATATCCTAAATCAGATAAATATGTAGAAAAAAAACTTCCCCTCAAACTCTAGTTAAGGAGAAGCACTTTCTCTACAATGATGCATTACACCTTCACCAGTCCACTATCCAAATCCTCCACGTTTTACGAAATCTCTTAGCAACATAACTTCACCTCATGGATGTAAAAACTCAAAGAACTCTCAAGAAATTCTTTCAATCTTAAACATCCAGCCACCGTGAATGCCGCCATATTTCCACTCAATATTTATACATTCATTTTTCAATTGACAACTTTGCCTACTAAGGACTAACCATGACCATTAAATTAGCGCAAGAAATACGGTTAAACGGGGATAAACATGAAAACATAATGAACACTGTTTATACATCATGCAAAAAAGAGAGAGATTCGATACTATTTTTGGATAATCATCCCTCTATACACATTTTCAGAACCCACATCAACTTTTTTTTAGCTAATCATGGCATTAAATCCAGCATATAATGATGCGTAGGGAGGGGGGAAGCTGCAAGGCATAAAAAAAAGCATTGCCTTGCCGGTCCCCCATGCTTCTGGGAGGAAGAAATTTCCCTAGCAACACTATAATTTGCTAACCGTAAGCATTAAATTAGCGCAAGAAACAGGGTTATAGGGGGTTAGAAATGATTAAAAAAAGCTCTGCCCTTTCTCGGTTAATGTGAGTACTTTAAATTTCCCTTTTTTCCCATCTCTTACAATGTCA
>JAZFTJ010000130.1:0-9315 GCA_036446635.1 Hydrothermarchaeales archaeon (SeqCode) | reverse complement strand
TCCTCGTCCAGGATTCGCATATGATAGCCCCGGCCAGAGTAAACGAAGTTTATACTCTTAATGCCCAGCTCTTTTTTAAAGATCTCCTCGATGTTCAGGACAACATCTTTGGCTGTTTCAAGGCAGACTTCGCAGACCTCTCCTTTGGAGCAACAGTTCTTCACGGGAAGGTCTTTTGCGTCAATGTCAAAGACTAGCTCTGCCTTCTGGTAGCCATTCCTATTGGACGGTTCTTCATAATATGATACGCTAGAATAGACAGCAAACGGGCTCCGTCTCTTTAGAAAACTCTCCAACTGGTTCAGATCTTTGAATGGATTGTACCTGTCTCTCGGCCCGGAGCCGTCGTGATCAAAACCAAACTCACGGTAAGTTATGGAGTCTCTTAGAAAGCTTGGAACATCAGATGGTTTCCACTCCTCATTGTAGTATATCCTTCTCTCTGCTGGAGTTGCCTCTTTAAACATTTTTATCAATCATCCGAAAACTCTTTGATAGACATCCAAGCTTATCTTTTTACCTGGGAAGTAGTGGAGCTTAGATAATACTTCTTAAATTCTATTATCTTAATCGCCAACTAATCGCCAACTAATCGCCAACCGATACATAATGTGTGGGTCTCCCTACATCTTTCATTGTCACAGCAAGGTTACTTACACAGTGTGCCCATATTTGCGTGCAAATCATAACTTCCATAATATATTATATTTTATCGCTCTCCCTATCCCACTCCCCTCTACAAATCCCTGCCTTTCCAAGAGAGCTAAATCATAGTTCGCATTCCTTAAAGACATACTGAAAAACTCAACATACTTAGAGCGGGTGATAGCCTTTCTGTTAAACCCTTTGAAACCTGCTAAAACTTTCTCAACATCCTCAGTCATCTTCCAACCTTCTGATCCCCTTTACAAGGAAGTTCGTCTCAAGTCTATCCCCTTTAACTTCAAAACTTTTTCCCTCCAAGGCCTCATTGATCTTTTCAAGCACCGCTTCCTCGCCCAACTTCACAGCCTCGTCTAAAGTGAACTCCATCAAATCCTCAGTTATCTTACAGTTCAACAACAGATTATGAGTGACCTTTCCATCATTCAACTTCGCCTTCACCCAGAGATCATTTCTTCCCTCCACTTTGCCATGATCTTTACACTGGTTATCTAAAACATATCTGTTACATTCGGGACATCTCTGAATGAGGCCACTCCCTCTTGAAACCCTGACAATCTTTCCCCTTATCTTTTTCTGCAACGAAAAATAGTAGGTTATGGGATTCCGAATTTTCTTACATGTTTTATCAGGATTGCAAAGATTCGGAGCCTCCCGCCGTATCTTCTCACAGTTGGGCGGAAAGTACCAGTGCGAATTACCTGAGTCTTCAAGCCTAGGAACCTGAGTCAAGCCCAGACCCAAGTGATAGGAAACGTTAAGTTTCTCAAGGGGTTGATCCTCAAAGAGAGGGGGCGCACACCTCTCAGCAGCCGCATAGATCAGGGGCAAAATCTCATCTGTCAAAATTTTTTGGTCACTAACAAAATCTACAATCCTAGGATTCATTGTCTTTTTAGGGGCTATCCGGGCATAAGAGAGAAAGGAAGTCAATAACACACTTATCGCATAGTTTCTGGATCCGGTAGAAACCCCTGAGATAATGTTATTAATACATGGCGGGAATTTATCTGGATCAAGCTTTCTGGAGACTCCACTTAATATGTTTGCTTTATACTGTTCTGATGCTATTCCTACCAGGATCTGTGCTATGTCTTTATATCTCTCCGGAAACTCCAACTCCTCCTCCAACAGCTTTTCATGGATCCGAGTCATGTAATCAAAGGCTTTTACAGAGATTATCTTAGAATAAAACTTGAAGAGATCCTGAAGGTTTACAGGTACCATGCCCTCTACGATGTACCAGTCGGTCAGCCTCGCCTCTTTAGCTCTTAAAAGAGGCTCAAGAGACCTCCAGCTCTTAACACCATATCGGGGTTTGCCAAGGCCATAGAGCTCCCGCTTGGACAATGTTATGCTGCCAAGCTGTCCAGATCCATCCCCTGTGATCTTTATCTCCTCAAGCGGTATAAGATCCTCGATCAAAGAGATAACATAATCCCCCCCATATTGACGATAAAAGTGCTTGAGCCTCTCCCTTATAATCTCCTCTGTAACCTCTTTTACAAGCCTTACCTCCCCAGAGAATAGGCTGAAACTAGATGCAACTGCTTGGAACAGAACAAAAAACGAGAGTATGTCCTTCTCCTCATCATAGTTCTTTACAAGATCATCTGGCGGACGCTTGCTCTTTTTCTTCCATGTCACCTTCTTCTCTGCAAGTTTGAAAATATCCCCCGATAACTCATGAGGAGCTGGCGACTTATCAAGCAAGGACTTGGCTTCATCCGAGAACGGGTTTAAGAGTCGTCCAAGCATGGTCCACTCCAAGTATCATCTACTCGCTCTCTATCCTCGGGGCAAGCAAAAAGGCTAGATGGACATTCTCAGCCTTAAAATCTAGTCTTACAGGGATGTCGTTGCCCAGATTTATCTTTACCGTGTCGGCAAGATCGCTGGCCTTCATCATGTCCACCAAATACTCCAATGAGAACATGCTACTCACTTCTCCAGTGCTCAGAAACTCGATGGCATCATCTTTTAAGACCTTGACACTCACGTTTCCAAGATCACCCTTCGCAGAGATATAGAGGTTGTTTTCATCAGTCTTCAATGTGACATGATCGCTTACTATTTCAGCGTCTTTTATGGCTTCTTTTAGAATATTTGGATGAACTTCCACGCTACTTGGAAAGTCCAAGCTTGGCACCTTAAGATCTTCATCAGAAACATCAATCAAGGGCAGGCCAAAGGTCCTAGTAGATGTGTTCTTGATCTTGATCTTTAGCATATTCTTATCCTCATCCAAGGACAGAGTGATCATATCACTAGGTCCAGCTCTCTTCAAGATAGTGTTCAGCCTCTCAAGATCCACTCCCAACACCACAGGTTCTGTAACCTCGAAATTGTCAAATGCTTCCTTGGTCAATTGAAAATCAACAAGCGCCACATGAGCCGGGTCCATAGCCCTCAACTTCAGTCCTTCATTATCAACATTTATACCTGCCTCATCTATGAGATTTGAAATGGCCTCAATTGAGGATTTCAAGAGTTTTGCATCTGACATAGTCGCCTTAAACATATTATTCACCTCTAATCTTCTCTGTAATGTATCTCACCTGCTCGTACAGACCCATGTCAAGCCTGCTCATATCCTGGATCAGTTCGGCCTCGATATATACCTCTTCTTCTTGAACCATTGTTCTGCCGATGACTCTGACCCTTTTCCCAGCCTCTGCCTTCTGGAATTGGTCCGGATCTATAAACTGGACCACGGCTCTTCCTGTACCGTCGTCGAGCATTATGGAGAAATTATCTTCATCACTTCCCACAACAACTCCTAAGACGCGGACGATTTTATCGTCTGGGGTTATGTCTTTTATACTCCTTTCTTTTGAAGGTAACCTATGCCTGATCTCCGTCTCCATAACAAAACCCCTAGAATAATGTAATTACCAATAGAGCTAAGGTGTGATGATGAGTATTTAAAAATTTTGGGTTTAGCCATTGAAAGTAGATTTTCATAAACCTTAGAATCCTATGAGGGCGCTGCTGACAATATTATGTGAGTGGTCTGATATCCTCTCCAAATTCCTTATCAGATCAACAAATACCGGCCCAGAAAGCGGGTTGCATATGCCTTTTTTTAATCTTTCTGTATGATTATCCACAAAATCCTTCTCCATGATATCCACCTCTTTCTCGATCTCAAGAACCCTCTTTCCAAGATCCTCATCTCTATTTTCTAAGACATTAATAGCCTTGTCATAACCGCTCTTTACTTTCTCAAACATCGTTTGAATCTCTTCAGTTGCAACAGATGAGAAAACCCAGTCTTCTTTAGCCTTCTTATCTACTAACTCGGCTATATTATTAGCATGATCCCCTGACCTCTCTATATCCATTATGGCATGCGTTAAAATAGCAAGTTCCCTCGTTTGATCTTCAGATAAATCCCTTTTTGATATCTCGGTCAAATACTTCGTAATCATTTCATTTAGCTCATCCTCTGCCTCTTCTTCTTTCTCGATGGTCTGAATAAGTTTCATATCCCCCGTCTCAAACCCTCTCAGGCCCAACTCCAGCATTTCGGATGTCATCTTTGCCATTCTGATGACCTCTTTTAATGCCTGAGACAAGGCAAGAGATGGCGTATTTAATATACGTTCATCCAAGTACTTTGCTCCTCTATCGACACGAATCTCCTCTCCTGGAACAACCTTCGTGACTACAGCGACAATGAGACCTACCAGTGGTAGCATAATCAGGGTAACAGTGACGTTAAAAATGGTATGAGCATTTGCGATCTGTCTAGGCAAATCCGGAGAAGTAGTGGCCACAAGAGTAGCAAACTTCGATATGAATGGAAAGAATAGAAGAACCCCAGCTATATTTACAAGAAATTGTGCCGCAGATGTTCGTTTGGCCGAGAGGCTTGATCCGATGGAAGCAAGTAAGCCAGTAACGCAAGTGCCAATATTTGCTCCAAAAATCAACGCAATGGCAGCGGGCAATGTGAGTACGTTCTCCATCCCCATCGCAATGACCAGACCCGTTGTAGCGGAACTGCTCTGGATAATGCCAGTGAAGAGTGCACCCACTATTATGCCAAGAAGAGGGATCGTCCCAAAGTTTGCTAGGAGATCGAGGAAGAAAGGGTCACTACGAAAGGGCGTTACACCCTCCTTCATGATGGCCATTCCCAAAAATAAGATACCAAAACCCAAAATTGACTGCCCGATGTAACGGGTCTTACTGGTTTTACTATAATAGTATAAGGGAAATCCGATAGCCATAAGGGGAAGATAGAAGTTTCCTATTCTAAAAGCGATTAACTGGGCAGTGATCGTCGTCCCGATTTCGGCACCCAACATTACCCCCACCGCCTGTTCCAAGGTCAATAGACCTCCATTGATCAACCCGATAAGGGTTACCATCATAATACTGCTACTCTGAGTAATTCCAGTAGTAAATGTTCCAACCAATGCCCCCTTTATCGGTCTATCGGTAAGCTTTTCAAGCATATTCTTTACTCGATTTCCCGCGATCTTCTGTAGACCTTCACTTAATATGCGCAAACCGTAAAGAAAGAGCGCCAACCCCCCGAATACACCGAATACTACCGCCACAAAGTCCATGTTACTGAATTCCTCCGTCTAAACGTACATCCAACATCGGCAATTTTGACATATCTACCGTTATTCTTTTCCTCTCTCACCTCACTAGTATTACTGCCTTGTTCTCTTCTGAATTTATATAGATTACTCCAGATCAAAAGAGATTAAGTAAGGAATCATGATAGCAGAATAAACTACCACTTTTCATCATCCACAATAGAGATGTGGTGGACCATCGTCTAGCCTTTAGGTAATGTAACGTAAAATATGCTCCCTTTGGAATGGTCGCCCTTCACCCTGCTTTCCACATAAATATTGCCATTATATTTATCAATGAGTGTCTTGACCAAGTGCAATCCAATGCCTGATCCTCTCATACCTTTATCGATCCTTTGGAAGCGGGTGAAGATCACCTCCTTTAGGTCGTCAGGAATGCCACTCCCATGATCCTTTATCCCGATCCTCCAGATGTCCCCCATATCCTCCACTTCAATATCGATGTTTACCTCGTCTAATGTGTCGTATTTTGCGGCGTTGTCTAGGAGATTCAAGAATAGGTCCTTTACCAGATTATCTGTAAAAACATATGCTTCTTTTGGCTTATAATTTATCAATATCTCCTTGTCATTGTGCAGGGCTTTTGCCTCATTTATGGCGTTGTCGAGGACGTTTGATAGATCCGTTTTCTTGAATATCTCTTCTCCTGTTGCCTTTGCAATCTGCAATGTTCTGACACTATCGATCAGATTAGAGCTTCTTCTAACGGCCTTCAATGCCATGACAATAAGTTTAGACTGCTCCTCACTGAGTTCGGAACTATCCTCCAATATCAAGCTGAGCAAGCCTTGGGCAACTGTATTGTCATTATTAATATCATGCCCCATCAGATCGATGTAGAACTCTGCCTCATTCCTCGCATCTATATGCTGTTTTTCCAATATCTTCTGATCTCTTATGTCAGTGAAAACCGCAAGGACTCCTTTGAATATGTCGTCCTCAAAAAGGGGGTTGGCGCTTATTAGGATGGGAATCTCTTCACCGGTCTTTGTAAGGACTGCTGCTTCATAGCTAGAACTTATTCCCTTCGGCCTTTTGGCTGTCTCTTCTTCTACTTTCCTCAGATAATCGGGTGGAACAACCTCTCTCCAGTGCTTCCCGATTAACTCGCCCCTTGAATATCCAATGAGTTCCTCCATCCCTAGATTGACAAATTTGATAGAGCCTTTTTCGTCTTCGATCATAATCCCCTCCATCATGGACTGAACGATGTTCTCGTTGAACTCCTTTAGATGTTTAATCTCTCCTTCCGCCTTCTTTCGCTCGGTGATGTCGGTTATTATTCCAATGAGGGCTGTGTCTCCCCCGTATTTTATCAATTTCGATGTTTGTATTACATCGATTCTTTCTCCTTTACTGGTGACAAGTGTGTATTCGTATGGAGGCACCTCCTCACCTTTCATGTGCCTCCGGAAATTCTCCTTTATTAATCCTCTCTGTTCTGGTGCAATCAAGGAGAGAAAATCAAAATCTGGCGAATAAAACTCCTCCCGGGTGTATCCCATGGTCTCTTCGCATTTCTCATTGGCAAATACCACTTTGCCCTGTTTGTTGATAAAGATCATGTTCGGCGACTTCTCGGCAAGGGTCCTGAATTTCTCCTCGGATTCCCTCAATGCCTTCTCTGCAAGTTTGCGCTCGGTGATGTCCTGTATTGTGCCTATCATCCTGATCGGTTGACCGTCAGCATCAAATTCCAGTTCTCCCATCCCCTGGACCCAGCGTTCTGCCCCATCGTTACGGCGGATGATCATGTATTCCTTATCAAAGAATCCACGTTTTTCTACAACGTCATGGGTGAAATACTCAGTCACCAACTCTCGCATTTCGGGATGGATAAGAGAAGCCCAACTCTTGACAGTGCGTTCAAACTTCTCATCAATGCCGAAAAGGTTATCAAGGATATTTGAGCTCTCCCAAATCCCTGACGAAATATTCAAAACGTAACTCCCGATCTGTGCCACATTCTGAGATTCACGGAGTATCCGTTCACTCTCCAGTAACGCCTCCTCTGACCTTTGGGCAGATATGGCAAGGGTGATAAGCTGAGCAAGCCTTTCCGAAAGGGCCAAATCATCTTGGTTATAGCCCCCCTTCTTATTCGCCAGACCCAACATGCCGGCGATCTTTCCTTCGATGATACATGGCACGCCCAAGAAGTTCTCTATCGGCACATGACCTTTTGGAGTATGAATGCTCCTCTTATCCTTTGTACTGTCGTTGCACAGAAGTGGTTTTTTATTTTTGAGTACCCATCCCCAGAGACCTCTGAATTCCTTGAAGATAACGTCTTTTCCAGCTACCTTGCAGATATCCCATATCCCTCTAGTTAGTGTGGGGGATATAAGATACCCAGTTTTAGGGTCTATGTAAGCTACGAATCCAAATTCACTTTCTGTTAGATCCCTTGCTGCTTTCAGGAGAAAATCATATCTGTTAACAGGATCCCTTAAAGAGAGTATTTTAAGGGCAACATCGTGTAGGAAATCTTTCTCTTTTTCTGTCCTCTTCCTCTCTGTCACGTCTCTTAGAATGGTTTGAATACCCAGGACTTCATCTCCCCTTTTCACTAATGTTGCATTCGTCTCTATATACAGCGTCTTGCCGTCCTTTGTAACAGCCCTGTACTCATAATTCCTAGGTACATCCTCCCCCTTTAACCTTGCCTTCCGCCTTTTTTTGACTAATGGAAAGTCGTCTGGGTGAACGATATCATAAAATGTCTTATCCCCTATCTCGGCCTCGGTATAGCCAAACATCTCGAAAAACTTTGAGTTATAAAAGAGGTACTTCCCCTCAGGACTGATAAAGCAGATGGCATCATTGGCGTTTTCAACCAAGATTTGATATCTCTTCTCAATCTCAAGGAGATATTCAATATCCTTTTCCTGCCCATTCGCTTTGATTGTCATAACATTCCCTGACGATACCATCTACTTTTTAGAATATGGCTCATTTTCTATTTTTAGATAAAAACTGATGAAAGAGACTATCAACACAAACCACTAGTTAACATTTATATCTTGCCCCTATTTTGTCCTACTGTCCACGACATAATTATTCGGGTTTTCAATTCATGTGTGAGTGGATTTTATCCCTGACTTTCCTGTCCGAGGTAATTGATATCTACTACCTTATTTTAGTAGAGCATATATAAGTTTTTAATAAAATTTTAGTCATACTCCCTCCATGTGAATTTGCATTTTGTGCAGCGGAAAAATCGTGTCTCTGACTCATCCGCGCTCCTTGTCTGTATTAGCCACCACTCTGCCTCCATATTCTTACATTTAGGACATTCAGCCCTCGTCGTTGGCAGTGTCTTCATATCCTCTTCTATGATCAAAAGCTCTTTTTTCTTGGAGCCGCTGCTGGTCGTCTTGTAGGAGTCGCCTTTTGATATCTTCCTCTTTGTTCCGCATTTTGAGCAGACTATCTTGCCGTCTTTTGGTAGCATGAGGGTCCCGCACTTCTTACAGAACATTAATCCACCCCATATAATCTCTTAATATTTTCTCGTGATCGAAAGCTAAGTCTTCTTTCAAAGCCTCATCTAATTTAAATAGTCTTGCATCCATCGCGTCGCTCCCACTTTTTTCTTTTCCTCGCCCTTTTGCCCTAAAACAGATCGAGATTACATGCCCCCTGGGATCGCGGCCCGGATCCGAATAGACACCGATAAGGCCTGTTATCTCTATCTTCAAGCTGGATTCCTCAAATACCTCTCTTTTTACTGCATCCTCTGCGCTCTCACCATATTCTATAAATCCCCCCGGCAGAGCCCATTTGCCTTTATATGGTGCGTTCTTCCTCTTTATCAGTAGAATCTTGTAGTCAACCTCCACTACAGCATCGACTGTGACACCAGGTTTTTTGTATATGCGTTTCTTCTTGGAATCTATGCCCTTCAATCATCTACCCCCCTTTCATGCCCTTCCTCGTGATTCTCCTTTAACTATAGCAGAAGCTATAAGATGCGCAACTCGGATGGGCTCTGGGATAAAGCCACGCCTCACACTCAGTTTCACAATCTTCTTTGCAT
>JAZFTJ010000129.1:0-8740 GCA_036446635.1 Hydrothermarchaeales archaeon (SeqCode) | reverse complement strand
AAACAAAGGCTCACGCGCCAACAACGACTCAAAAATCCCACTAAACGAAGTCTTAAGATCCATTGCTTCCCGTCTCTCTCGAAATTTTTTCTGATATAAATTCTGGCATTATTTTTCCAGTGGAAATGCTGGGAAAATTTGGTAGATATAATTAGATTTGTATCCTTTCTTCCACCAATTAGCTAGTTAATTACAATCTATTTATATTGTTTTCGGGAAGGCCTTCTTTGTTTCCAGTGGAACATCTCTACTTTATTTTAGGCTGGTTCCTCAAAACCCCTATTTAAATATCTACACTTAAAATAAAAGTATTCAATCGTTGCAATTAGCCAGTAAGGCATTTAGACCAGACGACCTAATCTTCAAGTGCACATCATTAGTGTGGTCCCGGTTTTAGCCATTCCAGACCTTTATTTCATATGGAACTTTTCTATAGAAAAACTCAAAATAATGAGGGCAAGACAATTAAAAGCGGATATGTGGAGTATTTAAGAAAAGAGACCTAAAACACCATCAAATATGAACGATGAACAACATACAAAAAAATAGATGACAAAAGAATCTAAAAATCAGAAAACCTACAGATACAGTCAAAACTTCCGGCCACAACTACAAAGAGATCCTTTTCTGAGGATCAAGAGTTTTTATTATAACCCCGTTTTCCAAAACCCTAACTATCCCACCACTTTTTGAAACTGTAATCCCGATAGAACTCGTCTCTTTGGTCATAACAAAAACAGCTGCGTGCATAGACCCAAACCCAGGAGGAAGGTCCACTTTATCCACATCCACATTAAGATATCTCCCAGCAGACTCAATAACTCCATCCTCTGAAACAATAAACACACCATCAATCTGTGAAAGTTCCTTTATAGTCTCATTTATCTCAGGGTTTGTGATCGCCCTCTCCCCAATAAGGTGGCCTGCAAAAGGATTCATTATAAGCTGCTTTGATCTTCTCATCACCGCATCACTGTCCCCAACCAAGAATGCAGTTCCAACAAGCCTGCCCTCCCTGCCCTCTCTTCCTATATCAAGTGCCACATTCAACACGGCTTCGAATATCTCAAGCTTTATGTTCCTCTTTTTTAAAGCCTCGTAGAGGGAGAAGTTTAGTTGATCTTTTTTTACCTCATAAACCACAATTCCGGTTGTTTCATCTGTTAAGGTTGAAGTTAATGCGACTATCAGATCCTTATTACCGAAGACGCCCTTCTTCATACCCAAGGCCACAGCCTCTTCTATACCTTTTATTATTGATGTTTCTCTATTAGTCAGCTTCATAGCATAGGTATTCTTCGAAGCCTCACCTTTTTCTATATCCAAAAAATCTATGTCCAAGGTGTTGATCATCGCCTTTTTAACTAATTTTTTAAACGTCTCCTCATGAGATGTGGCAACGACAATAGGCAACTTGGTCTTGGAGTTAGCAATAACGTCATAGCTTTCCACATTTTCCGTCAAAAGCAATATGGAATTTGCCTTGATGGATTCAGCAAGTTTTACCGCCTGCTGGATTAATGTTTTAGAGACCGTTTTTTTCATTGACTTTATATAAATCCTACCCCTAGATAAATATTTGGCGGTTCCATGAAATATGAAATACGAAATACCCGGAATAAAAAAATAGTATGTCACTGTAATCTAGCAAACACCTTTTTCTCCAGAACCCTAGGCCTAATGTTTAAGGGTTCTATGTCCAAGGATGAAGGGCTACTCATAGAGTTTCCATCTTGGACCAGTTCAAGAGCGATTCACGGGTTTTTTATGCGATTTCCCATTGACCTCATCTTTATAGATAAGAAGACATGCATAGTAGATGTTAGGACTCTAATTCCTTGGAGGCTTTATGACCCTAAAGTAAACTGCAAATGGGTCTTAGAAGTCAACCAAGGAACGGCAAATAAGAAAGATATCCGAACAGGGGATAAACTAGAATTTAAAGAGATTGCCTGATTCAGATAACGCTGTCATAAAATATCTTATGACTTCCGATGGCTATTAACTCTTTAGGATGAAATCGGAGACATTCAATGCCTTTCTCATTAAGAGCTCTCTGAACCTGATCCGTCACCTTAAACGTAATAGACACAGCTCCCTCAACCTTCCGATCATGAGGGGGATCGTGTGAAGCCTCTTCAGCACTCGCATAGAGCCCAGCCACGTGCCCGCTCACAGGGATGTTTACATAACTCTCTCTCGGGTCATCATGCTTCCCTATAGGATCTTTTACCAATATCCATGGAAACAGGTAGACTCCGTGTTCCCTGTCTTCAAGTTCGGGCAGTGCATAGATCCCTTTCGGTTCTTCTTCCTCCTCTGTCTCCTCTTCCCCAGTCTCTTCTTCCCCTGTGTCCGTCTCCTCCTCTTCTACAGCTTCTTTCTCTTCTTCTATCTCACCGATAAGATCGAGTATTGCAAATCTATCCTCATGTTTTCTACAATGATCCAATAGCATCTCATGAACTTCTGTATCTGTTTGGCCAGGAACTACAACATATTCTATTTCATCAATTTCATCAAGCGCTTTTAGGCCGGACTCAACGTCCAGCTTTCCATCTTCATCTTCAGCTACGTTTACCACATAGCATCTTTTACCCCCGTTGTTGAAAAACCCATGGACTCCATGTGCAAGAGTCTTGGCCTTTGAAAAACTCCCGAATTTGATGATAAACTGTCCCCATCTTACTATCATAAGAGGATCATTTACAGGCCCTCTTTCAGAATGTCCTATAATACCCACAGTCGAAGTCATGTTGTTTCACCTTACCTTCCTATTATTCCATAATTTAGACAGCTCTTGATTAAAATCACTAGTTAACCTTTTAAAAAAAATTGCAAACCAGTACTATACAATCTCCTCTATCTTTTCAGATATATCGATTATTGACTCTAAGGCTTTTGAATCATTATCCCAAAGAGGAGTGTCATTCATATCAGCCTCTATCACTGCCTCATCGAACGGTATAAAGCCAAGGATTTCAAACTTTAGATTGTTTTTGATATACTCCAACTGCTTATCTGAGCTTATCTTATTTCCCACGGCATAGACCTTCTGGATCCCCATTTCAACCGAAAGATCATGTATCCTGTTAGCTGTCTCTAACGCCTTCGCACTGGGCTCAACCACTACAACCATAAGATCGAATTTCTTCGCAATTCCCCTACCAATATGCTCCAGACCGGCTTCAGTATCTAAGATCAGATACTCGCCTCTTTTCACAATCATGTGCCTTAATAATGCGCGAAGGAACGTGTTCTCAGGACACATACAACCCCCGCTTGCCACCTCCACAGTCCCCATCACCAAGAGCTTGATATTCTCTTTTTTACTGGAATACTCATCTACGATGTCATCAACTTTTGGCTTTAGATTGTAGATGCCTGGAGAGACAACAGTCCGCTCAGTTATAAGATCACGATATTCCGAAATAGGCCTTGGATTCTCCATTCCCAATGCCAAATGAAGATTCATGGAGGGATCAGAGTCGGCTGCTATAACCATATAACCTTTATCGGAGAATATCCGAGCTAAAGTCCCAGCAAACGTGGTTTTTCCAACTCCTCCTTTTCCGCTGACAACAATCTTCATCTTACACCATCAACCAAATAAATACTGAAATCTTCAATAAAATACCTTAAACCTATGATCTAAAAGAAAGAAATGTTTACTCAATTCCAAGAACATCCCAGGTAGTATAGCTCCTTCCTCTGGCTTTGTTCTGATTAATGAATCTTATCGCCTTTATCGTGCCACCTACAAAGGCGTCTCTGCTATGGGCCCTGTGTGTTATCTCCAACCTCTCCCCATAGCCTCCAAAAAGCACTGTATGCTCTCCAACAATGTCCCCCGCCCTAATTGCGTGAAATCCGATCTCCCCTTTACGCCTCTCACCGATCACTCCCTTTTTTCTTCCAAAGACACCGTCTTTTTCTAAATCCCCCCCAATCGCGTCTGCAATTATCTCACCCACCTTCACGGCTGTCCCTGAAGGTGCATCCTTCTTATGCCTATGATGCGTCTCAATGATCTCAATATCATAGTCTTGCAATATCTTGGCAGTTTCACCTGCGATCTTGAAGAATACATTAACCCCAAGCGCCATATTAGGAGATATTAGTGCCGATATTCCGCCAGATTCTATTGCTTTGGATATCTCCTCTTTCTGCGCCTCAGAAAAGCCCGTTGTCCCAACAACCATATCCACCCCGTTTTTAGCCGCCGTTTTAATAGTGTTCACAGATGCATCTGCAACTGTAAAATCAACCAAAACATCGGGGTTAGTCTCTTTTAGAGTTTTATCCAGATCTTCTGAAGAAGTTATGTTGACACCGATTTTCCCCAAGTTTAGTACCTCTCCAACATCATCACCTATCCGCTCATTAGAGGATGCCTCTATTGCACAGACTATCTCCATATCATCCTGTTCAAGCACTTTCCTGAGAATGTTGCCCCCCATTCTTCCGCAAGGACCCGTGACCCCCACTCTCATTTCAACCACCGACGAGATCTAATTCAGCTAAAACTCCTCTTAGCCTTTCTCTATTCTCATCTCCTAGCGTTACTAGGGGAGATCTTACATGACCCGCTGCTAAGCCCATCATGTTCATAGCTTCCTTGATAGGCCCCGGATTTGTCTCCAAAAATATGGAGTTAAACAGCTTAAAATAGCGATAATTAATCTCCCTCGCACTTTCCAAGTCGCCTTTTTCGAAAGCAGTGACCATCTCTGAGATAGGTCCTGGAATAATGTTTGAGGCAACAGAGATGACGCCTTTTCCCCCGATAGCCAGGACAGGCAACGTCAAGTTATCATCGCCTGATAACAGCGTAAGGTCACAGCAATTCAGGATCTTCATCATCTGCCCAAGATTCCCGCTTGCCTCCTTTACACCGACGATGTTTTCCAGCTTCGCCAATTCCTCGATTGTGCTGGGCTCAATGTTTATACCGGTTCGGCTGGGTATATTGTATATCACAATCGGAATATCGCAGCTCTCAGCAATTGTCTGATAGTGTCGATAAATGCCTCTTTGGGTGGGCTTGTTATAGTAAGGGGCGACAACCAAGGCCGCGTCGGCCCCGGCATCTGCTGCATGTCTTGTAAGGTCTACTGCTTCAATGGTGGAGTTTGAACCTGTTCCGGCTATTACCGGTACCCGGCCATCCACAATCTCAATAACTAGCTCAATAACATGTTTATGCTCTTCAAATGTGAGTGTTGGAGACTCCCCCGTTGTGCCGCATGGCACAATCCCGTCAATGTGTTTTATCATGAACTCGATATTCTTTTTAAGACCTTCTGGATCTACCCTATCCTCCTTATCGAAGGGGGTTACTATGGCAGGGATATTGCCTCTAAGCTCCATTCTTGGCGTGTCTCCTCCTTTCCAGGCTTGTTATATATCCTGCAATTCTATTCCGCATTATCTTGCTATCGAGGTCTATCACCTCGGCCATTGCCTTCTTGTTCTCTTCAAAGTCGGTTGTGAACTTGTCCTCATTCTCTTTTATTAATTTAAACGCTGTCCTTTTTACTAACTGCGGTCTTACTCTTCCCATTCGTTCATCTCCAAAAATCTTTTAATAATGTTAGATTACTTATATGTTCCCATGGAGGAATATTTTTGAAGAAAACAATTGCCATTCTTGGATTGGTCATTATCATCTTACTCGGAATCTCCGTGTTAGCCGCTTATATCCTAACAAAGCCTATGGATAGCGGCAGTCTCAAGTTTGGAGACAAAGTCGCTGTGATAAAAGTGGAGGGCGTGATCACGATGAGTGATGGAGCAGGGTTTTTTGGCGTAACAGGAGCAAACCCCACTAGGATCATCAAACAAATAAAAAAGGCCAATGACGATAGCTCTGTGAAAGCCATTCTATTTGAAATAAACAGCCCCGGAGGAGGGATTGTTGCCTCAGAGGCCATAGCTGAGGCGATAAAAGACGTTGATAAACCCACTGTTGCATGGCTCAGCGAGATTGCAACGTCTGGTGGTTATTATGTCGCCTCCTCATGTGACTATATTGTGGCCGATAGAGGGACGCTCACAGGCAGCATAGGCGTCATATCTATGTTCCCCCAATATTCAAGCTTGTTGGAGAAAATGGGTGTGGAGATGCGTGTAATCAAATCCGGGGAGTACAAGGATATAGGCTCCCCATTTCGAAACATGACCGGAGAAGAAAGATCCATGATCCAGGAATGGAACGATGAGATATACAACGACTTTGTCTCTTTTGTAGCCGAAAACAGAGGTCTTAGCCGGGAATATGTTGAAGAGATTGCTGAAGGCAAGTTATATGTCGGGAAAAAGGCTGTAGAACTGAAGCTGGCAGATGAAATAGGGACAAAAGAGGATGCGATAGCTGTAGCCGGACGCATGGGGGGAATAGAGGGTGAACCCACAGTTGTAGAATACAAGAGGGGTACCTTCTTTGATGATTTCATAGGCACAGCGTCTGCAAGATTCGGCTATGGCTTTGCCAAGGGTTTGATAGAAACAAATAGAGAAGCAACATCTTGGGGTTATTGATCCATCTAAAAAGATCCAGCAACTTTCCATCGGCCATTCACAAGGGCCTTTTTAACAAGCATCAATTTCCTCTGATCAAGATCATACCTATCCATACACAGGGTGTATTTTCCAAGAACGAGCAGGTCCATTAGGTCCTTCATCTTTATTCTGATCTTCAACTTTACCACTAGGTATTTGGCAGGATCCTTTTAGGTCTTCTTGGTTTTCTCTCTGGACTTAGATCCTGGGATATTGTAAAATGGAACTCGTCCAGTTCTATTATCCGGATGTTTTCTTCTGAGAGCCTATCCAATTTAACCACCTCTTATGGTGCATATGTTTTTTTTGTTGGGAACGATCTGAGGACACCCCCCAAGGGGGGGAGGTGAAGACACGAAGCTTTTTTCGCGGCAGTTTTTGTGTCCTCAGATCGTATGGGGTGCTATGGGGGGTATGTTAATTGAAACTATACCAATCCCTCTATTTGGAGTCTGAGTTTACATACACGTATTAACCCGGTTACACTGTCCCCATCGTCCAGGACCAAATGCGCCCTTAATCACTTCATCTGTAGCAGGATATTCTTTAGTTTTTCAAAGACATCCTGCGGGTTTTTTCCAATTATTCGTATCATAGGTTCTTTGCCCACTGCCCCCAGGTCATATATTATATCTGGAATCTTGTCTGAGTTCTTTATCGCTTCTTCTGTCCCCCACTCCATAGTCTCTACATTCTCCGGCTCATCGTCTCTTGAAAAGCTTGTGACAGTATATTGGGTTTTGCATGCCGTTAGAATCTCTCTGGAGAAGCGGATGTTAATAGCGGCCCGCATCTTGGCATCGTATTTCATGGCTGCTAAGACGACGCTGGCCACGTGTTTGGATCCTCCGAACTCGACATCCCCCACCACTTTGACTTTGTTCTTTGCTCTTATTATTCTGCCGCTGACCCCTGCTACATCTTCAGTTGTTTTTGCATCTCTGAGTGCGTACACTATGTTTATCCCTACCTCCGGGATCATATCGTTAAAACCATCCAGTTTTGTTATTTGGTTTACCGTTTTTTTCAGATCAGAGATTATTAATGACCTTTCATAGGCGTCAACTATCCCGCCTAGTTGGTTAACGACCCTTACTCCCTTCCCTGGTCGATACGCATTCGTGATTGACAGGGTTATAAACCTCTTAGCTTCCTCAACTGCCTGTATAAGATCAGCGCCTTTTGCGATATTTGATGTGATGGCAGCCGCAAAGGTACATCCGGAGCCATGTGCTCCTTCTCCCAGCTTTTCAGCCGTGAATTCATGAAACCTGTTTTTATGGTAGAGGACATCTGTTGCATCTAGGTGCCCGCCTTTTACTATTACGTCGCCGCCATATTCAGATATGATCCTGCAGGCTTCTTTCATGTCTTCAATGCTTTTTATCTTGACGCCACTTAATACCTCTGCTTCAAAGAGGTTGGGCGTTAAAAGAGCGGCTTTTGGAAAGAGCTTCTCTTTCAGGACCTCCACAGCATCCTTTTGCAAAAGCTCTCCCCCTGATTCGGCGATCATCACCGGGTCTACTACAAGGAGGTAATCGCCAACGTTCTCTGCCACTGTTTCTATGATTTTTTTGTTGCTGAGCATGCCTGTCTTCGCGGCTTTGATCTCGAAATCTTCGTGTATCGTCTTAAACTGGGATTTGATGAAACCCGTGGGTATGTCAAAGATCCCGTCAACGCCCATTGTATTCTGGGCTGTCAGTGATGTTATGACACATGTGCCGTGAACACCGTTGGCTGCGAAGGTCTTAAGATCTGCCTGTATCCCCGCCCCTCCTCCTGAATCGGATCCAGCAATTGTAAGCGCCACCGGCATCTCTTTTGGCATCGTATACCCCTTTTTTCTTATTCGTCTCTTTGTCCTTTATATCTTTTCCAAAATGCACGACGAAGATATTATCATGTTTTGATCTTCACCTCTTCTTTCACAAACCGTCGTTTCTCCTCAGTCCAAACCCAGGAGCCTATTTTCACACCGTTAGATAAAGAGACGATCACATAGGAATAGTCCGGCCACTCGGCTCGTCCAACGTCGATCATGGAGGGTGTGTCAAGACCCATTGGATGAGAATGATAAAAGCCTATAAGCTCATATTCGCTCTTTTCGATGTCTTCAAAAACTCTGAGCTGATCTCCTGCATCAACTCTGTATCCCACCCGTGGCTCGCTGTCG
>JAZFTJ010000128.1:0-2167 GCA_036446635.1 Hydrothermarchaeales archaeon (SeqCode) | reverse complement strand
GGAGAAAAAGAAAGAACTCGTCCAGATGCTCATGGAAATGGCTATTTCCGAATGGATAGATAAAGTTCCAGAGTTCTATAAGGATATAATGAAGACGGGGCTAAAACTAGCAGATTCCACTCATCTTGCCTGTGCAATCGGTGAGAATGCAAAATACTTTATATCCGTTGACGACGAAATATTAAAGAGAGGGAAAGAAATAGAGAGATTGTATAAGATAAAAGTGCTTAATACCATCGAATTTATTGAAGTGGAGAGAGAATAACAATGGCAACGGAAGTGGACGTGAAGGTTGTTGAAAAGGTGTTGGACATAGCCAAAAAGGAGCTATCCTTAGAAGAATATGCAAGATTTTTGGCCTTCATCGGCCCCAAGGTTGGAGATGCATCTAAAGAGATAAGGCGGTTCAGAGACACCGTTAGTGAAGAAGAATTCATAAAGCGTTTGAAGAAAAGAGGGGTTCAGATCACGCCTTAATCACATAAAATATACTTTCCATAACGGCGTCTTTGACAGCAAGCCTCTCCTTTTTATCCGGCCCCTCTTTATCAATCCTCCTCCACATTCTTTGCATTTCATCTTGATCCCCCCAAGCCGGAAACAAGAAAGTTTTAGTTTTCAGATGTTGCAAAAATTTTTGTCAAAAAAAGCACGAAATTAATTCATAAGGGACTAATTGTTCCACCACAATATTAATCTAAGGCCTTAGATTAAAAGTTATATCATGTTTGAGAGGATTAGAGAGATCGTGGGGGGGCAGAATTTTTCAGAAGATGTGGCTGAGCTTGTAGCCTACTCCAGGGACTCATCAATATTTGAAGAGAAACCTTTGTGTGTAGCGAGGCCTGCCTGTAAAGAAGAGATAGTTGAAATTGTAAAGTTTGCCAATGAAAATAAGGTTCCGATAATTCCAAGAGGGGCGGGCACGAATCCCTGCGGAGAGGTTGTCGGGCGAGCTATAATCCTGGATCTTACAAGGATGAACAAGATAAAGGAGATCAATCCCAAGGACATGTATGTTGTCTTAGAGCCGGGTGTCGTGTTGGATGAATTGAACGCTGTCTTGAAGGAGAAGGGCTTCTTCTTTCCCCCTGATCCGGCCAGTTCAAGGGTCTGCACCCTTGGAGGGATGGTTTCTAATAATTCCAGTGGTCTTCACGCTGTAAAATACGGTACAACCAAGGACTACGTATTGGCGTTGGAGGTTGTGATGCCTGATGGAAGTGTTATAAATACAGGAAGTAGGGCTGTGAAATCGGCCTCGGGATATGATCTAATCAGTCTTTTTGTAGGTTCAGAAGGTACGCTTGGCATATTTTCAGAGATTACTCTTCGGATATTGCCACTTCCAGAGTATTCTGAGACAATTTTGTTTGCACTAAAAAACCTTAGAGAACTTGAGGATATGTGTCCAAATTTGTTGATGCTGGCGCCGTCTGCTTTCGAGGTTGTTGACGATATCTGTCTTAGGGTATGGGAGAAAGGCTATGACCTAGATTTTGAAGGCATTAAAGCGTTGCGGATGGTGGAGTTTGACGGTTCAAAAGTGGATGTGAAAAACCGCCTAAAAATGGCAGAGAATATCATGCCGGGAAGGAGCATCAAGATAAGAGGTGTGTGGGAGTATAGGAGGAGACTGGTGCCTTCTCTGATAAAGTACAAGGGGATACGGCCTGTACCTGTTACTGAGGATATTGGTGTTCCAGTGGCCAGGGTCTCTGAGGCCATGGCCCGGATAAACGGATATCTACAGAAAACATGGCTTTGAAGTAGCCGTATACGGCCATGCTGGAGACGGTAACCTCCATATGCGTGTCTTTACTGATGATGTGGAATCTGAAAAGCTGACAAATGCCGTTGACCTTGTCTATAAATATGTGCTAGATCTGGATGGCACGATTACAAGCGAGCATGGAGTCGGTCTGTTGCGGGCAAAATATATGGGGAAGGAGCATGGGAGAGGGATGAAGATCATGAAAGACATAAAGGAAGCCTTCGATGAGAACAACATCATGAACCCAGGGAAGATGGGGCTTTAACCGAGTGCCTCGTTGTTTTTCCATTCGATAACCATGTGTGTCTTCACTATCTCAAGATATGGTGCAAGTATTAGTCCTATCAGTATTGAGAAGAGGTTTTCAAAAATTTTCGCTGATATTCGTAGTAG
>JAZFTJ010000127.1:0-10131 GCA_036446635.1 Hydrothermarchaeales archaeon (SeqCode) | reverse complement strand
ATGGCTGGCAGAGCTGGACGGCCGAAATTCGACGACTACGGAGAGTCGGTGCTCATTGCGAAGACTCAGGATGAGAAGGACCATCTTCTGGACAACTTCATCTTAGCTGGTCCTGAGAGGATCTACTCAAAACTCGCAGTTGAGGCCACCTTAAGAACTCATGTCCTTGCAACAATAGCCACAGGCTACGCATCCTCCTACCAGGGTCTTTTGGAGTTTTTTTCAAAGACCTTCTTTGCACATCAACAGGGGGGCGATGCCTTAGAGTGGGTGATAGATCCGATAGTTGAATTCTTAGAGGATGAGGAACTCATCCACGACGAGCGTGATCGTCTGATTCCCACAGCTTTTGGCAGACGGACCTCTGAGCTTTATATTGATCCAATGACTGCGGTTATTATGAGAAACGCGGTTCAAAGGGCGCAGGAAAATGAGACCAAGGAGATCTCGTATCTGCACGCTATCTCCAAGACCCTAGAGATGGGGGCCCTGTATCTCAGGAGGAAGGATTATGACTTCATCTCTGAGGAATTCTCTTTGAATCTGCCTTATCTGCTTTTCGAAGACCCTGACGAGTCTTTTGAATATCAGCATTACGAGGAGGTCCTATCGGAGTTTAAGACAGCGCTGTTTCTCATGGACTGGATTGATGAGAAGAGCGACGAAGAGATTCTTGAGAGGTTCAACATTGGGCCGGGAGATATTAGGACCCGGGTTGATATTTCGGATTGGTTGCTCTACTCCATGAGCGAGATTGGCAGGCTTTTCAAGCTTAAAAAGTTGGATGAACTCCAAAAATTAAGAGTGAGAATTAGGAATGGCGTGAAAGAAGAGCTTCTTGGGATCATCTCCCTTAAGGGTATTGGGAGGGTGCGTGCGAGGGGGTTGTTTGATGCTGGCTTTAAGTCGTTGGAGAGTCTCAAAAAGGCAGAGGTTTCTGATCTTTCAAAGGTTAAAGGTGTCGGGCCTAAGCTTGCCAAAAACATCAAAGATCAGCTTGCTTAGTTTGGTATAAGTCTATACGAATAGATCAGCACCCAGCACATATTGTCTTTTTGCCCCCGACAAAACAGTAATATTTATATACCATCAAAAATAAAGTCATAATGTCAACAACATAAAGACAAAATTAAAGGTGAGGTAACAAGAAATGGTAAAAGAACTAAAGGTAAAAGTGCCGGAGATAGAAGACTTCGACGCTGCCCTTGTAAACGTCCTCAAATTCTTCCTAGACACAGAGAGCAAAGCAAAGATATACCTCTATCTACGAAAAAACGGCAAATCCACCTCAAGAGAGATCGCCAAAGGAGCAAACCTCTACCCAAGCTCGGCAAGAGAAGCCTTGATAGAAATGACAAAGACAGGAATTACAAAAAGAGAAAAACTCAAAAAAGAAGGCGTAGGCAAAAACCCCTACATATACGAAGCCATATCCCCCATAGAACTTACAAAGAAAAAGATAGACAAGATCGAAAAACGCCTAAACAAACTCATCAACATAGACACCTATCTAAAAGGCGATAAAGAGGTAAAGCCACCCGGCGTACCGGTAAGAATAAGGATAGAGAGAATAGAGGACGAAGAAGGCAACGTAAACATCAAAGTCGAGAAAGAAACAGCTACAGGAGATAAGATAAAAGAGGAATAAAGCAACAGGAAGACTCTACGAATTTTCCTTCCGCTCTCTATTTTGTTTCCTTAATCTCTCTATGTTTGTAGCGAAATTATGAATCTTGACAGCCTGCCCATTTGGTTCTGGCAAAGTCGAATAATCCATCTGGGTCACAGGCAAATCCAATATCTCCCTCTTAGTTAAACTACTTTCATTGGCTTTTTTTAACCGTGACGGTGCATCAAGTTCTGTCATTTCCCCAAACTCCTGTCCATGTAGAGTTTAGTTCACTCTCCCCACATATATAAACCTTTGTTTTCAATATTGATTTCAACATCCGAAAAATCAACACACCAATTGGAGGGGAAGGAACTATTCAAGTTTAAACTATAGTCAATTCAATGACCTCTGGGCACTATAAAGTTGGTCATCCACTTGCGCCATGCCCAATCTTCTTTTATTCAAGTGCTCAATCTATCTTGGAAGGACTATAGTATCTCTGCAACCCCTCTCTGGCATTTCCATCACCAAATAAAATTTTAACATTCTTTACCGGAGGGATTTGCTTGCATCTTGTTAAAAGTCTTCCATATTCAAGTAGTTTGATAACAAAAATATTATAAACCCTGATGGACAATCAGAACAAATCCGAATTATGAGTGGTGTCGGAATGGCGAATGAATTGGCAAAAGATGAGGTTCTCCAGTACACTTGGCTGGGAAGAGAGGAAGGGTATACTGCATTAGAGCATGAGATCATCTATCGCGATCTTTGTAGTGGATGCGGGACATGCGCCGCTGTATGCCCCGAAAATGTCATCGCAGTAAACGATTTTCCAAAGCTTGTCGGAAAATGTACTAACTGCGGATATTGCCTGATACAATGTCCAAGAAGTTACCTTCCCCAAAATGAGATAGAGGAAGAATTGTTCGGTAAATCAGGTGAGCTGCTAGGAAACATTGCGGCAATAAAGGCAGCAAAATCCAAGGTGGACAGGGGTCAAGACGGCGGATTTGTCACAGCACTGATCAACTACATGCTCAAGAAAAAACTGATCGATGGCGCGATAATCTCCGGCCTAGATGAAAAAGATCCCTGGACACCCCGAGCCATGCTGGCCACATCCTCTGAGGAGGTGAAATCGGGAGCAGGGACAAGATATACCAACAGCCCAAATAACGCGGCGTTAAAAGAGGCAAACGAGAAGGATCTGAAAAAACTCGCTGTAGTGGGACTGCCCTGTCAGATAGAGGGCATTAGAAAGATCATCTACCACCCCATAGAAAAGGTGGACCTCGCAGATAGGGTGAAATACACTATCACGATATTCTGTTCAAAAAACTACCTAAAAGAGATGCTTCAAGACGTGGTCATTGATAAGCACAAACTGGACCTTAAAAAGATTACAAAATTCGACATTAAAGGTAAGTATCTTCTGGCTTACCAAGACAACAAAAAGAGGGAGATACCTCTGACAGATCTGAACGCCTATATCAGACAGGGCTGTAAGGTCTGCTCCGACTTCACTGGAAAGCTGGCAGACTTCTCGGTGGGGGCTGTAGGATCCTCAGCAGGATTTTCAACAGTCATATGCAGAACAAACGAGGCCAAAGACATCTTGGATAAAATGGAGAAAGCCAAGTTGATAGAGACCCAAGATATAGATGATGGAAAGTCAGGCCTTGGCATAATCCAAAGGCTCTCGGAGAAGAAGGCAACGACTGCGAAGAAAAACACAAGGAAAAGGATCCAGAAAGAACTGCCCCTGCCATACAAATTCATGGAGTTCTAGGTGAGATCATGATAGACGAGAAGAAGATAAAGATAGAAAAGCTCGCCTCAAAGGTCTTTGGGGCAGAGGACCTTACCATTGAGATCGGTGATGTAGAGGAGTACTGGGACGAGCCCATGGGGCCCACCCCGATGCCAGGCATCACAGACCTTAGGGACTGGGACTTCAGACTCCTGAAAAGATATAAGCCCCTATATTCACCGCTCTGCGACATGTGCTGCTTCTGCGCCTATGGCAAATGTGACCTTACAAAAGATAAGAGAGGGGCCTGCGGGATTAATATAAAATCCCAACAGGCGAGGGTTGTCACAATGGAGAGTGTGGCGGGTGCAGCCAGCCATGGTGCACATGCGAGGCATATGCTTAATCATATGATAAAGGCTCATGGAAGGGACTATCCTATAGATCTAGGTGACGGTATTTTAATAGAGGCACCTATTTACCGGACTGTCATGGGGATCAAGCCCAAGACGCTGGGAGATCTGGAGAAGGGTATGGCATATTCGGAGGAGCAGATTACACAGGTATTGGCCTCAATTCATCCGGGTAATGAAGGGGATTACCTGGATCGTGAATCCAAGGCCCTGCATGCTGGCATGATAGACAACCTGGTCATGGAGATCGGCGACATCACTCAGACCATCGGCTACAAGCTTCCAACAAGCATTGCTGATATGCCCCTTGCTGATCTTGGACTTGGGACGTTGGACCGTAATAAGCCTATTATTGGATTTATAGGCCACAATGTGATGCCTGCAGTTGAGGTTATTGAGTATCTGGAAGGAAATGATCTGATAGACGATATTGATTTGTGCGGTATCTGTTGTACCGCTCATGATATGCAGAGAAGAAATCCCAATGTAAAGATCGTGGGTAATCTGTCAAAGCAGATGAAGTTTGTCAAATCAGGCTTTGCCGATGTTGTTGTAATTGATGAGCAGTGTATCAGGGAGGATATCTTAAAGGAAGCCGCGCAGGTTCACTCTGCACTTATTGCTACTAACGACAAGATGTGTATGGGGCTGAAAGATCGCACAGATGATCCTGTGGATGAGATCGTTAAGGACTTGGCCTCAGGCAAAGAGATTGGAGTCCTTATACTTGACCCTGTCAAGGTAGGTGTTGTTGCGGCCAGGACCGCTCAGAAGATAAAGTCTCGGAGGGCTGAGGTCCGGGGGCTTATAAGTGAAGAAGAGGTCATTGACTGGGCTAAAAAATGCACGGCATGCGAAGCCTGTCAGAGGGTCTGCCCTGTAAACATCCACATCTCCGATGCCATGACTGCTGCTTCTAAAGGAGACATATCCAAGTTTAAGAGGGTAAGAGAACTCTGTGTCGGATGTATGAGATGCGACTTTGCCTGCGGTACAAAGATCCCGATAACGACAGTCATGGAGAGCGCCAATGTAAAAGCTCTAAGCGAAGAGAAGTTTAAGATAAGATGCGGCAGAGGAGCTATACAAGATGTCGAGATAAGACGTGTCGGTGCCCCTATCGTCTTTGGCGAAATCCCAGGTATCCTTGTTCTTGCTGGCTGTTCAAATTATCCGGATGGGGCAAGAGATGTTGCATTGATGGCTGAGGAGTTCCTCAAGAGAAGGTTCATCGTATGCGTCTCTGGCTGCGCAGCCATGAGCATTGCCGAGTATCAGGATGAGGAAGGCAAGTCACTTTATGAGAAATATCCGGGAGACTTCGATGCGGGCTGCCTAGTAAACCTAGGCTCTTGTCTTACAAATGCCCATATAATCGGAGCAGCGATAAAGGTTGCGCACATCTTCGCCAAGCGCAATTTACGAGGCAACGTCGAGGAGATCGCTGACTATATCTATAACAGACTTGGTGCTGTGGCGGTAGTCTGGGGAACGTATTCCCAAAAGGCCCTTGCCATCTGCAATGGTGTTAACAGATGGGGAATCCCGGTGATGTATGGCCCCCAGGGTACAAAATACCGGCGGGTATTCCTAGGTAGAAGAGACAAACCTGAGGATTGGCAGACATATGATGCTAAGACAGGTGAACTTGTGACAGTGGAACCTGTGCCTGAGCACATGATCTATACGCCTGAGACCGTGGAGGAGGCGATGGTCTGGATAATGAAGCTCTGCTTCAGGGTCAGTGATACTGAGATGGGCAGGCAGGGCAAGCTTACCCACTATATTGATCTTCATAAGAAATACTTCGGCAAGATGCCTGATGACATAGACCTCTATGTAAGGACAGAGAGGGATCTTCCGATTACCATGAGAAAGGAGCTTTTAAAAGAGCTAAAAGAGAAGGGGTGGAAGCCCAAGACTATCCCTGATCCTACGCTGGTGCCGAGGTTGGTAAGGGTGGACAGAGGTGCTAAGAAATGAACGGAATTAAAAGGGTTAAGCCCTGGAGAACTGCCGCTGAGACCGGACCAAGTTGGGGGGTTGCAGTCTCTTCTGAGACCATGGCACGGATTATAAAGGATGCAGAGAATCCCCTCATCGTGGTTGGTAGAGATATAGACGAGCTTGATGGAGGGCTTTTGGACTTCGTGAAGAAACTCTCAAAGACCCGGAGCATCCCAATAGTTGCAACTGCTCATTCCATATCACGGTTCTTGGACGACTCTGTGGACGCAACCATAATGGGTTTTGTAGAGGTAACGAATCTGCTCTTGGATCCGGAGTGGGGCCTTAAGGGTGCGCCTCATGATCTTGTGATGTTTGTGGGGATAGAATACTCCTTTACAAATATGATGCTCAATTCGTTGAAGAACTTCTCAGACATCAAGACTGCTAGCTTATCAAGATATTATCAGCCCAATGCAAGTGTCTCGCTTGCCAATTTAACAGATGATATTTGGGCTGAGTCTCTAGAAAAAATCTCTGAAAAGGTGGTATAGATATGATCAAAGATTTTCCGACAGATATAGGTCTCATTTATGAGGGGGAGAGGATCAGGAAGCAGAACATGTTCGTGGAGCTTGGAGGTCCGAAATCGACCGGTGTTGAGCTGCTTGAGGTTGCTCCTGAGGACCAGGTTGAAGACGAAAAGATCAATATTGTTGGCCAAGATATTCTGGATATGGATGAAGGGACGATCTCCACATTGGGTATATATATCAAAGTAGCAGGCCCTCAGCTTGAGGAGGATCTGGAGGGCGTATTTGAGAGGCGGATCCATGATTTCTGTAACTATGTCAAGGGCTTTATGCATCTTAACTCCAGAGATATCATATGGCTAAGGGTGGACAAAGAGGCAAAGAAGGCCGGTCTCTCTTTAAAGCATGTTGGCCAAGCGGTTGCAATGCTCTTTAAGACCGAGTTCGATGTCATCAAAAAGATCGAGATAACATTCTATACAGATGAGAAGGAGACCAAGAAGTTCCTTGAACAGGCTAAAGAGGTTTACCGCAAAAGAGATCTGCGTATAAGGGATTTAAGCGAGGAGGACGTTGACGTCTTCTATGGCTGTATTCTGTGCCAGGGCTTTGCACCGGAGCATGTCTGCACCATTACGCCTGACAGGACATCTTCTTGCGGCTCGATAAGCTGGTTTGAAGGCCGCGCGGCAGTAAAGGTGGATCCAAAAGGCCCCCTTGTCGAAGTGCCCAAAGGAGAGCTTATCGATCCTGATAGATTCGAATATGCGGGTGTCAATGAGATGTCTCAGAAGAGGTCTCAAGGTGCAGTTGAAAGAGTATTCTTGCACAGCATCTTTGACTATCCACACACCTCCTGCGGCTGTTTCGAGGCCATAGCGTTTTACATACCAGAGGTTGACGGCATCGGTGTGGTGCACAGGGATTTTAAGGGAACAACCCCATTCGGCATACCCTTCTCCACCATGGCTGGACAGACAGGCGGCGGGCAGCAGCTTAGCGGCTTTTCTGGAGTTGCCAAGGAGTATCTTAGATCTCCGAAGTTCTTCATCGGAGACGGTGGTTGGAACCGCACAGTCTGGATTCCCAAAGAATTGAAGGATGAATTCTATGATGACATCCCGGCGGATGTAAGGGATAAAGTCGCGACAGAGGAGGATGCTACAGATCTTGATGGGCTCAAGAACTTTCTAAAAGAGAAGGATCATCCTGTTGTCAAGAATTGGAAGGAAGAAGTGGCTGTGGAGGAAAAGCCCGCCATGGAGGCCGCGGAGATACAGATGTCAGCGACTGGTATGCCTGTGGCAGGAGGCGGTGTGACGATAATCTTCAAGAACGCCAAGATATATGCTGAGAAGGTCATCATCAAGAGGGAGAAATAAAATTCTCCTCACCCTTTTCTGATTAAAAATTATAAAACGGTTTGCAGGTAGCACCTATAAGCTTGGACTTGTGATCTGAAAATGGCTGGAAAGAAAATCCTTGACCTCATATCTATGGTGAGCGACTTCGAAGAAATCGAGCTTGAGAACGTAGAGATCGATACAGAGGAGCTTGTCATTAAACTGAAGAGATCGTTGTTTTTACAACAACTGGGGGCAGAGCCTTCAGTAGCCAAAAGAGAGCCTATTGTCTTCGAAAAGCCTATTAAAGAATATCGGGGTCAGGTTGTCGAGGTCCAACTGGGAGCTACTAAAGCCGAGGGCGGTAGCAGGGGCAAGGCTATTAAGATCGGGGGTCAGTCCTCCCTTTATCGGTTTGAGGGAGGCATAAAGAACAGGCCTGTTGTAACCTTTGATACCTTTGACATCTCTCAGCCCCAGTTCCCCAAGGCATTGAGAGAGGCGTGGGGCGATGTATGGGACGATCCTGCTGAGTGGGCAAAGAAGGCTGTAAAGCTCGGTGCTGACATTGTCACAATTCATCTTGTCTCTACAGACCCGAAGATAAAGGACACTTCCCCCCGAGAGGCTGCTAAGACTGTGGAGGATGTCCTTCAGGCAGTTGACGTGCCACTGGTTATCGGGGGCTCAGGGAATCCAGAGAAGGATCCCTTAGTCTTGGAGAAAGCAGCCGAAGTAGCAGAGGGGGAGATGTGTCTTTTGGCTTCTGCAAACCTAGATCTTGATTACAAACGCATAGTGGAGGCGGCGAAGAAGTATAATCACAATGTTTTATCTTGGGTTTCATTGGATATTAACGATCAGAAGATGCTTAACAAGCTCCTCCTAGACCTGGAGATGCCGAAAGAGCGGATAGTGCTTGATCCTACAACCGCAGCTTTGGGATATGGAATTGAGTATAGTTTCACGATTATTGAGCGTATTAGGCAAAATGCATTGAAAGGTGACGCTGATCTTCAGATGCCCATATCCTGCGGCGCTACAAACGCGTGGGGGGCGAGAGAATCATGGATGAATGTCCCTGAGTGGGGCGCCCGGGAGTATCGTGGGCCGCTCTGGGAGGTTGTGACCAGCCTGACAGTCTTGATGGCTGGAGCAGATATTTTAATGGAGCTTAATCCGAAAGCAGCTGGTATTGTAAAGGATGTCATCCTCAAGATGAGTGGCGAGAAGAAGGTAGAAAAAGAAGTAGTGTATGAGGACTGGCTCACAGTCTAGGAGAATAGAAATGCTTTATTCACCGATGGATATCTATAATCTTCTTCCTAAGAAGAACTGCAAGGAATGCGGCTTCCCGAGCTGTATGGCGTTTGCTGTGAAGATGCTCAGGAAGGACGCGTTTATGGCAGACTGCCCCTATATAGATGATCCTGAGTTTGCAACTCAGAAGATTAAGTTAAAAGAAATAGCTGCAGATATCCTTAAGGCCGGTGAGACCAAGATAATCATAAACACCGATCTCTGCGACGGATGCGGCAACTGCGTAATATCCTGCCCACCTGATGTCTTAGTGAGCCTGAATGCCGCTGGAGGCAAGGGGCCCGAGACAAAGGACGTGGTCTATGACGTTGAGGATGGTGTACTCATTTTAACCAATTTAAAACTATGCAGGCGCTACGATGGCGATATTGAGGCAAGGCCATGCAGGATCTGCATCGAAGCCTGTCCCAGAGACGCTATAGAGATCATATGAGGTCATAAAGATGGCAAGAATATCACCGATGGATATCTACAAACTCCTTCCAGGAGAGAACTGCAAAGAGTGCGGCGAAGCCACATGCATGGCCTTTGCCTCGGCTCTTATTGAGAGGAAGAAGAAAGTCGATGACTGTACACTTTTTGAAAAGGATAAGTATAAAGCCAAAAAGGTGGCTTTAATTGAGCTTCTCGCCCCTCCGGTAAAAGAGATCACCATCGGGATCGGAGATAGGGCTGTGAAGATTGGTGGTGAGGAGGTGATGTACCGACATGAGCTCACCTATTTCAACCAGACCGCCATTGCCCTGGATATCGATGATGAGATGAGTAAGGATGAGATCATCGAGCGGGTGAAATATACTGACGGCTTTAGCTTTGAAAGAGTGGGTCAGGTACTCACTCTACAGGCTGTTGCGATAAGGGCCAAGAGCGGTGACGAGTCAAAATTCGGGGATGCTGTTTTGACTGCTATTGAGAATACTGATCTACCATTGATCTTGTGCTCATATAATCCAAAGATACTTGAGGTGGGGCTTGAGATCGCTCTTGATAGAAAGCCTCTTGTCTATGCGGCTACAGAGGATAATTGGAGAGATGTTGCCGGACTTGTCAAAAAGCACGGCTGTCCGGTTGTGGCTTCTTCTCCAGGGAATATTGAGGGTTTGATGAACCTCACAAGAGACCTTATGGACGATGGTGTTGAAGAAATCGTCTTGGACATAGGCACATATCTTGACGGGGAGAGATTTGGCGAGATGCTTGACAACTTCGC
>JAZFTJ010000126.1:0-5563 GCA_036446635.1 Hydrothermarchaeales archaeon (SeqCode) | reverse complement strand
GGATAAAACAAAGGTCAAACTTGTGGGAAGGAGACTTGGATTCGGAGATCTAATCTTTGCAACAGGCCTGGCTGTGGCAACCTATGTGGACAAAAATGTTATGGCCGCCATAATTATGGTCTTTTTCACAACTCTTAGCCTCGGAGGATTTTTAGAGTATCTTCAGAGAACAAACAACACAAACCCACAGCCGGCGATACCACCTATCTTTATTGGTGGACTATTGGGAGCTATCTTTACATTTCTGATAATATAAAGAGTTTACCAGATTATTGAATGCTGTAAACCTGTGTGCTGCAGGCCTTCAACATGTCCTCAGAGGAGAAGAAATGCAGATACTGCCACACCTTCCCAGACAAGTTCCCGGACAGCCCGTATTGACGTAATACGTAAATCTTTTAATTGCAAAATCTTGTAGTAAAGAAGGGAGGAGACTTAGAAGGTTGGTGTAGATAGGTTGAGAAAAGTTGGATCCGTTAGTCTGCCATTGCACGGGGGGAGATGCCCTCCGTGGCTTTTCAAAAGAATGAAGAAACTCGCAGGCGTTGTATCAGAAGCAATCATATACGAATATGACCAGAGGGAACTGATCAGGAGGATATCAGACCCATATTTTTTCCAGGCCTTGGGTTGTGTTCTTGGTTTTGATTGGCATTCGTCCGGGGTGACCACGACTGTTTGTGGGGCTTTAAAGGAGGCTTTAGATCCTGAGGTGCATGGTGTTGCTGTTTGCGGTGGTAAAGGACGGGCTTCCAGAAAAACACCTGTGGAGATAGAGATAGCCTCTGAGCTATTCTCCCTTTCCAGCAAGAAGCCTGAAGAGCTAGTTTACTCAAGTAAGATGGCCGCAAAAGTTGATAACAGCTGCATTCAAGACGGATATCAGCTCTACCACCACACGTTTTTCCTTACTGAGAAGGGGGATTGGGCCATAGTTCAGCAAGGCATGGGCGAAAGCTATGCAAGAAGATATCATTGGCTCTCAGATAACATTAAAACCTTCATCGAGGAGCCTCATAACGGTATTTGTTGTGACAAGATAGAGGATGTTGTGCTTGACATGACCTCTAAAAACAGCAGAGAAACTCGAGAAACCAGCTTAGATCTGGTAAGGGACAATCCTGAGCACCTTAGGAGATATTTTTTGCCAACAAAACAGCGGCAGCTAACTGATTTTCTGGATCATAAGCGGATTGAGTTTGGTATGCCTTCCCATCATCCTGTTCTTGAGATAGACCTATCAGAATCTGGGATGAATGTGTTGAAGAATGCCTATGAGATCCAGCCGGAGAGCTATGAGGAGCTTGTTGCTTTAAAGGGTATGGGGCCGAAGAAGATAAGGGCTCTGGCTCTTTTATCGGATCTGATCTACGGAGCTGATCCGAGCTGGCGTGATCCTGTAAAGTACAGCTTCAGCCACGGGGGCAAGGACGGGTTCCCATATCCTGTGGATCGGGAGGCGTATGACAACTCTATCAGGACCCTAAAAGAGACCATTGGGGCTGCGAAGATGGATAATAAAGAGAGGTATCATGCGATAAAGAGGTTGAAGGATTTTTTATGATCCTATACGCCTAGTAGGTGGTCTTTTTTACCTGATCTTTCAAAGAGGTCTTTTGCCTGTTCTCTGGCAAATCCTATTACCTCATTCTCATCTAGGGTCTTCATCTGGCGATCCTTCATTATGACTTTTCCATCCACTATCACTGTCTCCACATTGCTGCCTTGGGCTGAGTAGACTAGGTGTGAGACTGGGTTTGTCATGGGGACCATGTTCGTGGCGTTTGTGTCAAGTATTATGATGTCTGCTTTTTTTCCTGTTTCTATGGATCCGATCTCATCTTCCATGCCTAGTGCCTTTGCTCCGTTGATGGTGGCAAACTCGAGTGTGTTCATGGCGGGTACTAGGCTGGCGTTGCTGTTGTGGGATTTGTGCAGGAGAGCACATATCTTTATGTCTTCGAACATATCCAGGTTGTTGTTGCTTGCCGCGCCGTCTGTTCCTAGTGAGACAGTGATGCCTTTTTCTAGGTATTCTGGTATTGGTGCTACTCCGCTTCCTAGTTTCATGTTGCTTATGGGGTTGTGGCATATCTTTGTCTTTTTGTCTTTTATTATGTCTATCTCAGACTTTGAGACCCAAACAGAATGTGCCGCGATGACATCTTTGTCAAGAAACCCTATTCTATCAAGATACTCAAAGGGCCTTGCGCCTTTGTCTTTCTTGGAGTTTTCAACCTCCTCCTTTGTCTCTGAGACATGGATGTGTATTCTGGTGTCATATCTCTTGGCCAGGTCTTTTGTTTTCAGAAGCAACTCCTCTGAGCACGTATAGGGGGCGTGAGGGCCGAGAAACGGCACGATCCTTTCATGATCTTTGTATTTTTTTATGGAGTTTTCAGCTTCTTTTAGGAGCTTCTGGCCTTGTTCTGGACCCATCACATCAAGCAATGGTGTTGACAGCACGGCTCTGATTCCAGATTCTTCGACGCATCTTGCAGCCTCATCCAAATGCCAGTACATGTCGTTGAAGCATGTTGTGCCTGACTTGATCATCTCAAGTATCCCCAGCAGTGCCCCGGCCCTTACGTTTTCTTCGTTTAGGTTGTTCTCTATGGGCCATATTTCTTCTTGGAGCCATTGCATGAGGGGTACGTCGTCTGCTGTTCCCCGGAAGAGGGTCATCGCCAGATGGGTGTGGGCGTTAATCAGTCCTGGCATGACCAGGCTTCCTTTCGCATCTATAGTGGTTTCTGCCTCTCCTTTGATCTTTTCATTTATTTCGACTATTTTTGTATCATCTATCGCTATGGAGTGGTTTTTTAGTATTCTTCTTTTTTCATCCATGGTGACTAGCAGTGCGTTTTTTATTACAATATCCATAGGTTGAGTACCCCGGTGTGAATTGTTTTGGTTGATATTGATATCGGCTTATCTGATTTAAAATTTTGTTCATATGTTTGACAAAAAACCTAATAAGGCACCTATGGGAGAATTGGGTTTATGAGTTTCCTGGTAATACCGGCTGTTGACCTTAAAAATAGAAAGTGCGTCCAGCTAAGACAGGGCAGGGCAGAAGACGTTATCATATCACTTGATGACCCCGTGGACGTGGCGTTAAACTGGGAATCCCTGGGGGCTAAGAGACTGCATGTCATCGACTTGGACGGTGCGATTGATGGCCGGAGAACCAATGAGGACATACTCGTAGAGATTGTTAAAAGATCGGGGGTTCCGGTCCAGTTTGGGGGTGGTGTTAGAAGCCTAGAAGATGCAAAGAGTGTCTTAGACCTGGGCATTGACAAGATTATATTGGGGACTATTGCTCTTGATAACCCCCAGGTTGTGATGGATTTGGCCGACACATATGGGAAAGATAGAATCATTATTGCCCTAGATTCAAAGGATGGAAAAGTGGTCGTTAAAGGCTGGAAGGAGAAGACATTTCTGGAAGCGACGAAGATCGTCGAACGGTTTGAAGATATCGCAGGCGAGGTGCTGTTTACCAATGTCGATGTTGAGGGGCTTATGATGGGATTTGACGAAAAAGTCATTGAAGACCTGGTCAGATCTACATCTCTTGGTGTGATTGCCTCTGGTGGTATTACCACTGTTGATGATGTGCGGAAGGCGAGGAATACCGGTGCTTTGGGCTGTGTTGTGGGGTCTGCTTTATATACTGGAAAGTTGGATTTTAAGAGTGCTCTTGAGGTATTAAAATGAGAAAAGCAAAGATAGAAAGGAAGACGCGTGAGACTGACATTACACTTACTTTAAATCTGGATGGATCTGGTGATTACAGCGTCTCGACGGGGACTAAGTTTTTAGACCATATGCTTTGTAGTTTTGCCAAGCACGGATGTTTTGATCTTAAAATAAAGGCAATCGGCGACAACGAGCACCACATTGTGGAGGATGTCGCCATATGTCTCGGAGATGCATTCTCTAAAGCGATAGGAGACAAATCAGGCATCAAGAGGTTCGGCTTTTCTGTAATACCGATGGATGATGTCTTACTCTTGACATCCTTAGATCTAAGCGGCAGACGTCATTGTTCGTTTGGGATTAAGTTTAGGCGGAAGAAGATTGAGGATCTAAGCTCTGAGATGATCTCTCATTTTTTGGAGAGCCTTGCTTCTGAGGCTCGTATGAATCTTCATGTGAAGCTTTTGGAGGGTAAGAATGAGCATCATATTGCTGAGGCTATCTTTAAGTCTTTGGCGTTGAGTATGGATATGGCGACCTCGAAGGATGATAGGAAGAGGGGTGTTCCAAGTACAAAAGGTGCTCTTTAAGCCATTTATTTTTCAAACGATAAATTTTTCAATATCGAACGTTTTGATTGTCTTACTCTATGCGGCCGTAGTATAGCCTGGTAGTACACTAGCTTGCCAAGCTAGTTGCCCGGGTTCAAATCCCGGCGGCCGCACCATTTTTTAATTTTCAGGACCTAAAGAGAAACGGAATGTCCTCAGGTTGAATTAGAAAAACCCTGCTTCTCCAATACCTTGATAAAACTTACAATAGTCTCATTTACAGGCGTCTTTATACCTTGCTTTTTTCCCAACTCAACGATTGCGCCATTCAGGTAATCGATCTCAGTCTTTTTACCCCTCTCAATATCCTGAAGCATTGAGCTCCTGTGATTGGCGGTGGGTGGAAGCTGTTTTTCAAGCAAATAATTAAGATATCTCTTTGATGAAAACTTCAATTTGATATCCTCAGCCATAGCAACTTCAAAGGCCTCGTCCAACAACTCTCCCATAATCTGCTTTGTCTCATCGTGGTCTCCTAACACGCCATAGGGGACTCTAAGGATCGCTGAAAGAGGATTAAGAGCGATGTTATAGAAGGCCTTCATCCACTTATCACGCATGATATTATCAGATGAAAGAGTCGGGATGCCTGATGTTGAAAAATTCCCAGCAATCTCCTCGGCCTTCTCCAAGTCTCCGCTGAGGGGAGAGATTAGACACTCGCTCGCAATCACAGTGACCTTGACATGACCCGGAGTAACAAGTTGTGCGCCGAATATTGCCGTGCCCCCCATAGTTTTATCGATTCCAACAGCTCTGGCAATGGTTTCTTCATTACCTATACCGTTCTGCATCGACATCACAAGTGAGTTTTCTCCAACCAAAGATTTGATCTGTTCAACAGCCTCTTTGGTATCATATGACTTGGTAGTAATCATGATCAGATCCTGTGTTCCAATCCCCTCATCGACCGTGGTAAAAGCCTTAACACCGGTAAATAAATGCTCCCCCCAGATGCCGGATATCCTCAAACCCTCTGTATTGATCTTAGATATGTGAGAGCCACGCCCTATCAACGTGACATCATTCAAGTTTGAGAGGAAACCTCCGAACACGGACCCCAAGGCTCCCGCGCCCATAATCAATATCTTCAACCAGCCCACCAAGATTCTAAATAAAATTTTATATGTGATGTAACTCCATTTATTCCTGTATAATTAGTTTTGCTCCGGTAGTGTAGCACGGCCAATCATGCTGGCCTTTCGAGTTCATTTTCTCAAAGTTAATAGAGATGAGCGAAGACAGCC
>JAZFTJ010000125.1:0-4747 GCA_036446635.1 Hydrothermarchaeales archaeon (SeqCode) | reverse complement strand
GATAATCAGGGCTAAAGCTACCAAAAAGATCTTCATTGGATGCACTAATTATCCCAAGTGTTCCACCTCATACCCCCTGCCCCAGAGGACTGGGATACGGACCACAGACAAGAACTGCAAAACTAGCGGTCTACCAATGGTAAGCATACCCTTCAAGACCCGCAGGATCTTAAGCTGTGTAGACATGAACTGCCCATCTAAGAAAAGGCGGAAGAAAAAATATTCAAAAAAGTAGGCTGAAGGGAGACAAGGGACAGGCAAGACTACATGGATCCAGGCCTCTAACTGGGTTGCTTTTAAATATGATAACACAAATCCAAGACTAGGGGGTGTATGATATGGACCCGAATATAATAAAAGGACTACATGCCTTTGCATTGATCTCTGTTGTAAGCGGGTTTTACCGGACTACAACGATAAGTGACCCAAATTTGAGTGTATTCGTCATGATCGAGTACCTGCTATGGGCGATCCTTTTTGAGATCCTTGCTAGGAATTTGAAAGAATAGGATAAAGAGCAGTGTTAAACGAGTTGCTGGGAACAGCATATCCAAGGATGGGACTTAGATATCTTCAACATCCACCTTGATAGAATGTATGCCGTCAGCACCGCTTGGGAAAACCCTTCTTGATATAATGTTCCCCTTTTTCTGCACATTACCCTCTTTATCCGTCGCCCTTACCGAGATCTCGTACCTTCCGTTGGAACCAGGCTCCCACCTATAGGTCCATAGGGTCCATGCATATCTTGACAAGGGCTCCTTGATCTCAGCTACATCCCACGATTTTCCCCTGTCTATACTAACCTCCACCTTCGAAACACCATGCAGCCCACCATAAGCGATCCCAGCTATAATATATGGAGTCTGAGTTATCATGGTCCCATCGAGGGGGGCGTCTATCCGTGACATCAACTTGATCACTGCGGAATCTGACCAGCCCTGCTTCTCCCAATGACCTTTGTAGTCATTGTCCACAACCTCAATTCTGTTAACCCATTTCACATTCTTCATACCATAGATACCCGGGACAACAGCACGCAGAGGATAGCCGTGATCCCTATGCAGGGTTTCGCCGTTCATCTTATAAGCCAGAACGGTGTCTTCATCCAAAGCCTTCTCAATGGGGAAACTATCTGAATACCCCTCCGCACCATAAAGTACAACATCCACAGCCCCTGTTTTAACGCCTGCATTCTCTAAGAGCAATTTCAAGGGTACTCCCACCCACTCAGCGTTTCCTATAAGCCCTCCACCGATCCCATTACCTATGCATATGAGGGTCACTATCCTTGAAACATGGGGTATGCTTGTGATATCCTCATAACTTAGGTTTATGGGGTGATCAACTAATCCATCAATGATCAACGACCAGTCTTTAATGTCGACCCTTGGGATGCCGTTGAAGTTTGTAAGATAAAATTCTTTATTAGGAGTTAACGCTGGAGTGGGATGAACTCCTAAAACTCCTAGGGATGTTTTCTTCTGGGTCCGTACCTCGCTTTTCTGGGTTAGACATCCGCTGGAGAAGTAAAGTGCCAATGCGGTAGCTCCGAACTTGGACAGGAACTCTCTTCTACTATATCTCCTCATCGTTGCAGCCATCTTCAAGGTGTAGAATCATCATTTTGCTGGTTGACTTTTTTCTCGATCAATTCCAGGGTGTAATCGTCCAAGCCCACTGTGGTCTTCAGGTTATCTAGTATACCTTTTTCGTCGTCGGTTATTATGCCGTCGGCGAGCGCTATTTTCAGGGCATCTTCGTATATTTTTTTCCTAAGATTTCTCAGGTTCTCCTCCTCCTCAATATCAGATATAATGCCATCCTCGATAGCTTTCTTCAGGGATTTTTCATATATCCCATAGTTCTCTGAGCTACTATCCAACAGTGAGTGTTCATCTTCGCTTATGTAACCGTCTTCTAATGTCCGCTCCAGCATTTCTTGGTAGGATAAGAGGTTCTTTATATCCAACATTTTATCGTCCCTTCTTGAAATAGCGAGCTTCTTATAAATAAATACTACGATATTTTTCTCAAAATCCCAAGGTTTTTAGGTCCTTCTTTTGAAATATAACCATTCTTAAACACAGATGTAAACCCAAAGGGTATATTCCCCTGAGGTCAGAGATTATTTTGTCATAGGGTGAAGGTAGTATGTCAGGATCTAGCTGTGTTGTATGTGGAGAATTCGTTCTAGTAGGGGACATCTGCGAGGACTGTGAGAAGAAAGTCTTAAAAAATGTAAGATCAAAAGCCCGTGTCATGTCAATGGTTACAACAGTGGCCTTCCTTTTGCTGGTATACAAGGTTTGGGGGCTCTATGCACAAGGGATTATGGATATGGATATAAACGCTATCAGGAGTTATCCCCTAGCTTTTGAGGTCACATTTGACATCCTGAGATCGCCTGAGTTGTTTCCTTGGGTTATAGTGGGGGTGGTCTTGATCGTTTTCGGCCTATTTTATGAGGTGTATTATAAGAAGATCTTTTTAGACAACCCTAAAACAGTCTAATTTTAGAGACATTGAGGTAGCAACCGGTTCATGTCTGATTTAAAGCCGCTTGTATAGCTTTTACTATTTTTGCAAATGCTTTGCCCGATTCTGAATCTGGATGTTCTATTACAAAGGGCTTTCCGGAGTCTCCGTGGTTTACTATGTCAGGGTCAAGCGGGACTCTTCCTAAAAACGGTATGCCAAGTTCTTTTGCTGCAGCCTCGCCGCCTCCAACTTTGAAGATGTCCACTTCTTTTTTGCAGTGGGGGCATTTGAAGCCGCTCATGTTCTCTATGATCCCTAAGATGGGTATGTTCACGGCTTTGGCAAAGTTTATGGACTTGCGGACGTCTAGTAGGGCGACGTCTTGGGGTGTTGTTACGATAACTATTCCGTCGGTTTCAGGAATGGTCTGGGCAACACTTAGCGGCTCGTCGCTTGTTCCTGGCGGAAGATCGATTACTAAGTGATCAAGTTCGCCCCAGTATACTTCCTCTAGCAGTTGTTTTATAACGCCCATCTTCATAGGTCCTCTCCAGATAATAGCAGCGTCTCTTTTTTCTAAGAGAAAGGCAGAAGAAACTACTGTGAGGTTCGGGGTGACCTCTGTTGGAAGTATTCCATCTTCGGATCCCATAAGTCTTCTATCCTCTATTCCCAGCATCTTTGGGATGTTGGGGCCTGTTAAGTCCATGTCTAAAATCCCTACTTTTTGGTTGTTATTGGATAATGTGACAGCCAGGTTTGTTGCGACTGTTGTCTTGCCAACGCCTCCCTTGCCGCTCATGATAACGATCTTGTGTTTTATTTTTTCCATGTTTTTCATTATCTTTGTTTTTTCTTTAGCTTCTTCTGCTTGTTTTTTGACCATGTCTAAAACCTCTCTTTGAAGATTATTGGGATCATATGTATTGATATTTGACTCTATGAGTAGCCTTCATCTAACATTGATAAATTTTTATGTCGGTTGCAAAAGGCTGGTCGAAGTTGTGAAATTAAAGAAAACGGGTACATTGACTACATTTTAAAAAAGATTAAAAAGAGCTTAGATCCGACCTAGGACATCTCCAACATCCTCTCCAATGACTTTTTAGCCCGTTCAGCTATCCTCTGGTCAACGGTGACCACATTCTTCCTCTCTTTTAACTCCTTTAACACCTTCTCCATTGTATGCTTTTTCATATTCTCACATTCAGCATTTTCCAAGGCAGGAATAAAGACCTTTCCTGGTGCCTCTTTTTTCATTCGATGAATTATGCCGGTCTCCGTGCCTATGATGAACTCTTTAGAACTGGATTCTTTAACACGCCTAATCATCTGCCCAGTACTCATGATATGATCCGCTAGTAATTGGACTTCGGGTTTGCACTCAGGATGTATCAATATCTCTGCCTTCGGGTGCTGCTCTCGGGCTAGGAGAATGTCTTCTCGCTCAAAGAGGATATGGGTCCTGCAGTGCCCTTTTGCCGGGATGGGTATGATCTTTTTCTCAGGAACGTGGCGGGCAACGTGCCAAGCAAGGTTCGCATCAGGCCCAAAGAGTATCTCATCTTCTTTTAGAGCCTTGACTATCTTTACGGCATTAGCAGAGGTACAGGTTACGTCTGACTCAGCTCTTGCCTCTACATGGGTGTTGATATAAAGTACAACAGCTGCCTCTGGATGCTCATCTTTTGCCTCTACAAGCTTTTCAGCGGGCAGCATCGCCGCCATGGGACATTTTGCATTTAGATCGGGCATTAATACGGTTTTATCAGGATTTAGCATGACAGCTGATTCTGCCATGAAATCAACTCCGCAGAAGAGTATGTAGTCCTTGTCAACCTTGGCAGCCTCTTGGCAAAGCTGGAGGGAATCACCCACGTAATCCGCTATGTCCTGGATCTCGGGTATCTGATAGTTATGGGCCAGGATTATGCAGTCTTTTCTAAGTTCTTCTAAGTCCATGGGGGGCACCACATTGGAATATTCCGGATAACTCTTTAAAAATAACATCAACTATCTGCTATGCTAAAAGTATACTACATCTAGCACTTTTAATCTTGACGTTGAAAATAAAAAGTATAACGTTGTCTGGGAGTTCGACGATAAGATCGGGAAGTGGACTGTTGCTTTTGAAGAAATATAAGGTATGACGGCTTAGAACTCTTTGTTGAGCATGACAATCTTATCCCTGAGAATGCTTCCGTTATTTCATTGTACTTAGGATTATATCGGCTGCTATTGCCACGATCGATAGAAGAAATATTAG
>JAZFTJ010000124.1:0-3310 GCA_036446635.1 Hydrothermarchaeales archaeon (SeqCode) | reverse complement strand
GTATTATGATGATAAGTTTAGCCTCCACACATGTTACCTTGCCTCTACTTTATCATATAAGGCGTAGAAGAATGCATTTGCCTTGATAGACCATGGTCTCTCTTTGGGGGGGTGTTTATCCTGTTATCATCGAATATATCTCCCCCACATCCCTCTTTATGGGTGCGATGCACGGTACGCCTGTCTTTTCTAAGACCTCCCTTACTGTAAGCTTGGAGTTTGCGACAGGCCCGGAGAATGCCCTGATCTCAAGTCCCATCTTTTCGAGATACAGGTAACTTCCATAGGCAGACAATGAATCGCTTGCGCTGAAGAATATATGTGCAACCTTCGCCATGAGCACCTTTTCCTCAAGCAGGATGTTTGTTTCCCTTTGAAAAACGCCGTCGGCTATTTCCAGAACTATAAAATCAGGGGCTGCTGATGCGAGGTTACTGTATATTATCTTGAAGATCTTAAGGAGCTGTTCCCTCCGGCATTTATAGGTGGAAGGGAATCCTGCGTCCACGTGGTCGAGAACGGTTTTTGCCCCGGCATCTTGCATCAGAAGTATGTCCTTTGATCTTGCTGTGCCTGTAAGCTTTCCTGCACATACAATATGGCCCCTTGTGGCCAAAGACTTTACTATAGTTGCAGCGGTTGTTGTCTTGCCAGCGTCCATCCCGGATCCTACAACCAGGATTATGGGTACCGTCTTGTAGGTTTTCTTCTCTTCTTCGGCAAAGTCTTTGATGTTTACAACCTCCCCATTTTTTATAACGTATCCGGCAAAGGTCAGTCTTGTTGGATCTGCGACAAATAGGTTCTTTCCTATCATCCTGCCGCAAACCCCTCCTGAGTTTAAAAGATCAAGACCGTGTTTTAAATCCTCAGGTATCTTGCCCTCAAACTCACGGGTAGCGTATCTGTTTCCAATGGCAACTACTACATTATCCCCTTCGAAGAGCCTCAGGTATCTCCCGAACCTGTTTTCCAGCTCCTGATGCCAGCCAACTCGGTTCACGGTGCAGACGATGACGTCGCCTCTTTCTGGACGCTTCTTTCTGGGCTCAATATCTGTCAGGTCTTCGGCTGGAACCCGCCTTACAACAGAGGATGTCTTAAAATCCTTTATTCTGTGTATCATCGAAAAAATAGAAGATGATGTTTATAAATTTTTTAGTCGTCTTTCAGCCTAGATGACGATATCTATGTCTAGCTTTTCTGCAAGCTCTTTGTATCTGTTTCTTATGGTAACTTCTGTCACGCCTGCCACACCTGCCACCTCACTTTGTGTCACCCTCTCGCCTAGCAGAACGCTGGCTATATAGATGGCGGCAGCAGACACGCCTGTTGGGCCTTTTCCAGATGTTATCTGCGCTTTTATGGCTGCGTTTAATATCTCATTGGCCTTCTTCTGAACCTCAAACGGGAGCTTGAGTTCTGATACGAATCTTGGGACATAGTCCATGGGTGTTGTCGGGTGGAGGCTGAATCCTAATTCTCTTGCAACATATCGGTAGATTCGGCCTATGTCTTTTCTGTTCATTTGTGCGGCCTGTGATACCTCTTCCAGGGTTCTTGGGACATTGCGTTGGCGGCATGCTGCGTATATGACGGCTGCGACGACTCCTTCGATGCTCCTTCCTCTGATGAGTTTTTTGTCAAGCGCCTTTCTGTATAATACCGCCGCTACCTCGGTGATATTTCTTGGGAGATTGAGTCTTGAGGCGACCTTGTTCATTTCTGTTAGTGCAATCACAAGGTTTCTCTCTTTTGCGTTGGATACTCGGAGCCTGTTCTGCCACTTCCGCATCCTGTAGAGCTGGGCTCTGCTTGATACCGGAATGTCTCCACCGTGGGCGTCTTTGTTCTTCCAGTCCATGACTGTTGAAAGACCTCTGTCATGAATCATGTATGTCATGGGAGCCCCGGTCCTGCTCCTCTTATCCCTTTGTTCGCTGTCGAATGCCCTCCACTCTGGGCCCAGGTCAACTATGCTTTCATCTATGACCAGGCCGCAGGCGTTGCAGATGATCTCTGCCCTCACGTGGTCCTTGGATATGTTTTGGCTGTTGCACTCAGGGCAGCTGTCGATAAATTCTACCTTTGAGGTCAAAATATACTCACCTTTGGGATATCCTCTCAAAAAACGAAATCTTAGTTTAAATATCGTTAGGCTAACGAAACCCTAGTTTATGGAAAAGTTATACCATCAGGCTTAATTTTTGGGTGTTTTGATCAGATGTTTTAAGCAATCCCCATGTGGATATTAAAATGAGGATGATCCCCCCATATTCTTATTCTCTTTATCCCTCCCTATCTCTCTTAAATCAAAAAGGTCACAGAGTGAGTGGTGTGGGAGATGGGATATCATCAGGGTTTTATTAGTAAAATAGTAGGGCTATGGTCAATCTGCCTAAAATTTAGAATCCTAGGATTCTCAGTAATTCAGTCGGGGTTATTATTCTGATGTTTTTGTAATTCTTTAACTCCAAGAGATGGCTATCTCCAGTGACGATGAAGCTTGCTCTACCATCCAAGGCACATTCTATGATTTTATTATCCTTTTCGTCTGCTTTTACAGCATTAACTTTTATGTCTGGTTCAACTAGGTTGGAATAGCTCAGGAGAATATCCATGAGTTTTTCAATCTCTTCTTCCGGCAGTTTGAATTTGTGTTTCAGTCTTTCAGAAACCTCTTCAAGTATAGCTGTAGAAGTAACTAAAAAGAACTCTTTCTGAAGTGCCTTTTTCATCACTTTATATGGGGAACCCCTCCAGAAGATGCCTGAGATGATTACATTTGTATCTGCAACGACTCTAATATCAGTCACCCTCTAGGACGTCCTCCTTTCTGATATCCTTCTTCTTCGCAAATTCAACTCCGAAATCTACAAGGCTCTCAAAGTCCTCTATTTTGGGCATTTCGATCTTTTTGAAAATGATTGTATCGTCCCTGCCGTAGACTGCAAATTTGGTGCCCTCTTTGATGTTGAGCTTTTCTCTTATGCTCTTGGGTATAACCACTTGCCCTTTAGGAGAGGTTGTGGTAAGTTCAATTTCTTTTTTCTTTGCTTCTATCATACACCTCACCGTAAAAATATTTTACTTTTTTACTTTATAATGTTTTTGCTAACGATTACAAAAGAGGGAATGATAAAAAAGGCCCATCTACCCCCAAACCGCGTCAAAAGCCCATTTCAATATCAAATCGATAAGTTAGATCCTCAAATAAAGTAATTTAAATCTAATTTAACTGTATTTTTAGCTTATATCAGTAAACTGAAGTTATTTTTCAAAAAATAAGCAAAATGGTGCGGGGGATGGG
>JAZFTJ010000123.1:0-20825 GCA_036446635.1 Hydrothermarchaeales archaeon (SeqCode) | reverse complement strand
AATGAGATCTTTAAAATAACGGATGGGAAAAGGGTGTTGCGCTCAGCTATCCTTGTAACAGTGGATGAGATCTATTCCTTGAAGCCCTCCTATGGCAGAAAGAAGATAATTTGATCAGGACTGATGCCTACCAATAGGCTTCTAAATATCGATGCCTTCTTCATAATGAGGAGGTTCAGAGTGTATTTCTCTTATAAATCTAAAATCGAAGATATAGTCTTCAGTTAACTCTCTTAAGATGTACTTCAATTTGTTTAAGACCGGAACAAATCGAAGCGTTGATTCAACAAATTCGTCAGGGAGACTTGCACAGTATTTTGGGGAGACTTTGTATACTTGAAGTACGAAATCTTTGTCAACAGCCCTAACAACATTAGAAACCATTTTGGCCGCTTTTTCTGGGTGCATCCTAATAAGATTGGAAGCATTTTCATGAAGCCTTAGAAATTCCCGGATCAAATCCGGGGAATCTTCTATCAATTCATTTTTTACTATTATGCCATAACTCGGGTTATTAGGCCACAGTTCACTCGGGGGGATTATCATCTTGGAATCGATGGTTTGAAGGACGATCACACCTAAAGGCGGGGTGCCCACCGTGGCATTAAGTTCTCCCTCCTCCATTGCATCTGGGATGAAGTCAGCCCAATCATAGTTCTTGACACTTATGTCCCTCGTCAACCCAGTTTTTTCGATCAAATCATGGATGATCACATCATGTATCGAGCCGTTTGGAGGTGATCCGATACTTCTACCCTTAAACTGTTGAAGAGTTGCTTTCATATCCCCATTCAATTCATTCAAAGATTTCAATCCTTTTCTCCCAATAAAGACGGTGCCCTCAACATGCCCTCCGGCAACGCATTTGATTGGAACTCCTTTGTCCATGCCTATCATGGCTGGAGGCAGGCCTACATAGCCGATGTCTACTTCATCATTATCAAATGCCCTCACAACACCAGGGCCTCCGGCGAACAACTTCCAGACAGGCTTTAAATCCATCTTTTTTTCGATCCAGCCTGTCCCCATCAGGATAAATGATGTGTGGTATACTGTCGAGAGATGCCCTATCCTTATCTCGCTTGGTGTCATCGTCTTAGAAACTCCATCACCTGCTGTTTGATCTCAAGAGGTGTAAGAGGGATGTTAGGAACATCAGCGTTACCTGGTTTGGCAATAATATGAACGAAATTTGGTCCAGGACCCAAGCCTTCTAAGACATCATGGATCCGCTTTTCGTCCCAGACCCTAAATGTGTTATCAAGGCCGAAGCTTTTAGCCGTCAGCTCCAGATCAACGCCGCATTCAGTGGCTGTAGGCTGGCTACCTGTTGAACCATGCACACCATTATCTATTGCCAAAATAGTCAAATTCTCAGGGCCAATGCAGGCTATTGTTGCCAAGGTCCCAGGGTTCATCAGAAGGCTTCCATCGCCATCAATGACAACAACATGCTTTCCAGTATTCATGGCAATCCCAAGCCCTATGGGCGAGGCCATACCCAAGCTTCCAAGCATGTAGAAATTCGCTTCCTGATGCTTAATACTGTAAAGTTCTTTACAAGGGATGCCCAGATTACAGACCACAACCTTTCCATCGAGATAGGGAGCGACTGCTTGGATTATCTTAAATCTTGTCAAGACCGGACGAATAACCTCAGTTTCAACTGGCGATATCCTTTTGACCCTCCGCTCTCCCCCATTAATACTCCCTATCTCGCTTTCTCTCCAGATATTCGGGCTCAAAAGAACCGCGTGTATAGTGTCGTTTTGATAGGCATCCTCTAAGGCACCAGATATCAAAGAGATATCATCTGACTCTTCTACTGTGCTATAATTAATGTCAAAAGCCTTCAAGATCTTGGGGAGGTATTTTCCCATGGGCACTTGCGCCGAGATTTTCTCCTTATAGACCCCCCTCCAACTTATCAGGATAGGCAGGGGCAAGCAGTATGTCTTGGTAAGAGAGCCCAGGGCGTTTATCATATTACCCATACCTGAGCTTTGGATCAGCATCAAGGGTCTTACGCCAGCCAGATGTGCGCCGGCACATATACCTACGCCCTCCTCCTCTCGTGTCAGAGGCACATGTCTGAAATGCCTTGGGATCAGATTATACAATTGCTGTGCTTTATCACATGGCAATGTGGCAATAAGATCTACTCCTCCCTTTTTCAGGATCTGGACAACCTCTTCTTCAGTTTTCATGACAAAAGCCTCTTCAACTCCTCTGTGGAGACATTCTTGCTTACCTCAATGTCCACATTTAACTCCTCAGGGATTGTGTCTTCATTCAACCTCTTTTTCCCGCCACCGGTTATGTTCAACAGGATGTAATCTTTGGGATTTACCTTTTTCTCGCCTACAGCCTGGATCAAAGAAGCTACAGCCACTGCTGCTGCAGGAAGAATATCAATACCTTCAAGAGATTCAAAAAGATTAGAGGCTTTGACCGCTTTATCTTTGCTAATTCCATAGGTCTCCCCCTTTGTTGATAGAAGAGCGTCGTAGACACCTCCTTTTTCACTATATGGTGGGTATCTGTTGGAGAGTACTATGGCGTAGATTATCTCAAGGAGGTTGTTTATCTGTGGCATGTCTATTTCTGGGATGAACTCTCTTCGCCTATTTTTCCATGCCTTTACCATTGGCATGAATGTGAGGTTTTGAGAGAGTTGTAGTTTTGGCAGTGATTGGTTGAATCTGCCATCCTCTTTTAATCTCAATGAAGCCTCCCATGCTGCTATTGCGCCTGTTCCGCTTCCAACTGCTTGGAAGTAATGATCTGGCATTCTCTTCATCTCTTGAGCGGCATCTAGGAGCACTGTGCCAAGGCCGTCTCTTCTTGCTATATTTCTAGCTCCACCCTCATAAACAAAGCCTGTGATAGTCGGGATCTTCCTGCCAATAGAAATCGCGTCAGAGTAGTCCCCATCCCCCAATACTATAGTCTTTACAAGTGAAGCATCTATCTCGGGGACTCGAATATCGCACAAACATTTCTTTGGCACAACAAGGATAACTGGAAGCCCCTCCCTTGAAGCCATATATGCAAAGGCGTTTGCAGTGTTTCCTGCTGAGGCGACAACGATCCCTTTTACTTTTTGTTCTATTGCATATTGTATGGTTACTGCGCCTTCGTATTCTTTGAATGTGCAGGTTCTTACATCCGCTCCTTTTTCAGGCCAGTATCCGTTAAAGGAGATGTATAGGTTTTCAAGTTCTAGTTCTTTTGCCAGTGCCTTGCTTTTGTATGTGATGGGCTTGCCGTTATAGTCGTTTACTTTTTCTACAGGCAGCCAATCATAGTATCTCCACAGACCAGGATAATCCCGTACTGTAAGCCTCTTTTTGGAATAGATGCTCCTGACAAGGGCATCATGCCCGGGACAAGAGAAATTGAACTTTTTCTTAACTGCCAACTTGGAATCGCAATCTATACATTTAAGATGATATTTTTGGCTCAATTTTACTGCCCCTTTTCCTTCTTCAACTGACCTACAAGATCTGGAAAGAGCTTGTTTAACGGATGATCATCGGATTCAGGCAGAGTCAAAACTTCATCGTATACCAGGGTGGATAGTATCGCGTTTGATGTAGCTACAGCTGGAAATATCCATCCAGCATTCTCTATGGGCCCGTAAAGGAGCCAATCATTCCAGAGCAGAGGGGCGACCGCATGGGCAGCTGAATCAACCCCTGAAAATCCTGTTTTACCCCATGTCGGAATGACAAACTTCCTCCACATGTCTGTGCCGTTAGAAGGCGCGCAACCAGTGGGATATCCATATCTTTTTTTAATCTCTAAGTTGCCTAGAAAAGAGAAAGCAGATGCAGGGATGCTTAGAACAGATGTGTCTATGAGAAAATTCTTAAAGCCCGCGGCTTTCGCATTGGGCAACAGGGTCGATTCTAAGAGATCAATCCTGCCCTGGACTGTCTTATCATCAACATTATAGGCTACCAATATCGCATTTTTTAGTCCCAATTTCTTTAATTCAACGACCTCTCTCTCCATGTCCTCGCTCCAAGGCGCGATAGAGCTGTATATGGTCCTGTCGATCAAGCCGGTTTCTTTGATATATTCTGCGGCAGCGAGCTTGGGCTTGACCTTCCAGATGTCTATGGAGAAGGGCATCTCAGTAACGCTTGTGACAAAATCTATATAGGTTCGAATCTCTTCTGGGAAATTGGCAACCAGATCAAGCATGCCTGGGATCCCGGTCTGATCTGAGAGTGTCTCCTGTCTATTGATAAGCTCTTCAGCCCGCTTCTTGTCGAATTTGGCTTTTTTCCTGCTCTCAATGATCTTGTGACCTGTGTAAAACATAGTCCCCAATAAAACTGTGGCGTTCTCGCCCGGCTGTCCGCCTACCTTCACTCCTCCAATATCGTAGACGGTCTGCTCAGTCTCAAATCTAAACATAAGATCATCTCGCGGTCTTGTCCAAGACCTCCTGTATATGCGGGAATTCGTCTTTCATATGCGGTATGTGCATGGCCTTCATAAACTCCATCTGAAAATCAGGGTCGACTGTAAGCTCAATATACTCGATCTTCGTTGCTAACGCGTCTGCTTCTTCCCTTTTTCTTCTATTAAGAAGCGCAATTCTGGCCCCGTCTCCTGCAGCGTTCCCGACAGCATTGACCTTTTTCAGATCGCAATCCGGAAACATCCCTATCGTCATGGCAGCTTCTTTATCTATATAGCTGCCGAATGCACCTGCTAGGATTACTCTATCTACCTCTTTTACCCCATATCTTTTCATAAGTGTCTTGCATCCGGTATATAGGGCGCCTTTACCTAGCTGCATGGCCCTCACGTCGCCCAAGGTTACAGAGATATCTTTTCCTATAGAGGTCTCGTCCTTCCACGCCAGGACAAATTCCGTCTGCCCACCATCGTCCTTTCTCAAGCGGGGATGTTTTATCTCGGTGTTGAAATTTCCATTCTTCTTTATTATCCCGGTCTTGAACATCTCAGAGATTGCTTCTATTATCCCTGACCCACAGATGCCCCTGGCATTCAAATCCTCGTTTTTATAGGCAGTGTGCCAGTCCTCTTTTCCGATGACCTTGAATTTTACTTCATAAGATTTTGGGTCTATTCTCACCCTCTCTATAGCTCCAGGAGCGGCACGCATACCATATTTTATCTGCGCCCCCTCAAACGCTGGCCCGGTTGCACAAGAAGTGGAGAGGAGCCTCTTTTTGTTGCCCAAAACTATCTCGCCATTGGTCCCGATATCTATCACCAAGGATATCTTCTCGGATTTCTCAGGCTCGACAGCCAATATGACCCCCATATTGTCCGCCCCGACGAATCCGGCCTCAATGGGCAGAACGTGGCAGTTTGCTCCTTTGGAGGCATTAAGGCCCAGGTCTCTTGCCTTGACATCAATTGAATGATGTAGTGTTGGAGGGAATGGGGAAAGCCCCACAAACTCTGGATTGAACTTCAAAAAAATATGGTGCATGCACGTATTGCCCACCACCACGAGCTCCAGTATATCCTCCGGTGTTATCCCCGCCTTTTTTGTGACGTTTTTGACGATCTTGTTTAAGCCCTCTATAATCGTTTTGTTCATCTTTTCTAGGCCCTTATCATGGGTCATCGCATATGTTATCCTGGCCATCACATCCTCGCCAAATCTTACCTGTGGGTTCATCATCGAGTCGACCGCTACAACCTCTCCGCTCCTCAGGTCAGTGAGATATCCTGCGACGGTTGTCGTGCCAATATCTATGGCAATACCAAATTTCTCATCCTTTAAGCCAGGCTCTACTCGGATGATCTCTTTTCCCTGCCAGACTGAGACAGTCACCTTCCAGTCGCCTTCTCTTATGACGCTTGAAAGACCTGCTAGAATCTTATAATCTATGACAAGATCCTTCAGTTTGTGTGTTCTTTCCAACTCTTTCAATAATCTTTCTAGGTCAGCCTCTGAATCCTTCAAGGTGGCCTTATCCATCTCAACATAATACTTCTTTATGGCTGGGTCGATCTCGATCTGCAGGTCGGTTGCATCCTTCCTTATGACCTGGCCACCACCTCGGGTCTCTTCAGGGACAAAAACCAAGACATCTCCATTTATCTCTGCTGCACAGGAGAGCCTGTAATCCGATCTGATCTCTTTGGGCTTCAGTCTGTTCTTCTCTTCCTCTGTCAGCTTGCTTAAATTCTCCATCTTTGAATCAATACCGAATTTCTCAAAGAACCCCTCCTGTATCTGGACCTTGCATTTACCGCAGGTCTTCTTTCCTCCGCAGATCGACTCAATCTCTACTCCGAGTTCTTGAGACGCCTGCTGAAGGGTCTTCCCTTCCTCAATTTCCCCCCTCCTACCGGAGGGCTGGAATATGACCTTGTACTTCATTTAGGCCCCTTGATCTTCCTTCATCTTTCGGATAGAAGAGACCATTTTTATGGCCTCGCTCAACGCGTTAGTGGCATCTTTTGCAGTACTGTCGGCACCATATTGATCTGCAATCTGTTTGGTTACTGGAGCCCCACCGATCATGATCTTTACGTTAGGATTCTTTTCCCTGATCTTTTCAATAACCCTCTTCATCCCAACCATAGTAGTGGTCATCATGGCAGAGAGGCATATTAGATCGGAATCCGTTTTCAACTGCTCCTCAACGAACTTATCAAGGGGCACGTCTTTGCCCAAGTCATGAACTTTAAAACCTGCTATGTCGAACATCATCTTTACTATATTTTTGCCTATATCATGCACATCCCCTTCTACCGTGCCTATTACAACCTCCCCTCTTATCCTGTCCTTATCTTTGAGCGAGACATGGGGTCGAAGGATGTTAAGACCAATATAAAGCGCATCAGCACACATGAGTACTTCAGGGACAAAATACTCGTTCTTCTCGAAGAGCTGTCCGACCACTTCCATGCCCACAGCCAGCCCATTTAGAATGGCATCATATGGGTCAAGATCCATCTCTAATACTTCGTTCGAGAGTCTTTTGACCTCGTCTTCATCGAATTCAACTACTGCCTTCTTCAAGCCCTCCAAGATCTTTTTTCTCTCCTCATCACTGACCATAATAAACACCTCCTTTTATGTGACTTTTCCATATCTCTTTGTTGCATCAACTAGCGCCCTCATATTCTCTGCTGGCACATCTGGCCAGATATCGCATCCGGGCCAGACTGCGCTGACGCCAGCTTCTATAGCGCTCTTTACAGATTTTTGTATCTCTGTTGGCGTCCCTTTAACGATCATATTATAGGGGTCGATATTGCCAAATATTAAGGCATTCTCCCCCAGTTTTTCTCTTGTATCTTTTATATCGTTCTTCTGCTCCACGCTTATTGCAGTAGGGCCACATTCGTACATCATCTCAACTATAGGGTTTGTGTTACCACAGATGTGCAGGACGGTGGGCTGTTCTATGCCCTTTATTGTCTTTGCCAGATGCGGCTGAACAAGTGATTTGAACATCCTTGGGCCTATGACATCTGCTGGCGCACCCATCTCACGGATCGTTATATAATCGGATCCTGCATCCTTGAAGGTCTTTGCTATTTCGACTATGACCTTTTCTAAGGAATCGAGGAAGGCGTTGACCTCATCTGGCCTTTTGTAGGAATTTTTTAAAAGGTCGTTTAGGTCCAAAACCTGGCCTGCAAGGGTAAAGGGTCCAAGGACATAGCTGCCTATGGCGACATCCCCCCCTATATCTTCTTTTAGTAGTTCTATCGCCTTTTTTACAAGTGGTACTCTCCCTTTTTCTGCCAAATCTTTTGGCATGTCTATAGGCGTTTCAAAGCTTGCTATCTTCGTCTTTACTGTTGGATAAATGATGGGGGCCTCACTGTCTTGGTAGAAATTCATCTCGCAACCGAGGGCTTCTGCTTCGATCCCCAGGTCAAAGGGTACTACAGCTGATTCGAAGCCATAGAATCTGAATGTTGTGGATGCTATGGCCGCCATTTTCACGGCGTCCTGATGGGCATCTGCAAAGCGTATGCCGAGCTTCTTCATCCCCTCTACTGTAACGTTTCCCATGCCGCTGAAACAGGGTATATGATCGATTTTCTCATTGTTGAATAACCTCGATACTCGTTCGTGCGGCGTGAACTCCTCTGTCATATCAATCCTTTTCACAGTATTTATTTATAATATAATCGTAAGGAGGATTGTAGTATTAAATCTTTAGTTGGAAAAAGAGTTGTATTGAAAGTCAAAGAATATCTACACGCGGTGGGTGTTCAGAGGATTCTCAAAAACTCGGTCACATCCTGGACCTCTTCGTCGCTTAATGCACCTTCAAATGCCGGCATGCCCATCGCCATTATCCCCTCTTTTATTGTGCTTTTAAGTTCAGCGTCTGACTTTCCTTTGGCAACCGTCAGATCTTGGGGTGGTGCCGGTAGGTTTGATGCCATTGGTCCATCTCCTCTACCTTGAGGGCCGTGACAGCCGGCACAATTTGCAAGATAGATATCTTTACCTTTTGATGCTCCTGGGGAAACCTGTTCTCCTGTCTTCTCTCCAACACATCCTGCAAAAATAACGATCAGTAAGATGATAAAAAAAACGAGATACTTAGTTTTCATAACTGCTCACATAATTTATATCCATTATTCTATTTTTAGATTCTATAGGGACTACTTAAAATTTTTCTAGCGTTCATAGATTTGGATGTAAACTTGGAGGTTAATTTTTACCTAATCTCATTTTTGTTTGATTTAAGAATGCTTAAAACTGTGGCTCCATAACAAAAATTATAAGTAATAGCTTGGAGGAAGATTAACAGAGGGTGGTGGAAGAGATGCCAATACCCCTATTAGGCAGATTTTTTAAAAAAAAGGAGGTTGAGGATATGGTTAGTCAAGAAGAGGCTGAAGCAGCAAATCAATATATGAAAGAAAAGATGCTCTTCACGCCGAGGATGTTTAAGACGATAAACACCATTGCTCCAAACGTGGGAAAGACGTTCGCGGACTTTTATGAAAGTATTTGGGCAGATGGTGCTCTACCGAGGAAGATGAAGGAACTGATCTTTATGGCCGTCGGTGTATCCTACTGTTCCCCCCGGTGTATAATCCATGTTGTCCCGGCCGCTGAGGCCGGTGCTACTTTTGAAGAGGTATTTGAGGCAGCAGCTGTAGGAATGATGGGCGCAGGATTTGTTCCTAATGGGCCTGGTATACCCTATGCCTTTGAATATGCGGCGAAGGTCCTTGAGATATACCAAAAACACAAAGCAGGCGAAGACTGGGAATACCTAAAACCACCTAAATTCAATAGAGGCGTATATTAAGTCTTTATAGATTTGATGGGAAAAGGGACCAATAAGTGGTCCTATCCCAATTTTTTATTTTTGGATCAGATTGTCTTAGACAGAGACGGTGCCTTGGACTTCTATAGATTAGGGTGATATAGATGGAGGATGAAGTAAGCGTATTAAAGAACGTATTTTACATCGCTGTAGGCATGATTGTTATCCTTTTTTCGATAGGGATGTTCGGACGGCTTACTTTTCCTCCAGAGGGGATACGCTGGATCTCGATGCTTGTCATGCTAATCTTCTTCGTTGGCATGTGGGACCGGATCTCGCTCTGGACAAAGGGCGAGGATGAAGAAGGCGAGATCGTCTCGGGTTTAGGGGTCTGGGGGTTCATATCATTGAGTTTGTCAAAATTCCACTCTCCAGATTGCCTTTTTGCTAAGCGCGTATTTGCAAGGAGTAAAAGACGTGGCATTGCACTCCTAATGATCGTATGGGGGTTTATGATCCTCTTTTTAGGGGAGATTCTTAAGACATTACAGGAGTATTTGCCTTGGAGATTCTTGACTGGTAATACCTTTTTGGTCTTCTCTCTTGTCATGGACATTGCTGGGGGCGTACTCCTACTTGGGCTGTTTTCAGCTATTCTTAGAAGGAATTTAAAACCTTCCAGAATGCTCTTCGGCATTGATGATGGCAGAGTTGTAAAGAGGGAGAGAACTGAACGCATCGTCACGAAGTTCGACGATAGTATTGCCCTATGGCTCCTGTCTGTAATTGTAATTCTTGGTTTTATGGTGGAAGGCCTTAACCTGGCCTCTTTTAATCCCTCTACTATTGGTTGGTCTCCGATAGGCGCTATATTTGCATCGCTGATGAAGGCTGTGATAGGAACTAATGTGGTCTCTTTGCAAACGGCATGGAGATATGTCTATATAATGCACTACTCCTCTGTTTTCCTTTTTATTTTGTATTTACCCTATTCTAAGATGTTCCACATGTTCGCCTCTCAGATAACAACCCAGGCGGCTCTAGGAAGGAAGAGCGAGGTCATAAGATGAATCAGGAAAAGGACCTTTTAAAAAATCTTTCAAAGCTTGAGATGATAGAGCTGGACGCCTGCACTAGGTGCAGTGAATGTCTCAACTGGTGTGGTATACAAGATGCTACAGATGACCCTTCGATCTCTCCTCCTGAAAAGATCAAGACGTATAGAGATTTTGTCAGGAGGACACACGGCCTCAGGGCCAGGCTCTTGGGTGGGAAAGAGATAACTGAGGATGAGTGGAAGAAATTCCAGGATGCCATTTATACCTGTACTGGGTGCGGGGCCTGTGGCGAGGTGTGTCCTGTGGGGATTCATACCCAGCGCCTCTGGGGGAGTCTTCGCAGGAAGATGGTGGACATGGGGTATAAGCCTCCTGGTGGATTGCCTAATCTTCTGAAGAATGCCAAGGAGTATAAGAGTATTTTTCCGCATTCTCTGGGTCTAAGATATAAGATCTGGATGCCAGAGGGTATAAAGATCTCTGAAAGTGCCGAGCTTGGATATTTTGAGGGATGCGATGTCGCCTGGGACGCCCCTGGCATGGCATCTGGGGCTGTTAAATTGCTTCAGGCAGGTGGTCAGGAGTTCACTATGCTTGATCCTGCGGAGGCTTGGTGTTGTGGATGGCCTTTGACGGTTACTGGTCAGTGGGAGATTATGGATGATTTGGTCAATCACAATGTTGAGGCCTATGCTTCACGGGGCGTGGAGAGATTGGCTTGCTCATGTCCTTGTTGTCTTCAAGAGTTCAGGGATGTATGGCCCAAGGTCTATGGGGGTAAGCTCCCCTTTGAGGTCATCCATGTGACAGAGGTGGTGGCGGACCTAATAGATGAAGGGAGGATTGAATTCACCAAGGAGGCAGATGAGAGGGTGACTTATCATGATCCTTGTCAGTTGACACGAGGTCTTGTAGGGCCTGTTGTCTCCAATGCTCCGCGGAAGCTTATTAAGAGTATTCCTGGGATAGAATATGTGGAACTCCCTAGGAAGGGTGGTTTGACAAGATGCTGCGGTGCTGGAGGCGGTATACGGGGGCATAAGCCAGAGGTGGCGATGACTATGGGGGAGATGTTCATTAAGGAGGCTGAGGAGACTGGTGCTGACACGCTGTTGATGAGCTGTCCTGCATGCTACGCAATGTATGTTTATAAGAGGCTTGGCAAGCTCCATGAGTGGAAGGACTATCAGCCTAAGATGAAGATGGATGATATTATGCAGTATGCTTCGAGGTTTCTATAGGGTGATGATATGGTTTTGTGTCGTGTCAATCTTTTCAATGTCACAGATGAGGATCTGGCTATCTTGAAGAGCTTCTATTTTACGCCTCTTGAGCAGTTGGAAGTAGAGGATGATGGGCGTGTGATCCTCAATTTTATGGGGGGAGATCTCTGTGAGGGGATAAATGATTTCGGCGATCCTTGTAAGGGGTGTAGATATCAGCCTGAGATCGTCCTTAGATATCTGAGGAAGCAGTCTGAGATCAAGATCGGGAGATGATCAGTCTTTTTATCAAAACTCTGTGATCCTCTGTTTTCTTTTTAGAGCTTGAGTTTTTGAAGAATGGTTCACCAGGAAATCTTAGAAATCCATAAATAGGGGGGTGGACTAATATTTGAAAGATGAAACCGAGAGATGGGATAATAACCGCTTTTGAGATGGGGGTGCCGGAGAGGATGCCGGTGGCGTTCTTTGGGGCAGGGGTATGGACGATTACTGCGTCTGGCAATACGTTTATGGGCTTATCGAAAGATGCGGAGAAGATGTCAGAGGTGATTATCTCGACTGCCCCAAAATTGGGGAGCGACATAGTCTATGTGGGCTCAGGCTATAACAACTTTCACGCAGCGGCTCTTGGAGGAGAGATTAAGGCGCGTCCTATTGGTGCTCCAGATCTGGCCGAGCCGTTGATTGACAGCGTGGAAGAGTTGGAGGCCCTTGATCTTGACAGGCTTGACTCTGATGAGGTTGTGAACACTGTCTGGGAGGCGACAAAGAATGTTAAAGAGGCCGTTGGTGATGAGTATTTTGTTACAACGACTGCTTGGGGGCCGTTTACCCTTGCTGCGCAGATAAGGGGGGTTGAGAAGCTGATGAGGAATATCTATAAGGAGCCGGAGTTTGTGAAGGCTGTGCTTGATTTTTCCACCAGGCTCTTGATTAGATTCTATGAGCCCCTTTTAAAGGATGGCATTATAGATCTGATAAGTATTGCAGAGCCCTCTGCTAGTGGGGATCTGATATCTAAGAAGCATTTTATGGAATTTGTCCTGCCCTACCTCCAGCGGCTTACATCCGATTCAAGATCAAAGGGGGCGTATACCTTGCTTCATATCTGTGGCAATACCTCTGACAAGATAGACATTATAGCTGAGTCGGGTGCCTCGTGTTTCAGCTTGGATCATAAGGTTGACTTGGCAATGGCAAAGGAGGTAGTGGGAAAGAAGATGTGTATCGCGGGGAATATAGATCCTGTGGCGGTTTTGGCAAACGGGTCTGGAGATGATGTGAGACGTGCTTCTTTGGATTGTATAGATAAGGCAGCTTCTGGCGGTGGTTTTGTTTTGATGCCTGGATGTGATATGCCGCCTTCTGTTCCACTTGAGAATATCAGGGCTTTTATCGAGACAGGCAGATCTTGGAGATATTGAACAATAACAGTGTTTATCAATTTAGATCTGGCTTTTCTTTTATGGGCTGGTTTATGATATGAGCAAGGTGACTGTGGATGCGGGTATCTGTGGTTTTACTGCGATAATAAAGGCAGAGAAGACGGGCAAGTATAGGGTCAGGATCGAGGTCTTCTGTCCTTGTGAGATGATAAAGGCGATGGACAGGGAGCTTAGACAGATCACTGTGACTTCGGATGTTTTTTTAAAGATATCTGATTCTGTCGTCTACCAGCTAGCATCAAAGCATATACGACATACGGCCTGCCCTGTTCCTGCTGCGATCCTTAAGGCAGCTGAGGTTGAGATGGGTCTGGCGCTGCCTAAGGATGTGACGATGAAGATCGTGGAATAAGCATGTGCATTGTATTTATAAATGTTCAGCTCTCGCCTTTTAGGGTCTCCAGGTTCTCAAGGAAATAGTTTGGGGTCTGTGTGTATAGCTGGTCCTTCTCTTCATAGTCTTTGTACTATTTTTCAGGACTATTATTATAAAGGTCGTGGGTTCCATCGTTTAGCATTATACTAAGAATTATTTGGGGGTTGACTCGGATGAAGTTGGGCGCGTTGGTCAGTGGTGGAAAAGACAGCCTCTTGGCTATGTATCTGTTGCATTTACGGGGTCATGAGATAAAGTATCTTATTTCAATGCTTCCGGTAAGAACCGATAGTTACATGTTTCATCATCCTAACGCTCATCTTACAGAGTTGCAGGCAGAGGCTATGGGGATGCCTCTGATCTCGAGGGAGACTGAGGGGCGGAAGGAGGAGGAGCTTGAGGATCTGCGTGATGTTGTCATGTCTATTAAAGACGAGGTTGATGGTATTGTCACTGGTGCCCTTGCATCTAGGTATCAGAAGGACCGGATCGACGCTATTTGTAAAGATGCCGGGCTTGAGTCTTTGGCTCCGTTATGGGGTATGTCGGGTGAAGAGTTGTGGAAGGCGCTTCTAGATGCGGGATTTGAGGTTATTATTGTCTCTGTGGCTGCTGAGGGATTGGGTGAGGTGTGGCTTGGGAAAAAGATCGGTTGGGAGGCTTTTAATGACCTTAAGAAATTGAGCCTTAAACATAGGTTTCACCTGGGGTTTGAGGGGGGTGAGGCAGAGACTCTGGTCTTGGACATGCCGCTTTTTAGGAGAAAGATCAGGATAATTCAAGGCAGTAAAGAGTGGGATGGTGTAAGGGGTGTTTATCTAGTTGAAGAAGCTTGTCTTGAGGACAAAAATGAGGAATGACACTGATTTAATCAGCACTGTGGTGGAGGAATTAGACAGAGCAATCTCCGGTTCCATTAGCCGGTGCACAGCTGATTTGGAGGGGTTCGGGGTCTTGTTCTCAGCTGGTCTTGACAGCACTCTTGTAGCCAAGATCTCTGAGGACCTTGGGAATGAGGTTGTTCTTTATTCTGTAGGCGTGGAGGGTTCGCAGGATCAGGAATATGTGCGTGAGGCTGGTAAAACCCTGAGATCGCCGATAAAGCGCCGAGTGATAGACCCTGATGAGGTGGAGGCATATGCGAGGAAGGTTATCAAGACTATAGGGGGCTTTAACCCCTTGGATGTTTCTATTGGGATACCGTTCTATATTGCGTGTGAGATGGCAAGGGATGACGGTGTTTCGCATGTTCTTTGTGGCCAGGGGGCGGATGAGCTTTTTGCTGGATACCACAGATATCTGGCAATGTCCATAGGTGATCTTCAGGCTGCTCTTGTTGTGGATGTTGAAAAGGCGCGTAGATCTGCTGATAACCGGGATCATCTTATTGCCAGGGCAAATTCTCTTGAGCTTATAACGCCTTTTTTAGATCCTGATCTTGTCAGGGTCGCGTTGAAGATTTCTCCTGATTTAAAGATAAGGAAGGGAGTAAGAAAATTCATCTTAAGAGAAGTAGCAAAAAAGAGGGGCCTTCCAGATTCTATTGTCTTGCGAGAGAAGAAGGCGATCCAGTATTCAACCGGTGTTGATAAGGTCTTGAGGAAGATCGCTAAAAGGGAGAGATTGGATCTTAAGTCGTATTGTAGAGATGTATTTGATAGTGTAATTGGCTAGTCTGGTTGAGGGTCTGATCTTATGGGTTTACAGTGATTCCATTATCGTTGATGGTGAATTTGAATGATCCTAGGACGTGTTTTGTTCCTCGCATCTTTCGTATTGCTATCTTTCTATCCTGGGAGTCTGTGTCGTAGCGCAGGGTTATTACTCCGTCGAACATGTATGTTTCTGGCGGGAATTCTCTTATCCCTATGTCGTCGGTTTTGGCTTCTGCAATTACCAGGGTTGTGCATCCTAAGCTGGATAGGGAGGAGGCCAGCATCAAAAGCTGGGTTCTTAGGTCAAACTCGGATTTTGAGTATATCCCCATTACCGAGAGGGAGTCTATTACTATTCGTTTGGCGTTTGTCTCTTTGATGATGTCTTCTATGTTGGCTATTAGATTTTCAACGTTAAGGCCTCTTTCTATGACATCTTTTTCAACCCCTTCGGACATTACTCTGGGGCTTGTTGCATCGACTATGACCAGTTTTCCTGCATCTTCTATGGCTTTTAGGTCCCATCCGAAGTGTTGCATGTTTCTTCTTATCTTGTCAGGCATCTCTTCAAGGCTGACGTAAATTCCTGGCTCATCGTATTTTGATGCGCCGTTGTAGACGTATTGCATGCCGAAGATTGATTTTCCGCTGCCTGGGCCCCCCATGACTACTATGGAATTTCCTTTTGGATATCCTTTGTGGGTGAATAGGGCGTCGAAGTCGCCTATGCCTGTTTTTACAAACTCCATTTTTTTTACAACTTTTTTTTATTGTTTTTCTTCCTTTGTTTCGATAGGCTCTGCCTCGTATCTGACGTTTCCTATGAGTACGATGTCTCCTACTGACTTGACTCCGGAATAGGGTATTATAAATCCTTTCTGGCCTTCAATTCCCAGTCTGTTTTTAAATGCCTTGTTGACGTTTGAGATTATGAGTCCGCCAAGCCTGCCGGATTCAGGGTCTACTGAGATATCTTCCAATGAGCCTACGTGCATTCCTTCGACAGTGTATACGTTTTTTCCATAAACTTCGGTCAACCTTGAAACCATGCCTTTACCTCCTGTTATCCTAGTGATTGAAACTATAATTCTATTTTTCTCCGGGGTATGGTTGATTTAACTACTACTTATCTTTTTATATTCATGGACTTATTTGTTTTTTTCTCTTTAAACCTTTGCCTAGCCTCCGGGGTTCTTTGGTTTCTGATTTTCTTTACAGAAACTATTTTACAGGAGAGTGAGCAATTTTTTTGTTAACGCGTAAAGGATTTGGATCGGATGGCTAGGCTTCCACATGTTATTATGAATGCGGGCATGACCCTTGATGGGAAGATATCTTCTAGAAAACATGACTCCCGGATATCTTGTCCTGAGGATCTTGAGCGGGTTCATCGTATCCGGGATGGTGTTGATGGTATTATGGTCGGTGTCAACACTGTGTTGGTTGACGATCCCAGGTTGACTGTGCATAAGATTGAGGATGAGGGGGCGAATCCTGTTAGGCTAGTGGTTGATAGCCGTGCTCGTGTCCCGCTTGATGCGAGGGTGCTTAATGGTGATGCGGAGACTATCATATGTGTCTCGAAGAGCGCTAGTGCTGAGAAAGTGGTGGAGATAGAGTCGAAAGGCGCTAGGGTTATTGTTTGTGGTGATAAGAGAGTCGATCTTAGCTGTCTTCTGGTGATGCTTTACGATATGGGTATTAGGCGTATACTTCTTGAGGGTGGGGGGACGTTGAACTGGGGGATGTTAAAGGAGGGTCTTGTAGATGAGGTTTCGGTGGCTGTGACTCCGAGGCTTGTTGGTGGGAAGGATGCCATATCTCTTGTTGATGGAGAGGGTTTTAACCTTATTGAAGAAGGTGTCAAGCTGAGTCTTAAGAGGCATTACAAGCTCGGGCGTGACTTGATACTTGAATATGATGTTGTAAAGTAGGTATGATTTGATGATCACGATAATCGGCACTGCTCATATTTCTCGGGATAGTATTAATGAGGTCGGGGACAGGATAAGGGAGTTGAAGCCTGATCTTGTGGCTGTTGAGCTCTGCGCGGCTAGATATGAGGGGTTGACCCAGAAGAAGGACATTCCTATTTTTGATCTGATAAAAGCCGGGAATTTTATGATGATGTTGGCAAACACTCTCTTGTCTTTCTTGCAGCGCAGGCTGGGTGAGGAGGTGGGTGTTAAGCCGGGTGAGGAGATGCTTACCGCTATGCGTGTTGCTCGTGAGGAGGGGAGTGAGGTTGCTCTGATTGACCGGGATATCAAGCTCACGATGAGTCGGGCTTTGGGTAAGATGGGGCTGGTTGAGAAATTCAGGGTTCTAAAGGAGATGATTTTTACAGCCACCATTGGGGGGGATGATTTGGAGGAGGAGATTGATCGTCTAAAAGATGATGAGAATCTTTTTGATATCTTGGGGAGTTTTAGGGATGTTTCTCCGAATCTCTATGAGACCCTTGTCACTGAGCGGGATGCTTTTATGGCGCTGAGGCTTTTGGAGCTCTCCCATGTCTATGAGAACATTGTTGTGGTTGTGGGTGCGGGTCATAAGAAGGGTATTGAGAATTATCTTGAGAATCCGGGTGATCTGCCTCCTTTTGAAGCCTTGGTTCGGATGCCGAAGAAGCGGGTTGATACTGTGAAGGTTTTAAAATATGGGTTGCCTGCTTTGATTATTGGTACGTTTGTCGTGGCGTTTTCTCATGGCATTCCTATGAATCGGCCTATTGGGTTGTGGATTCTTTTAAATGCTATCCCGACTTTCTTGGGGGTTTTGTTGGTGGGTGGCCATATTACCTCGGCGCTTGTTGGTATGATAACATCTCCTTTAACCTCTCTTAACCCCTTCCTGGCTGCTGGTTGGTTTGCCGGTGCTACGGAGATCAAGGTTCGAAGGGTCACTGTCGGTGATGTCTCTGATATGTTCAATACAACCGGGATGCGGGAGATGTATCATAACAGAGCCTTTAAAGTATTGCTTGTTACCGCTTTTGCTAATATTGGGAGTAGTATTGGTACTTTTGTTTCTATTCCTAAGGTTATTCTACCTCTTATAAGATCGATATTTTAGGGTGTTTTGTGATGGGGAAGAAGTGGCAGGGCGATCGTAAGCGGGATCGTTTTTACAAGCAGGCTAAAAAGGACAACTACAGGTCTCGGGCTAGTTATAAGCTTAAGCAGATTAATCGGAGGTTCAAGTTGATCCGGAAGAACAACGTCGTCCTGGACCTTGGTGCTGCGCCTGGTGGGTGGCTTCAGGTTGCCTCTGAGATTGTTGGCGAGGGGGGTTTTGTCCTGGGCATTGATTTGGAGGAAATCGATGGCTTTGAGGAGGAGAATGTTGTTGCTCTTAAGGAGGATATGACTGGCGAGGGTGTTGTCGATAAGATAATGGAGATTCTTCCGCGGGGTCCTGATGTTGTTATTTCTGATGCTTCGCCTGATATCTCTGGTGTCTGGGATATTGATCATTTACTGTCTGTTGAGCTATCTCGGGCTGCCCTTGGTCTTGCGAAGAAGCTCTTGCAGCCTGGGGGGAATTTCTTGGTTAAGGTTTTCCAGGGGTCTGAGCTTAAGGAGTTCACTGAGGATGTTAAGCGGGAGTTTAGGATTATGAAGATTGTGAAGCCTGAGGCCTCGCGTGGTAAGAGTTCTGAGGTTTATATTCTTGGCCGTGAGCTCTTGGATACTCCTGTTCGGTTTGGTGACACCATTAGTGTCCGTATTGAGGAGCGTGGTAAAGAGGGCGATGGCATTGCCTTTGTCGATGGTTTTCCTGTTTTTGTTGAAAACGCGAAAGTGGGTGAGGAGCTTGATATCAGGATAAAGAAGGTGACCCCGCGGTTTGCTAAGGCTAAGATTATTTGAATGCTTTTTTTATCTCCTCTATCCCTGCTGTTGTCTTTATGGATGTTGGTGAGAAGTGTGTCCTGGTTGTTTTGAATCCGTCTTTTTTTAGGTTTTCTATTATCTTTTCCATGGTTTTTAGCTCTATGTGCAGTTCTTTTGCTACCTTATGTGTGTCAAAATAGAATGGTGCTGTCTCTTCTTCTATGAGCTGTGTGAGTAGGTTGTCAAGGCTTGGGCTTTCTAGGTATCTGGATTTTTCTAGGACTCCTTTTAGGAAGTTTTTGTTGTTTATGCTTCCAAGCCAGAGCGGCCCTGCGACCGCGTATTTTGATCCGCATTTGCATTTTTTATTTGTTGGTAGGGGGGTTTTTTCGTGTTCTCTTTGTAGGCATTTTCTGCAGTAGTAGACATAGCCTAGGTTTTCAAGTGTTGTGTTTGCTTGTTCTCTTCCTTTTATGAATCTCGCGTAGACTCTGAGGTAGTGTTCTTTGTAGTATGAGAGTTGTATCTCTATGCCTTTTGAGTATTTCCCTGCTGTCCGTGCTATGTGTCCGATTAGTATTCTTAGTGCTGTTTCGTGGCAGAATTTTGATCTAAGAGGTATGGCGTTGTATTTTCTGTAGCACGCTGTGGGGTAGACGCCGCATAGTGGTGCTGTGTCTGTTGCTGTTACCCCGAGGCTTCCGTCTTTTTTCAGTGTCATAATGGCGTTGTCTAGGAACGGTGTGGGTGTGCCGAAGGGGTCTATATCTATGAAGTCGAAGTTGTGGAAGTTTTCTTGTAGGAACTGGTTTGCCTCAAGGTTTGATGTTTCTACTTCTAGTTTGTTTAGTTTTGCGTTTTTTTCTATGGCTGCGTGTGCTTCGGGGTTGGCGTCGTTTAAAATAACTTTAGCTTTTGTTTCGTTTGCGATTCGTATCCCTTTGGCTCCGCTTCCTGCCAGGAGGTCTGCGAAGATGGGTTCTTCTTCTTTTGATAATTCCTTTAAGACTGCGCAGCATAGGCTTCTGTTAAGCTCCATCTTTGGGTTGTAGAATACCGGCGCCTTTTTTTCTCTTCCTTTAAGGTTCTCTCCGAATACGCCTTCTTTTGGGATGAAGAGCTTTGTCTCGCCTTCGGTTATGGTCTTCCACTTCTCCATAGTGTGGCTTTCTGTTGTGGATTGTTTAAAGGTTTTCTTCCCTAAACGATTTTATCCGTTAATAAAAAAATCCCCGTTTAATAGTGATGTGTTTTATGTTTCGGATCTTGAAACTGTCTCTGAATGAAATAAAGGGGTCTTTTTCTTTTTGTTCATTATTATCAAACGTTTCGTTCGGTTTTTGTGAACAATTTGATAAAAAAGACAAGGAAAGTTAATAACCATATAATGTAGTAGATTTTATAATCAGTTGGGCCCGTAGTATAGTCTGGATAGCACGGGGGCCTCCGGAGCCCTTGACCCGGGTTCAAATCCCGGCGGGTCCGCTTTTTTTAACCTTGTCCTTACTCCCAACTTTGTGGAAATCCCGAGCTGGGAAAGCCGCTGGAGGGCACATATTAAGGATATTTTGGTTTAAACATGGCTCCATGGGATGGGATGCATAGATTTATAAATTATCTCTTATAAGATAATACTATCTCAGGTGAGATAATGAAGAATATTCAGATGACGATCATTAAACAGTATGAAAGAAACCCTGAAGCAGACTTCACCATCAACCAGATTGCAAACGCGATAGGCGGGACGTACAGCCACGTCTATAAGAACATAGGGGAACTTGTTGAAGCAGGCGTTTTGAACAGGGTCAAAAAGGGCAATACCTCGCTTTGCACGCTGAACATGGAGAATGCCAGGACTCGTCTCATGCTTGCCCTGGTTTCTCAGGAGACATGGGACGAATATTCAAAGAACAAAAAGCTCATCTCCAACTTGATAAATAATTTGATTGAATCGTTGAAACCAAAAACGGATCTGAGGATGGCCGCC
>JAZFTJ010000122.1:0-9669 GCA_036446635.1 Hydrothermarchaeales archaeon (SeqCode) | reverse complement strand
GTAGGAGAGAAAAAGTATGAGCATAAGAGCATCAAAAATAAGTTCAAAAGGACAGATAACTCTGCCAAAGGACTTAAGAGATAAATATCATCTCATTGAAGGAGAAGAAGCATTGATACTACCTACAAAAGAGGGGATACTTGTAAAACACAGGAAGGCTTCTTTAAAGGGGATTCTTGCAGGAAAAATCGACCTCGAAGGAGCAGAGAAAGATATCAAATCCTTAAGGCGGGAATGGCGTATTTGAAGGTCTATGTAGTTGACACCGTCGCATTTATAAGATACCTCACAGATGAACTTCCTTCAAAAGCAGATGCAGTGTTCAAAGATGCAGAAAAGGGCAAAGTTCAGCTTCTTCTGCCACATATAGCCATAGGTGAGTTTATCTACATCTCCATGAAAAACAGACTAAAAACAATAAACAGCGAAGCTTTGATAAGGGAGGTCCTTCTCACAGTGGAGACTGCAGGTTATATAACGCCGGTGGATATGGATATGACAGCATGGGGACATTTTCTAGAGCTTGAAATCCCTGAGTTACACGACCGGATGATATGTGCCATTGCCACTTCAAAGAATGCGCTAGTTATCAGCCCAGATGAAGAAATAGGCAGGCATATTGAAATAGTATGGGACTGATACCCATCTTACAATTATAACCCCTCTTTGACAGCTTCTTGAGTACCATCATGAAAGTGCTTAGGGTATGTTGAAAACCCTTGGAAAGTCGGGTGCATTGTCATGCCGGTGGATGAGCCCCCTATTTGCTCTCTGCTCCCAGTGATAGGAGTACTTGCCGCTGGCACTTATCCAGATGTCAACATATGTCCCGTCTTTTATGCATACCCAGAACAGCAACAGGTGCTTTATAGAACGGCTTTACCGCCTTCTATCTTTTTGAACCAGCCGTCTAACAGAAATTGTAGATATTCAATCTCTTATCATAAAATCTTCAATATCGTCTCTGGCCTTTTCTCTGTTCTTCTGATGTTCGATGAGAAACTTTCCAACCTTCTCAGCTAGGTATTCCTTGCATTCTCCGCAGAGAACCTCGCCGTTTCTGCATTTAATGCCACGTTCTTTGATCTTTTTGTCATCCTCCTCAAAGACGTAGGATAGATATTGATAGACAGAGCAGACATCTGGATTGCCCCCCTTCTCTTTCTGCTCTTCAACGGTTGCCTGCCCCCCTGTGAACGCATTCATGATCTTCTTCTTCGCCACTTTTGGAGGGTCGGTCGTGAAGATGCTTGTTTCTGGCTTTGAGGCAGACATCTTATCCGAACCAGCAAGACTTGGAAATAATTTGCAGAGGATCAAAGCAGGCTTCGGATAACCTATGTACTCAGCAACATCTCTTGTGACTCTGAAATGGGCATCTTGGTCTATCGCACATGGGATCAGGCAGGGCACCGATTTGCCTTGTCTTTCAGATTCAAGAAAGGCAGGGGCAGATTGGATGGATGTGAAGAATATGCTCCCGATGTTTGTTTCGTTGTTGAATCCGAAGACAGCCTTTGCTGTAGAAAACGTTATGCGCTTGGCAACTTTAATGGCAAGCTTGTAAAGCGTTTTTATATACTCAGTATCTAGGAAGATCTCAGTCTTTTCAGGGTCAAATCCCAAGGCGATGACATCCAGAATATTCTCATAGGAGAATTTTCGTGTATCCTCCAGAGTCAGGTTGTTATTGAACATGAACTTCTCATCATCTGTCATCTGGAATATGAGTTTAACATCAAAGGTGTCCTGCAGATATTTTGTGAACATCCATGGCATCAAGTGACCCAGATGAGTATGCCCCGAAGGACCTCTTCCTGTATAAAGGACGAATCTATTCCCCTTCTCGTATTCATCCAGGATAAAATCAAGGTCTCTGTGTGTGTAGAAGATACCTCTCCTCAGCATAGGATGAAGTTCAGCGTGTTTTTTAATCCTTCTAAGTATTTTGCCATCTATCATTTGGGTTCCGAACTTCTTCACAAGCTTGTCGTAGTCGATCTCTCCCGAAACTTCCCATGGTGTAACTACAAACTCATCTTCAGCCATAATCATCTCTCATCAAGGAGTTATCCTGTCAATAGTGTAATACGTAACATCTCCTTCGTCATCGACTACCGCAAAGATCATCTCCTTTTTAACACTTTGAGATAACCTTATTGCTCTTGATAGTTCATGGAAAGAAAGAGAATCTCCCTCTGTAACTGCATGGACCAGATACACCGAATGTGCATCAGTATATTTGCCGCGTTCATAGACCCTGAAATGAGCTCCAAACTTGAACCCTGATTTTACAACATAACCTCTTTCTCGAAAGTCTTTGAAAACCCTATATCGCAACATAAATTCTTCTTCATCAACCCTCTTGAGGAGGTCATCAGAGGTTAAGCTCTTCTCATTTTCGCTTATTGTTATGCTGTCTCTCTCCAATAGAAAAAGGGCCTCCAGTAGGGATAACTCTAGACTGTTATCTACCATCCTCCCAAAACCCTTTTCATAGAGTTTGCTCACCAACGAAGGTTCTCTAAGTATGACTCTGTCGTCTAGTAACTCTGCGCTCATTTGAATCCGATCAGAATTTTCTCCAGCCTTTATAAGTCTTTAGCCTTAGAAAGATTTATCAGTGATTTGCATAGAGTTCATCTTGGTGTAACTTATGTGTGAATCCAGCGTATACTTGGTAAAGGAAGGTAGCAAAGAGAAGATAATGGACGAGGCCATCTTAATCGATGATGAAGGCGACAAGCTTGTTGTAGTCGGGATATTGGGGGAGAGAAAAGAGATTCTTGGCGGTAAGATAGTGAAGATGGATATGGGCAAGCATGAGATATTGATAACTAAAAAATAATTTCAAGGTTCCGATGATGAGAGAACCCAGGTCTGACCGCAATATCTTAGTGGAAGGATGATCGTCTGGAGTTGCTGAGGAATACCCATGTTTTAGTAATGAATTGATAGGATATTTCCAATAAGATACGTGGTTATTAGGGATGAAAATTATAGTTTACTAACATGGAAATCCTACTTTTATTAATTGGATAATACCTCTGTGATAACCACCATTAAAAGGTTATTATTTTAAATAGTCTGGATGTAAAAAAGTGGAAGTACTAACCATGGGAGGAGCGGATATGGCTCAGCTGTGTTGCATTCGTTGGGTAATGACCTTCAATAAACCTGTGTGAAAAAATATAAATTTTATAATGTTAGGACAGAATGAAAATAGGACTATGTCTATTTCATACAGATTTGATTCAGAAAATTAAAATGGATATTCTATTAGGTTAAATATTCGAACCCAATTTTAGGAAAAATCAATGTTTTAATAAAGCCAGTTAGTTGGAACAACTTCAGTCTGAAATTAAGTTAATAGAAGCGATTAAAAATCTTTATATAAGAGTTTTTTCTTTATTTCATAAGCCTATTATTCTTCTATAAATAAAAAAGGTGAAAAAATTGGAGATACATCCAAAAGGAGCTGATTTTAGTGGTTTCAGGAGCTAAACTAAATCTCGAGTGGGACAGTTACGAAATGCCATCATACGGCTTCCCAGAGTTCGGAGAGAAGAAGAAATACGGAATCGTTGGAGGATTAGGAGTTGTTTCCGACGAAGTACTTCCCCGCATCTCAAACGAGATTAATATCTTCGGAATCGGAATGCGTCATCTTCGAGGGAGAGACCTGCCTATCTATGAGGAAATAGATGGGTACACCGTCTTCAGGCCAGTATTCAACTTGAATGCTGAAGAAGCCATCAGAAGGTCAAAAAAGATATTCAAAGATGCAAAGGTAGAATTTAACGGCGTCCACACCCAAGAGGTACCATACCTAAATTTTCTAGTGGAGTACGGTCTTGCCATCCCAGAAGTCAGAACTGAAGAGCCACCAGATCTTATCTGCGCCCACGACTGGATGTCTATCTTGGGGGGTTATGAGAAGTCATTAATGTATAAAATTCCATTTGTCGCTTTCCTACACTCCTTGGAATCCGGAAGACAAAACGGCATAATCCACACACCCACGGGGCCCAAAGAGGCATGGTACAACGGCTTCTATGCAGGCAGCAGAACCATAAGAGACATAGAGATAATCGGGCTGAAAAAATCAGACATATGCTTTACAGTCGGCCTAAATATGGTAAAGGAACTGAAAAACGTCGGCAAGATGCATGGATTATCCGCCGAAGAGGTAGAGGGCAAGATCTACCCAATACACCACGGTGTGGACACCAAGACCTATGAGCCGCTGAATCTCGACAAAGAATACGACATCATTTTCATAGGAAGATTTGCCCCAGTTAAGGGTGTGATGGAGCTAATAGACGCAATAAAAATACTAAAACACGGCCATCCTGCCATCAAATTGAAGTTGATCGGCGGAGGAGAGCTTGAGAAGGATATAGAAGACCGCATAAAAAGAGAGAAACTGGAGGACAACATCGAAGTTTCCACCAGGTGGCACCAGAATGACGAAAAGGCAGTCGAGATAAATAAATCAATGATAGCTGTCGCTCCAAGTAAGTATGAGCCACATGGGCAATATGATCTTGAAGCAGGCGCATGTGGTATTCCATGTATAAACGGGACAGGCGGTTTCATGGAACGCATGATCGATGATGTCACTGCCCTGCAATGTGATCCGTTCAATCCCCAAGATATTGCAGATAAGATAGAGTATCTTATGACCAAGTCTGGGAAGGCAGAGGAGATGGGGAGAAACGCTAGGGAATTCATCGTAAAATACTATGATTGGGACGAACGAGCAAAAATATATCCCCAGATATTTGATGCAATAATGGAGGGCAATTTCACAAAGCTAGATGACATCCCACTGGTTGTGCACATAAATGAAACAGAGTTTGCCTCGTCCAATGATAAAATCCCCGCGTTCTAAAGAAGATAACGACGCTAGTAGCTCCTTTCATCCAGATTCTGGGCAAAGGTTTGGTAGTTTCAGCCAAAATTCTTGCCGTCCTTTATTCATAATCTCTGCATCTTTTTTCCCTCAGTTAAGAATCCTATAATAGTATTAAAATATGGCTACTTTATGTAATATCATGCTCAATCTAATCCTAAAACCGGCGTCACTTATTGAAAAAGTTTTTATACGCTTCAGGTGTTTTGAGATGATGGCTATACATCGTTAACTCCATTCGAAATTGATGAGGAATTATATGAGTGATAAATGGAACGTAGAGGAATTAAAAGACCTTGAAAAAAGTAGAGACGAACTATTGCTGAATCTAGTCCAAAGCTTGATCAAAAATCCTAGAACTATCTTTGCTGCAAAATTTGGATTTGGATCCCCACCCATCGATATAATAGATGTTACAGATGACCGTTCAAAAAGGGCTTATTCCGTCAAACTTCCTTTAGTTAACGGTGAATTAAGCACCAGCCCATATTATCAAGGGTTTGGCGAGGCTATCTTCTTCTTGGATCAAATGATAGATCAAACCTATTTGATGATACCCGATATCGAGATAAAGGAGTTTGTGCATTTTATTCCTGGTGTCAACCCGATAAAAAGATGGAAGAAGATGACAACTGGTGTAGGACTAGTCACTTTTGACAAATCATATAACCTGAAGACGGTGAAGGAACCGAGTTATCCCACAACAAAAAGATACATACGACTGGAGATAGAGCTCGCGGATATATTATTGAAATACGGAGAGATCGAGATTCGAAAGGGCAAAGAGTCATCGTTTGAGAATTATAAGAAATGGGTTAAAAAAGAACTGGAAGAACTAGGTGACAAGAGAATTATGCCGGAAAATTATGCTAGAATTATTTCAGAGAAGGTATTAAGAGATGAAGGTGTGTACAGCCCAACATTTGAACTTAAAGAGGATGAGATTGAAAGCAGACCCTATCCGATACCAACATTTGTAGTAGAAGGTGAAGGAAACCATCTCGGCAATCAAGAGCGATTCAGGCTTGTCATAAACCGGATCACTGGAAACATAATAGAGAAGAGATTCAATTGACACTTTTTTTTTATTCAGTTCATTATCCTAACTTTTCCGGATTAAGACTCGACAAAAACCTCTTAATATAGCTGGATGAAGATATTGTCTTATCCTGGATAACTCCGATTATTGGACAAAAGATTTTTATCCGACGCGAAGTTACTTTCTTCTTGATAAATAAAGATAGATTTGAAATAAAGAAGAAATCGGCATAATCCCATCTAGAAGGATGAAATAGGGAAGCTAAAAGGCGCTGGTGACGATAAATGGGTCTTTCGATAACTGTGGCATCAGGAAAAGGGGGGGCAGGCAAAACAACAGTTTCTGCCAATCTAGGTGTGGCATTAGCACAGTTTGACAAAGACGTTATTATCTTGGATTCAGATATAGAGATGGCAAACCTGGAGTTGCATATGGGCCTTGAAGGTATGAAGACCACCCTTCAGAATGTGCTTTCAGGCGAGGCCCCGATCTCAGAGGCAATATATGACGGACCAGAAGGTGTGAAAATCATACCTGCAGGGGTTTCATTGGATGGCCTGAGGAAGGCAGATCCAGACAAACTTGAAGAGATCCTTGAAGAAGTTTTAAAATTAACTGAAATCCTGATAATTGATGCGCCTCCAGGTCTAGGCAAGAGTGCGATATCAGCACTTGCAGCGGGTCAGGAATTGTTGCTTGTAGTCAATCCTGAGATATCCTCGATGTCTGACGCTTTAAAGACAAAGATTGTGGCAAGAAAGCTCGGCTCCCATGTATTGGGCGCGGTTTTAAATAAGATCGATGAGAAAAACACCAGCTTAACTATAGAGGAGGTGGAGACGATACTTGAGTGTCAGGTGCTGGGGGCAATTCCAGAGGACCCAGAGGTACGGAGGTCTACAGCATTTGGTCTCCCTGTAGTATTGAGGGTGCCTGAGTCCCCCGCAGCGATTGCGTTCAAGAAACTGGCTGCCGACCTACTTGGTGAGGAGTTCACTCCTCCGAAACACTCCAAGAAGAAGTTTGGAGGGGGTCTTTTCGGCAGGAAATGAGATACCGAGGATCCCAGAGATAGAGTTTGATTTTTATGAGATACGAAGAGTGGGAGCCCTTTTATTATAAAATAATAAAAGACTTCGGTTTCTCTAAAGAGGAGGATCAACGGGCTGCAAAGATCCTTGATACTTATCTTAAAAAACCAGATCTAGCCGGTGTAAATGCGAAAGTTTGTAAAAAGGAAGTTGCAGTCTTCGGTGCAGGTCCGTCATTGGAGTCCATAAAAGAAATACCGGACGTTACGACTATTGCTTCAGATGGAGCGACCTCCTTTTTTATCGATATGGGTTTGAATCCTGATATTATTGTAACAGACTTGGACGGAGATATTGATGATCTCATCAAGGCAAATAGCAGGGGAAGCATCGTGTTCTTGCATGCACATGGAGATAACAAAGACAGGATAATAAAATATGCAGATAGATTTGAAGATCCCTTGGGGGCTACTCAAACTAGGCCTTTTGGAAACCTTCTGAATTTTGGTGGCTTTACGGATGGCGATAGGGCAGCATATCTAGTTGAGCATTTTGGGCCCAGCAAGATATTTCTATATGGCATGGACTTTAAAAAAAAGCCAGGGAAGTATTCATATTCAAAGGATAGTGATATCAAGAGAAAAAAGTTAAAATGGGCAGAGCTTTTAATCAAACATTTGATGGAGACGACAGATGTGCCGATAGTTTATTGCAATAAAGATTAGGTATGCTTATGACCAATATACTAGTGATAGCAAATAGAGGGCAGTACAACCACAGGATATATCGTACATTAAAATATCTTAAAGCTGATGCCAAGCTTTTTAAGAATAATATTAGCATCGATGAAGTGGGGAAAGAAAAGCCAAAAGGCATTATAATCGGAGGAGGACCATACTTGGAGGAGACCGGGAATTCCGAGGCAATATTGGAAAAATTCTACAAAAAGATCCCAATCCTCGGCATATGTTTGGGGCATCAATTGATAGCGAAACATTTTGGCGGTGAAATCAGGACAGCAGAGATAGGTGAATATGCCGGGTCTACAATATTTGTAGACGAAGAGGACGACCTATTAAAGGGTTTGGGACAGGAGTTCGAGGCATGGGTCTCGCACAAGGATGAGGTCTTAACACTCCCAAAAAACTTTGTCAAACTTGCCCATTCCAATACCTGTGACATAGAGGCAATGAAGCATTCTACATTATCTTTATTTGGTGTGCAGTTCCATCCAGAGGTTGAACACACTCCAAAAGGCCCCGAGATGTTTAAAAATTTCTTAGATATATGTGGATTAGCGTGACTTCTCAAAAGATAGGTGATGTCTCAAGGTCCTTCCCGCCTTAACATTTAGCTCTAGTGTATAATACAGTTTCATATGTCTTCGGTTAAGCAATTTCCCACTCGGAAATGAATGGAAAAATCATAAAAGTGAGAGTACTTCAATGGACCTGAAATGGAGGAATACACACAATTTTGTTTGTCAGTTCGTCAATTGTTAAATGTGACATCGCTAAGTGGAATGAGAAGCGATATAAGTGGGTGCCAGCTCTAATAGATCAGATTGGGCTTGAGCCACAGGGCCAATTATTCTCTCAATCTCTCGAATAACTCCAACAGCACCTCTTCGTTTATCCTATAACCCCCTCTTACCCTCTTCTTTATGGCTTCCAGACCTTGAGGAAATCGACTCTCTCAAAGTCGCTGTCGTTTGTGGCAATGTTTTCTATGTTATTTTTCTTCATTACCTCGACTATCATTGCATCTGTGGCGAGAAGATTGAACTTCCTTGAGGTTTCAACAAACTCTGGGAAAAGTTTCCCGATAGACATAAGTTTCAGTCCAGAATCTCTTATAAGCCCCATTTCTCCCCAGAGAATCTTCAATTTTGAAACAACTGCAGGGTTCTTCTTGATGTAAGAGATGACGTTGTTGGTCTTTATTCCGAAGGTCTTGGACACCTCGGCAAGCATTAACTTATGAAAAACTTCGTTAAGAGTGAGATCTGAAACACAACCCGTCTCCTTCTCATCCGCTCGAATAAGAAAGTCTCTGCAGGCATCGCCAAACCTGGGGTGTTTAATGCAGAGGAGAGAAATATGTTAGCATCTATGTAGATCTTTGAATCCAGAGGAAAGTCGGAAAGTCTTAATCCCATATCTCCATCTCAATTATTTCATCAGCAGTCTTCTCTTCCAGCTCAAGCTTTCCGTAGAATTTTTCGAAGCCCACCTTCCTCTTTATCTCTATCTCGATCTTTTCATTCTCCACCAGATCAAGTTTTTCCAGGGGCTTTATCATCCCTTTCTTATATACAGCTGAGATCGACATTTTATCCGCCTTTAAAGTCATTGATTTTTAACCTTAAAAAGCTATGCTGTTTCAAATTCTTGGTCCTGGCCGTAATCAGGCTGTGGCTTTTTTTTGGACTCCCGTGGAAATGCAGATATCAGGCCTCTGTGAATCTTTGCCAGATCCTTTCCAGAACCTGGTGTAGCTTATCAGATAGACCTTGAGCCACCTGGGTTTGATTATTCTCTCAATCTCTCGAATAACTCCAACAGCACCTCTTCGCTTATCCTATAACCCCCTCTTACCATCTTCTTTATGGCTTCTAGGGCTTCCTCTTTTTCGAGGATCTTTTGGTGGGTCAATTTTAGGATAAAGCTGGTGGTCCATAGTGG
>JAZFTJ010000121.1:0-4451 GCA_036446635.1 Hydrothermarchaeales archaeon (SeqCode) | reverse complement strand
GGCTCTCAGGATCATCTACATAGGTCAGGAGAACGAGGGTACCATCGGCATTCCTCATGGCGATGTCGACGCGGCCTATGAGAGGGAGATCGAATATCTTATTGATAATGGTTATGTCTTCACAGTAAAGCATACCGGGCTATGGGGCTTTGGATACAGATGCGCTGAGGAAGGTAATGTCTTAGGCCATGAGATCATGGAGAGAACAATAGAAGAGAATCTAGACGATATCACAAAGTTCTTGGACAAGTTCCCTGCGAAGGTTCTGACATATTGGTTCGCCTTGGGTTTTGAGGTGACAAAGAGCGGTCATCTTACCACGCGGACCGCATATCTTAGCTTTACTCATATTGTTAACAAAGTCTTGGAGTCTGTTGACATCTTCAACGTTTGCGAGGTTGTTAGGAAGGGTTTGATATCACTTGATGTGGGGGTGAAATCCTTTGACGGTCAGATCACCGTTCTTGCTCCTGAGTTTGCAGAGTTTATACAGGAGTACAGTGTGGATATTGGATCTGAGACCAACGAATACGGAGTTTATAAGACGCTCATTGACTTCATGGACAAGAGAGGTTTTTCAGCTAGATCTGAGCTATTTGAGAGGCTGGAGAGGAACGGCTACTCTGAGAAAGAGCTTGAAGCTATGATAAACGACGCCGCTGAACTCGATCTCACTACCAGATACATTAGAGCCGATGTTCTGATGGAGCAGGATGAAGAGCTTGACGAGGATGATGTTGACTGGATAGCTCCATTTGAGGTTATCGACAGGGAGGGCTATATCGGCTATCTGAAAGAGGTCTTCATTGAGCCTATGAAAGAGGCATTTCGGGGCGGGGTCGAAGAGTTGAAATATGCCTAACCGGATTACAATTCAAATCTCATCAAAGGGTGACTGATAAGGCTGGTTTTTCAAGGTCTTTTCGATCATCCAGCTCTTTTATTTTCTCTATAAAATCGTCTTCTGCCTTGTTTTTTAGCTCACTGCTTATCATGTCTGTGCATATATCTCTTCTTTTCTCGTTTTTATCCAAGTCATCGACATCTTTAAGCAGATCAGATACCAAGTTGAACTCCATATTGCTCAGTTCATAAGAATATCTAAAATTGTCAAAATATTCTGCAGTTGCTTTGGTCTCATCTTCATCAATTTCAGACAGTCGAAGCATCTCCTCTCTATCCGTGTCACCGATTTTAAATCCTCGGTCTATGCATTTGTATCCTGTGTCGGTGAAAGCTTTAAGATTTCTGGGAGTAGAATCTGTGAAAAGTGCCTCGGGGAAGAGGCGGCAGTGAATGGGCCTTACATCGTAGATGGTGCATCTCCCTTCCTCTAAAAATCCGCATTGAAACCTCAGGCCTACAGAGGGAACCATGGTTTGCGTCCCAGATATCATGTTCCACATGACAAAGCAGCGCTTCTCGAATAATTCTATCGCCTTAATGCCTAGATGCGTCTTTATCCTAATGATGTCCCCGAGGGTAAGCTCAAGAGGAGCCCCAGGGTCCTCGCAGCACCTTATGCAGTCATCATAGCATTTGAAGTCCCCTTTTTCCTCAGACTTTTCCCCTGAACTCTGATGGTCTAAAATATGTGCTTCATACTCCTTCTTCTTGAGCTTTTTTCCGCAGTAAGGACAGCGTTTCTTCAACGTTTATCATCCCGATGATTCTGACCGTTTTACTAATAAGATGAGGGTTGTTTGAAAAGGTTTTGGTCAATAAAAGAAACTCAGAGCTTGGCGGGGAGTTTAAAGAGAAACTCGCTAAGTTGAAGACACGCACCGACAAAGAGTGAAAAAAAAATGTCCTAGTGGATCACTTTTTATATAGTTTCATGATATCAAAGACGTTTTTCACCCGCTTATTGGTCTTCTCAATCTCGCCCGAATTACCCTTATAATAGGGGGATCCTGTGTTAAAGGTATAAGCACCTATTATGCGGTTAGCCCAAGGTCCTAGAGGGATCATTACACTTCCCATCTGGATCTCCTCAGTGATCTTCGCATTCAAGACAACCTCGCCTCCAGCAGACTTCACCAAGACCCGGTTTCCCTCTTCCACGCCCATCGTCTTCGCATCCTCAGGATTAATCTGACAGTATGCCGCCTGCTCAGTATATTCATCTGTCAGCTTCTTCCCCCCCTTACAGACCTCGCCCTGGAGAAAGGTCCTTGCAGTGTTAATAATGACCTTCATGTGGATCCCTTTATCTTCATTATTCTGTTGTAAAGCTTCTCCATAAGCTCCGTATCTGACTTGACATAATCTATCAGCGGATCTATGACCTTTCTTAAGGGTATTGGTACGTCATCCATCCTGTAGCATGTGCCCTCTGACTCAGCACCAACCATTACGCCGGGCAAAACTACGTCAGCTAACAACATGGTCGGGTTCTCCACAACGTCTACCATTATCAAAGGTATCTCCACCATCCGCTCCACAGCTCTTCTGGGAAAATGAGCCCCAGGATCTGCTGCTATGACAAACATTGCATCAGCCTCGTTTCTCTGTAGAAGATCCACTACACTCGTGTCACCAGGGTTGTATTCTGGATAGCCTTTTGCGAAGTCAACTGCATAGGGGAAGCCATGCTGCCATGTGAGAACCTGGTTTGTGCCGGCTACGTTGTAGTGGCCACGCATCGCCTGAATGATAAACTTTGTATGCCTGTTCAGATCGGTCACCAGCCTTATCGCGTTCTCGATGTTTCTGGACTTGCCAACTGAGCTTGCGATGCCAAGTCCAAAATAGATGGCGCCGAATTGAGCTGACTTCATTTTTTCAGCCAGCTTATAGAGGTCATCCTTGCTCACCCCGCCGACCTTGTCGGCATAGATCTCGTTTCCATTCACTATCGACCGTAGAGCCGCGAATATCTCATAGTCACTGTTCGGCTTGACCTGGATATACCAGTCGGCTATCTTGGCTGTGTCGCTTTCTCTTACGTCAACGACTATTACCTCTTTGTCCTGTCTGCCTCTCTCTCTAAACTTACCTCGAGGATATGTGGTGTAACGTGACAAGTGTCTGGGATGAGATGCTTGGGGGTTTGAGCCCCAGTAGATTATAAGATCTGCCCTGTTTTTTACCTCCCCTAGTGTGCATGATGATATCCCTACTTTCTGGATTGCGAGTATTGAAGGGGCATGACATATGCTTGAGCAGTTGTCCATTATCCCTCCTAGCTCCTCAGCTATCTGATTTCCTATCCTTAGTGCTTCGCATGAGGTCTCTGCCCATCCAAATAGGACGGGTCGCTTTGCATCTACCAGAATGCGTGCAGCTTTCCCTATCGCCTCTTCCCATGTAACCTCCCGCAGTTCCCCGTCCACCCTTATCATGGGCTTTTTAAGCCTATTTTCGCCTGAGGTTTCGAAGAACTTGGCTGCGCCCATTCTGCAGGCGTGTCTTACTCCTATTATTTTATTCTCTTTAACTGTGATCTCAATATCGTCGCAGGAACAACCGCATACTGGGCAGGTGACATCTTTTATGACTTCTGCTCCCTCTTCAAGTTGGGTTTCTTCGGTCATTTTATCATCGTAATTGGTAAGGCTCCCGTGTATAATAATATTTCGGGGGATACAATAAAATAAATAATAGATGACTTTACAGCTGATGGTATGGATAAAGAGATGATCATAGAAGTGCTCACCTCGGGTGATGAAGAATTTATTGAGTATAGGGGGGAGGCGGATGAGATCAGGGAGAGGAACCATTCGAATATCGTTACCTATTCGCGAAACATCTTTTTGCCTGTGACCACTCTTTGCAGGAACAGATGCTCCTACTGCGGGTTCCGGCAGGCTGAGGAAGATGCGGTGATAATGGATCAGAAAACGGTTGAGGGGGCTTTAGAAGAAGGTTTAATGTGGGGGTGTAAGGAGGCGTTGTTCACTTTTGGTGAGAAACCGGATGTTTATGGAAAAATGAGGCGTTTTTTAAAAGAAGGGGGTTATAGTAGCTTCTCAAGCTATCTCTTTAAACTTTGCGAGTTGGCGATAGAGAAGGGTCTTCTGCCACATACCAACGCGGGTGTTTTGAGTAGGGAAGAGATGGCGGTGTTAAAGGAGGTTAACGTCTCTATGGGTCTTATGCTTGAGAGCGCCTCAGATAGGCTCTGTGGTAAGGGTCTTCCTCATGAACATTCTCCTGGAAAAACGCCTGAGCTAAGGCTTGAGATGATAGAGGATGCCGGCCGGCTTAAGATTCCGTTTACAACAGGCATTCTTATCGGGATAGGTGAGACGGATGAGGAGATTGCGGAGTCTTTGGTCGCATTGAAAAAAATCCATGGGAGGTATGGACATCTTCAGGAGCTTATTATCCAGAACTTCGTGCCAAAGCCCGGGACGCCTATGGAAAACTGGCCCACGCCCTCTGTGGAGAAGATGATGCGTGTCGTTGTAGCTTCCAGGCTTCTTTTCAATGACCTGAACATTCAGGCG
>JAZFTJ010000120.1:0-6608 GCA_036446635.1 Hydrothermarchaeales archaeon (SeqCode) | reverse complement strand
CTTTTTTTAGGTTTTCAATGTCACTTTTTAGTTCTGTATTCGCGCTCTCTAATTGTGCAACATCTGCTTGGAGTTGCTCTATGCCTATGTTGCTTTTTAGAATATCGATGTCCCCTTTTAGGTCTTTATTCCGGGATTCTATTGTAGCTAATTTTGTTTGGATGTTCTCAAAGTTAGTTCCAAGGGCAGATACCTCGGTGTTTATTGTGTTTATCTGAGGTTTGTAAACTGTATAGCTCACTCCATATCCGATTATTATGCCGACAAGTAAAAAGACGATGCCGAATGTTAATAGCTTCTTCTGGTCAGTTTCAATCCCCATCTATACCACGGTAATGTTTTTATCATCCCACTATTTATTTATTTCTAGACTTTGAAGGAAGGAGAATATGAGATTAGATCTGCATATACACACCAAGTATTCAAAGGACTCAAACTTAGATACTTCCGAGGTTATTAAGGTCTCAAAGAAGAGGGGGCTTGACGGTATTGCTGTTACAGAACATAATACGATAAGGGGCGGCTTGAAAGCACAAAAGCTAAATGATGACCTTGATTTTAAGATTATCATAGGCTCAGAGGTTCATACAGACAGGGGGGAGGTTATAGGATATTTCCTGAACGAAGAGATCAAATCCCGGGACCTTTATGAGGTCATTGATGAGATGCGCGCGCAGGATGCTGTCATTGCTATTCCGCATCCTTATGATGTCTTCAGGTTCAGCTCATTAAAGCCTGACGAGGATATTTTAAAACTGGTTGACTGCATTGAGGCCTTCAATGCCAGGTGCATGTTCTCTCGATTTAACAGGAGGGCAAAAGAGCTTGCGGGTAATACGGGGTTGGCAATGACTGCGGGGAGTGATGCACATACTTTATCTGAGATCGGAGCTGGATGGGTATTGTTACCTGGTGAAACCGGTATTCGTGACGAGATTTTGAAAAATACAGAAGTTTTTGGCAAGGTGTCCCCGTTCTATGTGCACTTCTATTCTACGATGACAAAGATATTGAAGTGATCCCCTACAATATGTCTAGATCATATCTTTTTGCCTGATTTATGCCGATGAGAAATATCTCATTAACCACCTCTGAGTGTGTCCCGAATTTCTCCAGGTCGTTTATGTTTTGGGGTGTTGTTGTGCTTGCCACAAACGTGTAGAGCCCAAGGTGTGTTGTAATCTGGTATAAGTCTTTATCTTCAACTGTTATCGCGTTTATCTCCTCACCATCCTCAGTTGTTAGCGTGATGGTTTTTGAATCTTCTTTTGAGATCTCTCTAAATTTTGTCTTATATGGGTCTCTAAATATTTCCCAAGTCACTATAGTTGTGGAAAGTGTGCGCGGGGATATTGTCTGAGTAAGTCTGCTCAAGCCGCCGGAAGATTCTGAGACTTCCCGCGTCTTTATCCATTCGTTAGGAAGGTCTTGGTCGGGGATGGAAAATGCTAAAATGGAAGGCGGTGGGCCTTCTGTTTCTCTTGGTTTGAGCGTTGGAATAGATAGCTTTGTTTCTTCTGGTGCCCTGATCCCCCCTGTTTCTATACAACCTGATACGACGACCAGCAACAGAAGAGCAAATATAATGATTGGAGGCGTGTACATCCTCTTCATTCTGCAACCCAAAGACTTATTTTGCGATATCTTTATAAACCTTTTCACATAGCTAAAAATATGGGCTCTGAAGTCGGAGAAAAAACACCATAAATGTATTTAATTAAGGGTGGACTAGTTGCGGATCATGATCATTGGCATAGGAAGGTTGGGGGGGGATGTAGCAAAGCAACTGCGAAATGATGGACATGAGATAATCGCCTTTGATGAGGATAGGGAGGCATGTGAAAACCTCGCGAACGAGTCAGATGTGCTGGTAATTAACGCTGACGGTGCAGATGTTGACAAATTAGAAGACTCAGATATTGAGAAAGTTGATGTCATTATGGCGACAACCGGAAGCGATGAAGTCAACCTCATGGTCTGCCAAATAGCTAAGAATAAGAATGTGCCCAGGATCATCACCAGGGTAAATCACGATAGAAATGAGCCCCTTTTTACGCAGTTGGGTGTGCATGTCATCAGTCCTCTGGCCATAGCGGCTAATTTCTTTAGAAATGTTGTCTCAAAGGATGTCAAGACGATCGCTGTTTTAGACGGCAATATCGAGTTGATGAGTCATATTGTTGAGAAAGGAAGCCGTTTGGAAGGGTCTTTGACAAAGGATATCGATTTTCCGGATGGTGCAAGAGTAATTCTCCTCTATAAAAACGGGGAACCCCTTATTCCTCATGGAGAGACAAAGCTCTCTGTGGGAGATAGGCTCATTATACTTTCAACAGAGGATGCCATGGATAAGGCGCTTTCAAAACTGGGTTAGTCACTCCAAGAATAGTCCCTTTAGGGAGGCGAAGAATATTAGGATGGGTATGATTTCAAGCCTTCCCGCCCACATATCTATTATGTACACGATCTTTAATATAACCGGCATTGCCGCCCCGGTTATCCCTACGCTTAGTCCAACGGTTCCAATTGCCGATGCGGATTCAAAGAAGGACTGACTTAGTGGGAAGCCATATGCTACGGTTATCAGGGTTGACATGATTAACATGAGTAGGTATGCAAAGACCATTATGAACATTTCAAGAAGCTGCTTTTCGGTTAACACATGATCTTTGATGTGGTGGAATTTTCTTACCACTACCGCGTCCTCAGGCAATAAACTGTCTTTTATCTTCCACCATATCGATTTTACTATCAGGCCGAAGCGGAGGCATTTGATCCCTCCACCTGTTGAACCTGCATTGGCTCCTATTGTCATGGCTATCCCTACGAGCACGAGGGCTAGAGGGGCCCATTTTACGTGCAGATTTTCAGTTAGCTCCGACATCCATCCGGTTGTTGTGAGTGCAGAGACGACTGTGTAGAAGCCCTGCCTGGCGCTTGTATTAAATGATGGGTATCTGTTCATGACTGTCAGCCATAGTATCGTTGGGACTGACAGGATTGTGAGCATGATTGCAAAGGTTTGTGTCTCTATATTTTTTATTATTTCTTTGAAATTGCCTGTGATTATCGCGTAGTGCAATGCGAAGTTTATGGAACCTATGACCATTATAACGATGGTTGTGACTTCTATTAGGAAGCTCTTGTAATAGAAGATGTTCTCACTGTGGGTTGAGAATCCGCCGGTGCTTAAGCCTGCCATCGCGTGACACAGGGCATCAAACCAGCTCATACCGACAAAATACAGTGCTCCAGTGGCAAAAACCAGTAGCATAAGATAGATGCCCCACATGGATCGTATTGTTGAAACTATGCTTGGTGCGATCCTGTCTTCTCTGCCTTCGGCTGTGTAGAATCTAGTGCTTTGGACGCCGGTCCTTGCTCTTGAGAGTATGACCAGTGAAAAGACAACGATTCCCAGACCTCCCAAGTACTGCATGAGGTGTCTCCAGAGGTTTATTGATTTGGGGAATGTGTCGGCATTTGATGCTATGGTGGAGAGGCCTGTTGTTGTCCAGCCTGAGACTGTCTCAAAGAATGCGTCCAAAAAGGTGGGGGATACGGATAACAGAGGAATTGTGCTGAAGGCTGGAATTACCATATAGGCTAAGGCGGTCATGCCTATCGCATGCCTAAGTTTTATATCATGCGAACTCTCGAAAGCTTTTGATATAATTATGCCTGACCCTAATGTGATCAAAAAAGAAAGTATAAAGAGTCTCACGAATTCAGACTCGTTATAATAAATAGCGAATAACGCGGGGATAAGCATTGTGAAGCTTGCGATGGCCGTTATATGTCCAAGGCTATGAAGGATTATTTTGAAATCATCTCTTGTTAGGAGGCCTATCATTAAACCACCAACATTAGCAGATAACTGATAGTGTAGATAGAGATGAGCAAGATCAGGGCAAAGAGGGTTTCTACCACTACTCCCTCAAATATGTTCAAAACACTCCTTATGCCCTCAATTATGGATTTTTTTAATCTTTCCGGTAGCTTTTTTTGCATATCCTGAGGTTTTGGCATCTAGCTATAAAACTTTAATGGAGTTCATCATAATTTTTACTCTGCATATCTGACTGTTGATATTCCTTTACTTTTTTCTACTTCTATAAGGGTGTCTGCTGCGTTTTCGAATTCTCTGTCGTGTGTTACGACGATGGTTTGAGGTATTGATGATAGGCGCTTGATAATCTCCACAAGGTCTTGTCTTCTTACAACGTCTAGGTGTGTTGTCGGTTCGTCTAGGATTATAAGTTCCATTGCCGAGCCTGAGAGGGCTTTTGCTATTCCGATCCTTAGGGCCAGTGATGCTGCTATTCTCTCTCCGCCGCTTAGCATCTCTGATCTTGTTTCTCCAAGTGGACCGTATGCGATCAAGTCGAAGTCCTCGGTTAAGGCAATGTCTGAGTATGGGAGGTCAAAACTGTCAAATACCTCTCTGGTGTATCCCTCTACTAGGGGCCTCGATCTCATTCTTAGCTCTTTTTGCATGACATCTTTGTGGAAGAATCCTCTTATTTTGTTCAGGAACACTTTGAACTCTTCCAGCTTTTTAAGCTCCTTTCTTTTTTCTTTAAGCTTTTTTTGATCTCTTTGAAGGTCTTTAACTCGCTCCTTCTTTTCATTTATAACTGATTCCCCTCCACTCATAGCTTTTTCAAGCTTTGTTACTTCTTCTAAAAACTGCCTGTTCTTAATCTTCAGTTTTTTAAGTTCAAGCGTCGCTTCAGGTGTATATCCCATCTTTTTATAGAGATTTTTTATCTTGTCCTGGCGGTTCTCTATCTTACTTTCCAACTCTTTGATCTTCTTTTTGATGTCCTCTTTTTCCGGCAGGTTCTTTCTGAGGAATTGCTTGGCACCAATGTAACGCTCGTTTCCCTCTTTTAGGCTTTCTTTTTTCGCCTCTTTTATCTTCAACTCTTTTTCTAATATCGCTGATTCTTCGATGAATTTTTTGTTCTTTTCAATTTCTTCCTCGCTCTTTTCAATCTCCTTTTCTAACTTGGGCATCTCATCAAATTTTGACTTTATTACTTCTAAATTGATCTCTTTCAGTCTTTTAATGAGTTCCTCTAGTCGTGATTCATCTTTGGTGGATTCCTTAAGTTGATCTTTTAAAGCTGAGATTTGTTCCCCGTTTTTCCTCAGTTTCTTTGAGTAATTCTCTAGAAGCTTGTCCTTATGTTCCTGGGTCAATCTGGCACTGCATACAGGACATCTGTCTTTTGCGGCTTCAAGCTCTTCAACGCTCTTTTTCGTCTCCTCGTTTTTCCCCTCAAGCTTCCCGATCCGAGATGCGAGTTTTTCCTTCTCTTTTAAAAGCTCTTTTAACTCGGTCTCTCTCATTTTCAGTTCTTTATGTCTTACCCTTTGAAGCTCTTCGTAGGCTTCAATTTTTCTTTCAAGGATTCTGCTAGTCTTATCCAATGTGTTGGAGATAAATCTGTTTATCTCCCCTAGCCTTTTTTTATCCTTGTCGATGTCTTCTTTAAGTCGCGTCTCCCTTTCCAGATATTTTAAAAGTCCTGTTCTTTTCTCTTTGATCTTCTCGATCTCATCTTCGGTTTCGACATATCTGTTGAAGGCATCCGTGGTTTCTTTTAAAAGCGTTTCATATCGGGTTATCTCGCCAATCTTCTCTGAGAGTCTCGTCATCTCTGCCTGGTTTTTTTCCACATCGTTTTCCAGATCTTTTAATAATTCCAACTCTTCGATCTTCTGCTCTGTTTCTTCAGACGTCTGCCTCTTCCTTTTCAGCCTTCCCCCCACATCAGTGAGTCTGCTTTTAATCTCTGAGATGGCTGATTTTTCTTTATTGAGGGCATCCCTGACCTTTTTTATATCTTTATAGACGTTTTTCATGCCCTCGATTTTAATTGTATATCCGTCAATCAGGTCCCTCATACGCCTGTGGGCATTCTCCAGGTCTTCTGCACCGAGAAGCTTTCCAATATGCCCTTTTCTAACTGAGGGTGTTGCTGACAAGAGCTTGTCGATCTCCCCTTGTCTGATGTATATCGCGCTTGTGAAGATCTCGCCGTTGAGGTTTGTTATCCTCTGAATTTCGTCTGTTATTTCGTCCTCTCCCTCGGCTATGAGGTTCTCTTTTGAGTTGTTGACTTCATAAAGCGCGCTTCCTATGGGCTTCTTCGGTCTTCTCCCCCTCACCACCTTGAATCTTCTTCCGTTTGCATGAAATATGACGGTCACCTTTGTCTCCTTGGAGCCCCGTCTTATAACATCGTCCATGTTCACCTTTTCCGGCCTCTGCTTGAAGAGGGCGAAGTTGATTGCGTCCAAGATGCTCGTCTTTCCTGAGCCGTTGCCCCCGATGATGACCGTTATGCCCTCATTGAAACTCAGCTCTGTAAGCCTATGCGATCTGAAGTCCTCTATCTTGACCTTTTCCAATATCACCGGGTTACCTCCAGGGTACTTTTTCCAAGTCGCCCAGGCTCTTCTGCCTTCTCTTCTTTGACTTCTTTTTCCAGCCCCGCGCTTTTCCAATTTTCAAGGAATTCCTCTGAATACTCTTTTGCGCTGTCAAGCTCGCCCACGGATAAATGTTTAAAAAGAGTATATGCAAAATCAATCTCCTC
>JAZFTJ010000119.1:0-13923 GCA_036446635.1 Hydrothermarchaeales archaeon (SeqCode) | reverse complement strand
TTGTATCATGAGTGCCTTGTCCACTGTGATGTGGGGGTGGAAGTCTGTGCCGTTGAGTATTACTGTATCTATCTTCTCTGGTCGTGCTAGTGGGCCCAGGCCGTATGACTCGATTATTCCTGCTTCTCTTATTATGTTCAGGAGTTCCTTTGGTGTTGGTTTTTCTTGTGGCGTGTATTCTATTTTTTCTGTTTTGCCGTCTCCTTCTATGATGATGCTTTTTACTTCCTTGCCATAGGGGTGGGGGTGGTTTTTTATCTCTGTTACTTCTCCTGAGATGCTTGCGTGTATGGGCGCTTCTATTTTTTTGTGCTCGCCTATTCTTTGTCCTTCTTTGACCTTATCCCCTACCTTTACCAGGGGCTCACATGTTAGTCCGAGGTATTGTTCCAGAGGTATGAGGACCTTCTCTGGAATCTTCGTTGTTTTTATTCGGTCCATCCCGTTGCTCCTTGGTGGTGTCCTTCTTTTTTTATAGTTTTACGATGCCACCGTATCTGTGTGCGATGTTGCATGTTCCTTCTGTTGAGACCATGCATGCTCCCAGTGGGTTTGTGGGTGTGCATTCTTTTTTGAACTTGGGGCAGTCTTGTGGCGTGGCGAGTCCTCGTAGGATCTTTCCGCATAGTGGGCAGTCTATTCCGCAGGCTTCTCCTGTCTCCTGCATTTTTATGTCAAATCTTTTGGTGGCGTCGTATTGTTGGTATTCTTTTTTGATCTCGTATGTTGATTCTGGTATGGTTGGGAATCCTCTCCAGACCTCGTCTTTTATGGTGAAGACTTCTTCCAGTGCTTTTTGCGCTCTCAGGTTTCCCTCGTAGGTTACGCTTCGTGTGTATTCGTTTTCTAGGTGGCCCTTGTTGTTTTTGATTTGTCTTGTGATCATGAGTACTGCCATCAGGATGTCTATTGGCTCGAATCCTGCTATCACCTGTGGTACGTGGTATTTCTCATCCAGCGGGATCCATGCTTTCTCTCCTATTATTGTCGAGACGTGTCCTGGCTCTATTAGTCCGTTTATCTTTGTCTCTCCTAGTGATAGGAGGAAGTCTACTGCGGGCGGTGTCAGCCTGTGGCTGCATATGATGCTGAAGTTTTCGGGTGGGCTGTTTAGTAGTATGTCTGCTGTCATGGGTGCTGTGGTTTCAAGGCCTATGGCGAAGAAGACAATGTCTTTTTCGGGGTTTTGTCTTGCTATCTCTGTAGCGTTTTCTGGGCTGTAGACTATTCTGCAGTCATATCCTTCTGTCTTTTTCTGAATGAGTGATCCGTTTGTCCCTGGTACTTTCATCATGTCTCCATAGACTGTTACTGTCGCTCCTTCCTCTGCGAGTTTTATTGCTGCGTCTATCTCGTTTGTGGGTGTTACGCAGACTGGGCATCCTGGTCCGGGTACGATCTCAACGCCTTCTGGGAGCAGTGATCTTATTCCTGATTTTGTTATGGATTGTTCGTGTGTGCCGCAGACGTGCATTATGATGGCTTCTACGTCTGTCTCTCGGATTTTCTGGACTATTTTTTTGGCGAGGTCTCTGCCGCGGAACATGCGATGGATGCTTGCGTCGACCACCGTTACTCCCCTTCCAGCATTTCGTTTATGAGCCTAAGTGATTCTTCTGCCTCGTCTTTTGTCATCTTCTGGATGGCATATCCAACGTGGACTATGACATAGTCTCCGGGTTTTAGGTCAGGTATAAAAGTAGTGTTGACTTTGGATCTTGTGCCACCAAAGTCCACTGTGGCGTGGCTGCCTTCTATCTTGACGATTTCTCCAGGTATGGCAAGACACATGTTGTTATCTTGTTTTTAAAGGGTATATTATTTTATCGCTAAAACAGAGTGGGGGTTATCCTGTTTTGTATGGGCTTGGCCCGATTTTTTTCAGGTCTTCTACCATCTCTTTTATGACTTCTCCGAATCTGTCTCCTTCGGATGTGCTGATCCATTCTAGTCTGAAGCGTTCTTGTTCTAGTCCGAAGTCTTCTAGCATAAGCTTTATTGCCACAGCCCTCTCCTCTGCTTTGAGGTTTCCTCCTCCGTAGTGGCAGTCTCCTGGGTGACATCCGGCTATCAGCACCCCATCTGCGCCCTTGGTCAGGGCGTTTATGACAAGGTTTGGGTGTACCATGCCTGTGCACATGACCCTGATTATTCTCACATTGGGGGGGTATTGTTTTCTGCTTGTGCCTGCTAGATCTGCTCCTCCGTATGCGCACCAGTTGCAGCAGAAGGCTACTATGAGTGGTTCGAATTCGTCTGTCATCTTTTTTTCACCCTGTCTCTATTGCTGCATCTACCATTGCCTGTAGCTGGTCTAGTGTGAAGTGTCTTACCATGATGCCTTTCTTGGGGCATGTAGCCATGCATACGCCGCATCCCTTGCAGAGTGCTTCGTTTACTTCTACTTTCTTTTTGATTTCTCCGTCTTTTTCGTACTCTACTAGTGTGATGGCTTTCCCTAGGCATGGGTCGATGCATATTGCGCATCCGTCACAGAACTCTGTGACCATTGCCTTGGTCGGCTCTAGTTCGACTTCGCCTGTGACAAGAGGTGTGGATGCTTTGGCTGCCGCTGCTGAGGCTGATGCGATGGATTCTTGCATGTTCTTTGGGCTTTGGCATGTGCCTGCGAGGAATATTCCCTCGGTGGATGTCTCGAGGGGTCTGAGTTTTATGTGTGCTTCTTGGAAGAATCCGTCTGCGCTTCTGTTGAGTTTGAGGGCTCCCCCTATTTTTTCCGAGTCTCGTCTTGGCTCTGTGCCTGTGGCTAGGACTACGAGTTCTGCGGATATCTGGATTGTGTTTCTGCTCAGTATGTCGTTTATCGTTATGACTGCTTTGTCGTTTTGGACCTCGACCTGTGGCGGTGTTTCTTGCTCGTATTGTAGGATGATTATATTTTTTTCCAAGGCATCTCTGTATAGGTATTCGTTTCTGCCGTATGTCCTGATGTCTCGGCAGAGGTAGAATACGCTTGTGTCCGGGTATCGGTCTTTGATTGTGATGGCGTTTTTGATGGATACTGTGCAGCATGTTCTTGAGCAGTATTCGTTTACTTTTTCGTCTTCTTCTGTTTTGGTCTGTCTGGATCCTACGCAGCTTATGAACGCGATGTTTTTGGGGGTTTTCTCGAGTTTTCCCTCTGTTGGTCCTTCTGGGTCAAGGAGTCTTTCTAGCTGGGGCTGGGTTATGATCTTTTTGCTTTGCCCCCATCCGTATTCTCCTTCTTTTGGCCTGTAGTGGTCTGTTCCTGTTGCGACTATTATTGTGCCTGTTTTGATCTCGATCTCTTCTGGTTTTTCTTCTAGGTCTATGGCATTTTCTGGGCATGCCTTGATGCATTCTCCGCATTTTGTGCATGTTTCCATGTCTATCGCGGGATAGCTTGGGTATGCGGTGGTGTATGGGATGTAGATGGCTTTTCTCTTTGATATGCCGTGGTCGTATTCGTTGTCTGTCTCTTCCGGGCAGACTTCGATACATTTGCCGCAGTTTTTGCATGGTTTTACGTGTCTTGGTTTCTTGGTTGCTGTGATCTCGAATTTTCCCAAGTATCCTCCCAGTTCTTCTGGTTCTGTGTTTGTGTGTATGGTGATGTTTTTTTCCTCTGCTATGGCGTTTGTCAGATTACCTATGGTTTCTTTTGGGCTTTCCTCTGTGAATGGGAGACTGTTTTTTAGTGCGTTTTTTCCTCCGATGAAGGGTGTTTTTTCTAAAAGGTGTACTTTGAAGCCTTGTTTTGCTATGTCCAGTGCGCTTTTTATTCCTGCTGTTCCTGCACCGATTACTGTGACGGTTTTTATGACATCTATCTTCTTGGGGTCCAGGGGGTTTAGGAGTCTGGCTTTGGCTATTGCCATTCTGACGAGGTCTTTGGCTTTTTCTGTGGCTTTTTCGGGTTCGTCTGCGTGTACCCAGCTGCAGTGTTCTCTTATGTTTGCTTGTTCGTATAGGTAGGGGTTTAGTCCTCCTGCTTTTACTGCGGCTCTGAATGTTTTTTCGTGCATCTTGGGTGAGCAGCTGGCTACGACGACTCTGTTGAGGTTGTGTTTTTTTATGTCGTCTTTTATCTCGTCTTGTGCTGGTGAGCTGCATGTGTACATGAATTTTTTTGCGTGGACGACGTTTGGGAGTGTTTTTGCGTATTCTACGACCTGGTCTACATCCACTACTCCTGCTATGTTTGTTCCGCAGTTGCAGACGTATACTCCGACTCTTGGCTCTTCTTCTGTCATTTTGCGGCCTCTAGGGTTATTGCTGCCTGCATGGCTGCGGCTGATGCTTGTGTCACGCTGTCGGGTATGTCTTTGGGTCCTTCTGCGCATCCTGCTATGAATATGCCTGGGATCTGTGTTGCTGCTGCGTCATGGTACTGGTTTTTGGCTTCAAAGAAGCCGTCTTTCCAGAGAGGTACTTCTATGCCTATCTCTTTTGGTAGGGGGTTTGGTATGGCTCCTACAGATAGTACTACGAGGTCGAATTCGTTTTCGACTATGCCCCCTTCTTTTATGTCCTCGCTTCTTGTTATGAGGTTTTTGTCTTCTTTCTGGGCGATCTCTGCTATTCTTCCTTCTACGAATTTTATTTTGAACTCGTCTTTTGCCCTGTTGTAGAGCTCCTCGTATCCTTTTCCGAATGCCCGGATGTCTATGTAGAAGATGGTTACCTCGACCTCGGGGTCGTGTTCTTTTAGGAGTATGGCCTCTTTTATGGCCTGCATGCAGCAAAATCTTGAGCAGTAGATGTTGGTGTTTGTATCTCTTGAGCAGACACATTGTAGGAAGGCTACTTTCTTGGGGTGCTTATCGTCGCTTGGTCTTTTTACTTCTCCGCGTGTGGGCCCGCTTGGGCTTAGGAGTCTTTCTATCTGTAGGCTTGTTATAACGTTTGGATATATGCCATATCCGTATTCGGGTTTCTTGGCGGGGTCGTCTAGCTTGAATCCTGTTGCCAGGATTATGCTGCCTATGTCAAGTTCGATTTCCTCGTCTTTGATTTCGTAGTCTATGGCCTCTGGTCCGCATGCTTTGATGCATTTTTGGGCGCATTTTCCCTTTGTTAGGTATAGGCAGGTTTCGGGGTCTACTGTCGCCTTTAGTGGGACTGCTTGTGGGAAGGGTATGTATATTGCGCCTCTCTTGCCCATGCCTTCGTTGTGTTCGTCTGGTATCTTTCCTTTTTGAACGCATGCCTGTACGCATGCTGCGCATCCTGTGCATTTTTCGACATCTACATATCGTGTTTTTTTGAGGACTTTGACTTTGAAGTTGCCCGCCTCTCCGCTGATCTTTTTAACTTCACTGTAGGTTAGTAGTTCGATGTTGGGGTGGCTCCCGGTGTCCACGAGTTTGGGTGTTATGATGCATGCGGCGCAGTCCAGCGTGGGGAATGTTTTGTCGAGTTTTGCCATGTTCCCCCCGATGCTGGGGTTTTTCTCTACGAGGTAGACTTTGTAGCCCATATCTGCTAGGTCTAGGCTGGCTTGCATGCCTGTTATTCCCCCGCCTATGACCATTGCAGATTTTTTTGTCATTTAACCCCCGTGTTTATTTGGTCTTTGACATTTATATCTTTTATTCTGATTTTTTGATGAGTTTTTGCATTATCTTCTCTGATGCCTCGGGTATTGCTTTTTTTACTTCATCTGAGAGTCCCATCTCTACTTCTTCTGGTATGTGTTTTGTCTGGCATACGAGTACTTTTACATCTATTCCGATGAAGTCTCTTAGCTCGCGTAGCATGTTTGAGCTTGGCATTTCATGAAGAGAAAAGTCGTCTGTCTTGTTTTTAGGTATGTCGTCTAGGTTTATTTGGAATACCTCTCCTGGTTTTCTGTTTTTGTCCACAGCATCTACTATTATGATCTTCTCGGGCCCTCCCTCGTAGAGTATCATGTTAAAAAGTATGTTTCTTACTCCTGTGCCGACGTCCATGACCTCGATGTCCTCTGGGACTTGGTAGTTTTCGTTTATGTATCTTGCAACTTCTACTCCGAATCCGTCGTCTCCAAAGAGAATGTTGCCGCAACCGAGTACCAGGACTCTTTTTTTGTATAGGTCTGGAACATCTTCCATGTCCAATCTTTGGCACTTAGGCTGTATATAAATCCTGTCTGGCAAGAATCAGTAGACCTTATCTTGATTTAGAGAAGAATATTTATAGAATGTATAACAATATACAACAACAATAAATTTTCAGGGGTGAATTCGGTTGGTAACTATATCTGAAGAATGGCTTACCATATGCGGGGGATGTGAACTTTCGCTTCTTGATATCGGGGAGCCTCTTATTGATCTCCTTGAGAAGATCGAGTTTGTTCATATACCTGTGCTGATGGATTGGAAATACTATGGGCAGGAAGCTGAGAGAGATTCGATAGAGCTTCCCGAGGCAGACGTTGGTATTCTGACCGGCGGTATCAGGGATGAGGAGCAGAAGCATCTTGCAAAGGAGATGCGTGACAAGGTTGGTACTTTGATTGCTATGGGTGCGTGTGCGACTCAGGGAGGTATTCCAAGTCTTGCGAACATGTACACTATGGATGATATGCGTGAGACTGTTTTTAAGAATATGAAGTCCACTGAGCCGGGTGAGGTTCCAAGTGATAATCTTCCTGCGCCTCTTGACAGGGTTTATGCTGTTGAGGAGGTTGTGAATGTGGATCTTAAGATTCCGGGCTGTCCGCCTGCTAGTTGGCATATTGCGGAGGCTATTACTTCGCTTCTTGAGGGTACATCGTGGAGTCTTCCGGAGGTCAGTGAATGCGATTATTGTCCTCGTGAGAGGAAGATGAAGGCAGATATTCAGCTTAAGAGGAATCTTGAGCCTATTCCAGATGAGAAGCGGTGTATGCTTGAGCTCGGTTATCTGTGTCTTGGTCCTGTGACTCTTGGTGGCTGTGGTGGTGCTCAGAAGACGCCTCGGTGTATTGCTGGTAACATGCCTTGTGAGGGTTGTTATGGCCCGATCCGTGAGGGCGCGAATCCTATGGTGGATATGATGGGTGCTCTTTCGTCTATTGGCATTGATCCATCCAGTGTCCTTGATAGGAGAGCGACTTTTAACAGGTTTATAGGGGCTAAGAATAGGCTTAGGCCTCTTCCTGGGAGATAGGGGGTGAAGAGTTATGAAGCAAATTACTATTCAGCCGGTTTCTAGGATTGAGGGGCATGCTAAGGTGACGATTCAGCTTGATGACAGCGGTAATGTGTCGGATACGCAGGTTAATGTTGTTGAGATGCGTGGTTTTGAGAAGTTCTGTGTCGGTAGGCCTGTTGAGGACTTGCCGCGTATTACTCCTCGTATCTGTGGTGTGTGTCCGTGGGCGCATCATCTCGCGTCGTCTAAGGCGTGTGATGCTGTCTTTGGTGTGGATCCTCCTTCTGCTGCGAAGAAGATTCGTGAGCTTGCTCTTTTGAACCATTATATTGAGAGCCATATTGCGCATTTTTATTTCTTGTCTGGTCCGGATTTTGTTATTGGTCCGAAGGCGGATTATAAGGATCGTAATGTGTTTGGCATTGTGCGTGCGAATCCGGATCTTGCGAAGACTGTTGTCCGTATGCGTTTTATGGCGCAGACTAATTGTCAGCTTATTGGTGCTCGGGCTATTCATCCTGTGGTGAGTGTTCCTGGTGGGTGGTCTAAGCCTATTGCCTCGGACGAGCTTTTGTCGCTTAAGAACAACTCTGCTGAGCTCCTTGATTTTGCGAAGTTTAGTCTTCAGAATGCGGTGGACAATATCTTTCCGAAGTATATGGATATAGTGAAGTCTATGGCTGTCTTTGATACTTCGTTCCTTGGTACTGTGGACGATGATGGTGCGTTGAACTTCTATGATGGCAAGCTTCGTATGATGAAGAAAGACGGCTCCTATAAGGAGTTTGATGGCAAAGACTACATGGATCATATCAGTGAGAAGGTGATGCCGTGGACTTATGTGAAGTTCCCGTATGACAAGGATGATGGCGATCTTGTTATGGACACGGATAATCCGGTTGGTGTGTTTCGTGTGAACAGTCTTGCCCGTATCAATGTCTGTGACAAAATCACAACGCCGTTGGCTAATGATGCGCTTAAGGTTTTCAGGGATTCGTTTGGCAGGCCTGTGCAACTGACGTTGCTTTATCATTGGGCTCGTCTTATCGAGATGCTTTATGCTGCGGAGAAGTCTATTGAGCTCTTGAATGATCCTGAGATCACGTCGACTGATCTGCGTGTCAAGTGTGAACCTCGTGCTGCCCGTGGTGTCGGTGTTATTGAGGCTGCTCGTGGTACGCTTTTCCATGACTATGAGACCGATGACAACGGCATAGTGACGAATGTGAACTTGATTGTGGCTACGACGAACAATAACGCTGCGATTAACATGTCCGCTGGTATGGCTGCTAAGGCTCTGATCAAGGATGGGCAGTATGATCAGGGTATTTTGAATATGGTTGAGATGGCGATTCGTGCTCATGATCCGTGTTTTAGCTGTGCTACACACCGGCTTGATGGTCGTATCGCAGTTCGGCTTGATATCGTGGATTCGACGGGTAACTTGATTGACACTCTCACTAACTGAGGGTGCCTTTTTTCTTTTTTTTATTCTTTGAGTTTGTATATGGTCACTTTGTTGTCTGTATAGACTTTCTCAAGGCCCTCTATGTCTTCTTGTTTCAGTATTCTGGTAGCTGTTGTTTCTAGGGCTTTTTCTTTGGGTTTGTAGTTTGGCTCTGTGTAGTCTTCAACCCTTTTTTCAGCAGCGTATGTGAAGACCCGTCTTGCAGACTGTTCGACGCCCATACTCAGAAGGACCTGTTCAGTCTCAGCTTGAGAGGGGTGAGTTCTGCGAAAGACATCAGAGGATAGTGGAAGGTCTGGGAGAAGCATTGAAAAGGTTTTGATAGTGGGACTAATAGGTATACTTGTCTTTTAGGTCTGCACTCCAATTATCTTGGGGGTTCTTCCGGGGTAGTTGATCCGGGATATTTTGGATCTTTTATCTTTTTTCCGTGTCGGTGATTACGCTTTTACACCGTGTATGCGAGTGGTGCCTCGATTTTGGAAATATTTGTTTCTCCTTTTACTATTAATACAGAGCAGTGGCTGTGTTCCATGACCCTGGTGCTGACGCCTCCCATTAGGAATTTTTTTATCCCGCTTAGTCCTCTTGAGCCCATCACGATGTAATCGATGTCATTTTCTGTTGCAAACTCCAGGATTTCGTTGGCAGGTTCTCCCATTCTAATAGCTGTCTCAGGCTTTACACCAGTGGCTTTAGTGGTCTCTAGAGCTTGTTTTAAGATATCATCGGCCTCTTTTTTATCGATCTCGCTCATATAGCTGACATTTGAATCGTCAGCGTATTCATCGGCGTATTGTCTTGAAAAAGAGGTCTCTGTGTGTGCAACGTAGAGAAGTGTCAGGTTTGCTTTGAATTTCTTTGCTAAAATCCCGCTCTCTTTTACTGCGAGGTCTGAGTTTTTTGACCCATCGACCGGGGACAGTATTCTCTTCAAAAAATCACCCCATTGTTATATAGTGTTTGATGGATAAATATTTTATCTGTTTTCTAGTGGGTTTCTGGCTTTGACCCCTTTTCACGCCTGTTTCTATGTCACTCTTTTTTGTCTGCTTATTTTCTTCATCAAGGCCGTTGCTTCTTCGTATTTTTCGTGTTTTTGTTCTTCTTTTTTAAACCATCTGTTATGGACGCTTCGTCTCCCGTTTTTGTAGATTGTTTTCTGTGTGGTGTGCAGGAGTTCGTGGTACATTATAAAGTCTAGGAAATACGGGGGGATCTTCTTGCTGTCCAGGGTTTTGCTTATCATCACTGTGTTTCTTGTTTCATCAAAGTGGCCGAACTTGTTGTATGTTCTTCGGCTGCCCCATGTTATCCTTGGCTTTTTTAATCTGTTGTCAAAATATCTGCTGTTGACTCTGTCAAAGCTCATGTTTAGATCGTAGTGGTCCCCTTTGGTGATGAGCCTTCTTCTCCTCCCCCGGGTTTTCCTGATCCTTTTATGTTTTTCTCTTATCGTGTCTGTGTTGATGTAGTCTCTTATTATGCGGTTGTATTCGTTTGGATATCTTTTTCTCTCGATCTTTGAGACCATCACGATGGCGATGGCCCAGATGACGTTATGGGGTGCGTCTTGGAAGATGTCGGAGACTCTTGCGATTATCTTGTTGTTTCTTTTTCTTATGGTCTCCTTTATCCCCGCGTATGGGTAGAACTCTGCTTTTATGCTGTCTTTTTTGGGGTATCTTTTTGTGACCTCACAGTAGGCGTTCTCGAATGCACCTTTAAGCTCATCTTGGTCCATGATGAAGGCCTATGCTATAGAGGGTATAACTATTTTTAGTATTTGAATAAAAACAGAAGGCAGATGCTTTTAAAATTTTGGTGTTTATCTCCTTTTAACGTTGACCGCTTTTAATCCTCTATCGCCCTCTTCTATGTCAAACTCTACCTTGTCTCCTTCTTTTATTATGCTCCCGTCATCGATAGCGCTTGAATGGACGAAGACGTCTCCCCCGCCATCCTGTTCAATAAAGCCAAAGTGCTTGGCTGCATTGAACCATTTTACAGTACCTGTTGCCATAATATTTCACCTATGGTTGGGTTTGGTATTGGTGTATAATAATGTTCTGGTTGATCTTTTTTGTCGTACTTCCTTACAATTATAAAATTAAATTGGGTTCACACGCTTTTTTCGAGATGAATGATAGGACTAATATTGTTACTTAAGTAACCAATAAGCTTAAATATCAGTTGTTTGATACTTTAGTAACATGAAGGCAGAGGGACATATAGAAACAGGAAAACAATTAGAAGAGAGCGCCAAGGAGTTGGCAGTTGATTCCCAGAAGCACGTCAAAGCAATAATAGAGCTGATCTTCGGCTCTGCCCACCATTATACAGCTGTAGGTTTGGAAGAGAAGTACAAGGAACATCCCGATAAACACAATCAAATTCCTGGATTTTTAAGAAAACATAACGAGATTGATATTGCTGTGGCCTTTGAGACTATAGATGGCTTACGAGCGGGCAGATTTTATGGAAGGAAAGGGAATGGAGACATCGTTAAAGAAGCATTCAAAAACCTGGAGGTAATCGAGAGATGGCTGGGATAAAAAAGGAGTTTAAAGTGCTCATTTCCGAGCTCTTTTACGCTGCCCAAAAAATACCGAAATTGGCCCATCTCATAATTTATGGAAGCGTCGCTCGAGGCGATGAGGAGAGGGGGTCGGATGTCGATATTCTGTTGATATTCGATTCCGAAGAGGACCCAGAGAAAATCGATCTAGCAAAGATTGCGCGCAAAGAGATTGAGTATGCTTTTGTCAACGCGGGTTGCGATCGGAATGCCCAGATCACTATGACAAATTTATCAGACATAGATGACTCTTTCATAGAGAATGTGGCAAGAGAGGGTGTTGTTGTTTGGGGGAGGCCTTTTTTGATAGACTCTCATGATATACTAAAACCGATGACTCTCTTTGAGTACAAAGTCGGGGGCAAGTCAACGGTAGACAAGGTTAGGTTTTACAGAGGTCTGAAGTTCCTTGACGCTATCAGAGTAAAAAATGGTTTAGTTGTATCCGAAGCCGAAGTTGACAAGGCCATGGGCATCCTCGATAAAAATCATATAGAACATAAAAAGATGAAGGTCTGGCTTACTTGATGCTATTATTTAAGTAACAGAAAGCCTGAATTTTGTTTTATTTGTTACTGAAGTAACACAAGACTGCATTATGTCTTCTTTCAAATTTTCACCTGCTTCTCGGACTCTTTGATGTCTGTGGGTCCTTCGTTTTCATCTAATTTCTGCTACAATCAAAAGATATGTCGATATCTGATTAAAGGAACTAATAGAAAGATTTAAGTATACCTAGGTATACCAAAGTAAACTGTGAAAAAAAATGTCTACTACAACGATAAAAATCTATGAAGACACAAAACATCAACTAGACCTCTTTAGAGAATATAAAAACGAAAGTTACGACGAAGTAATCAAAAAAGTGTTATTTATAGCTGAAAAGTGTAAAACTGAGCCGGAACTCAGCAAAGAAACTATTAATGCAATCGATAAGGCAAGAGAAAGAATCAGAAAGGGAAGTTTTTTGACTGAAGCCGAGGCAAAAAAGAGGCTAGGCATTTAATGTACGAAGTAATCTTCGATGAAGAAGTAATCGATTTCCTAAATAAGCAGTCTAAAGATTTAAAGAGAAGAATTTTCAATAAGATAATTTCAACAAAAGAGAATCCATTTCACTATTTTGAAAAACTGACTGGAAGAGGGGATTACAAACTAAGGATTAGGAGATTATAGAGCCATTGCAGATATTGATGAGAGTTCGAAAACAATCCAGGTAACAATTATTGGGCACAGAAGAAACATATACAAGAAGAAATAATGGGTGTCAGTCGTCGAAGAGGTTGACAAATGGTTAAAAAGCAGGCTCAGAGGAAGAAGCAACAAAAGCCGAATCCAATTCCCATATTCATGGCGCTTTTCGCTTTCCTCTTTATCGCTGGAAAGAGTTATCAGTTAACAAGGAGCCTTCCAAAGACTGTGGGCATCATAATACTGGCAACGCTTCCGCTAGTTATCTTTCAGAAAAAGATCTTCAGCTTTTAGACCGGACACACATTGGCCTATTAAAAGATTTATTTTAGCTTTTCCATATCCTGATCACAACAGACAAGCGTTCCGCCGCCCACCTTTGTCACTGTGACCTCGTTTCCGCAGACATTACATCTATATTTTTCACCAACACTTTCGACTGCCATTTTATCAGCCTCCTTTTAAACTTATTTTTCATGAATTTAATTATACTTTTGCATTAGCGTTTTCTTTTGTCGGAGTTGGTCATTTTTCTCTCCCAGACGGAGATTTCATATAACGCTTCGAGTGTATCTGAAGTCCAGCCATGAAGCTGGATTTGGGCGACGCGTAGCGAAGCAAGATACGCTCTGTTAGGCGAAGGCGTAAAAGTTTTCTGTTCCAAAACCATTTCAAGCATCTGTTATCATCCTCTTCTTTCATTGTTTTAAAGTTCGAGTAGAGAGGATGTGTATAGTAACGCCAATCGCTATTAGAATCAAAATGGTTCTAACTAGAAAAATGTGAATTATAAAGATAACTGAATATCCTATTGTTATCCATAAAGAAGAAATGGATAAAACCTTTAGTTTTAATGGAACCCCTTTTCCTTCTCGATAATTCTTAATGTAATTTCCAAACCATTTGTTATTTAAGAGCCAATTGTAAAATCTTTCTGAACTTCTGGCATAGCATGCGGTAGCAAGTAAAAGAAAAGGTGTAGTAGGCAAAACAGGCAAAAATATTCCAATAATTCCGAGCCCTACAAAAAAGGTTCCTGCAACTATTAACAATGCTCTAACTGATCGTTTCCGGCTTATGTTTATCTGATCGGAATTATCTCTATACGGCTGTTTATTATTATTTTCAGGCAAGGCAATCAAATCCTTTCATTTTCTAGTTCGCTCATCGTTTCGATTTCGCCGTTTCAACATGGAAAGTTCTCCCAGACGACGTTTAACTATACGTAAGACTTATTTAATGTATGTTAAACGCAACTATTTGACCCCTAATAATCAGACCGTTCCTCGCCCAGTATGTAATCCTCTGGAGTCAAATCCATCAGGGAAGCTGCCGGGGTTGTAGATCTCTACCCTGTCCTTGAAAATGGCAATCTCGTTTCCCTTCGGGTTCCTATAATCTCTATGGCAAACTGAGTTTACAAGGGCTTCTCGTAGCGCTTTGACTGGGATTATGGCAGCCTCCTATTTTTTAGTGTAAAAATTACCAAAAAAGTATTTCACCATTTATATTATTTAAAAGATTATTTAAACGTGATAGAATGTCCAAAATGTAAAAATCCTTATTGGGATAGACCAAAGAAAAAGTG
>JAZFTJ010000118.1:0-15942 GCA_036446635.1 Hydrothermarchaeales archaeon (SeqCode) | reverse complement strand
CCTCCTAATAACCCGGGGAAACCTCAATGCATATCCAGACCTGTATTTAGGCGACTTCTGAATCTCCTGGTACGCTATCTCAACAACAATCTCAGGCTTAATCACAACCTCGCTCCCAGACTCGTACTCTACAAGCGGCTTTAAGAGCCTAGTAAACTCATCCAACTGCTCTTCTGTAACACCTGTACCAACCCTGCCAAGGGAAACAAACTCTCCTGTAGTCTCATCTCTAGCAGACAAGAGATAAGAACTCAACCATCCCACCCTCTTACCGGTGCCCCATAAGGCCCCGATTATGACAAGATCCAATGTCTCCATCACAGGCTTAATCTTATACATATGGCCCACCCGGGCACCGGGTATATAGGCGGCATCCAGGTTTTTTATCATAACCCCCTCATGACCTATCTTCAATGATCTCTGATAAAATTTATCAATTTCATTCATATCGGTGGAAACAAGCTGCTCTGCTAACTCAAATTTATCCTTTATTGGATTAACAGTATCATCCAGCTTTCTTCTTCTCTCCTCAAAACTTAGGTCGATCAAATTCTCACCATCAAGAAATAGGATATCAAAGACATAGACAACAAAGGGCATCTTCTCAGCAGATTTCTTGACATCATACTTACGTCTAAACCTCCTCAGCATATCCTGAAACGGTCTCGGCTTGTTAGTCTCAGGATCGATGGCGACAGCCTCACCATCAAGGATGACATCTTCCACCTTAACAGCCTCAAGAGTATTCTGTACTATGTCTGGAAGGGCGTTTGTTACATCCTCAAGCCGTCTAGAGAATATCTTAACTTTATCTCCATGCTTATGGATCTGAACCCTGGCGCCATCATATTTTATCTCAATCCCGGCTCTGCCTGCATCCTCCAAGCCCTGCTCCATGGAAGAGGTGATCTGCGCAAGCATAGGCTTTAAAGGCACGCCGATTTCCATTGATAGGCTTCCAAGCCCCTTCTCCCCATCCTCAGCGGCTGTAACAGCCACTTTTCCGAAGTCATTTGTAAGCATGAAGGCTCTCTCAACGATTTTTACAGGACAATCAAACGCCTTAGCAATAGCGTCTCTTACTAGGCCCTCTGCCACACCGACTCGAAGTTCTTTAAGGATCGTCCTCGTGATGTACTTCGCCTCCTGAGGGGAGGAATTCGACAAGAGATTCGATATCCGTCTAACATTCCTCTGTTGAGACTTGCTTCCCGATGTCGTTGAAATCTTCTCAAACGTATCATAAAGATCCTGGATGGACAGTTTTCTAGTAAAAAGAGATGATTGAACCTCTTTTTTAAATTTCTTCTCAGAAGCAAGACGCTCAACAGCAAGCCCAATATCCCCTTCTTCCCGTAGTAAAACTTCAATATCCTTTTTATTTTTTCCACTCACAAACGAGATGGAATCATATAAAAGACCCGGCCCCACACCCAGCTCAAGAGGGCTCCATTCCGGAAAAACCCCCCCCATCAAAAGCAGGGGGACGATGTTCAGTAGGTCTCTCGGGATTCTTTTCAAGAAAATTGATATGATCTCGGTCTTCTCAAGCTTACTAGTTGTAGCCTCAAGCTCCTCATAGACCTTTGCCAGCTCACTGTAGTCCATTTTAAACGTTTAAGATGTCCACGTTTCATGACTTAAACTTTGCCCGAACGTAGATACAAAATGGAAAGACGAATGAAAGAACTTAGAGAATCCTATGACTCTAAAGCCCCGCATCCTTCCTTAAGACATCTGCTTTGTCTGTCTTCTCCCACGTAAAGTCAGGATGCTCTCTCCCGAAGTGACCGTTAGCGGCCGTGTTCCTATAGATAGGACGCCTAAGCTTAAGATAGTCTATTATAGCACTCGGCCTTAAGTCAAAGTGTTTCTTTATAAGCTCAATTATATCCTCCTCAGATATCTTGGCAGTGCCCATAGTGCTGAGATTCACAGAGATAGGCTCTGGCACGCCGATGGCGTATGACAGCTGCAACTCACACCTATCCGCCAACCCGGCAGCAACGACGTTCTTCGCAACATACCGCGCCATATACGAAGCAGACCTGTCCACCTTCGACGGATCCTTCCCAGAGAAAGCCCCGCCGCCATGGCTCCCACGCCCCCCATAGGTGTCCACGATAATCTTCCTGCCAGTAAGCCCGGTATCACCATGAGGACCACCGACGACAAACCGCCCAGTCTCATTCACAAAGAATTTCGTGTTGTCATCAAGAAGCTCAGAGGGAACAACGGCCTTGATCACATGCTCTACTATCTCCTTTTTCACAGCGTCATTGGAAAGGGTGCCATCGTTCTGGGCAGCTATGATAACGGCCTCTACTCTTTTAGCTTCCAGACCATGGTATTCAACGGTCACCTGTGATTTTCCATCAGGTCTTAAGAACGGCAGAATCCCTTTTCTCCTGCATTCTGACAGGCGCATCGTAAGTTTGTGGGCAAGCGAGATCGGCAGTGGCATATATTCGGGTGTCTCGTTGGTAGCATAGCCAAACATCAGGCCCTGATCCCCTGCACCCTGCTCATGTTCCTCAGTTTGATCCACACCCTGAGCAATGTCGGGAGACTGTTTATCAATAGCAACAATGACCGCGCACGAGTCGGCATCGAATCCCATCCGCGCATCTGTATAACCTATATCTCTTATTGTGTCCCTCACAATCTTCGGAATGTCCAGCTGGGCTTTTGTCGTGATCTCACCGGCAACAAATACTACGCCGGTTGTAAGCAACGTCTCACAGGCAACCCTGCTCTCCGGGTCCCCTGCCAAGGCCGCATCCAATACAGCGTCCGATATCTGATCCGCAATCTTATCAGGATGCCCCTCTGACACCGATTCTGAGGTGAAGAAAAAAACCCTGTCCTCTGAATAACCAGTAGTATCCATAACAATCACCGAGCAAGGATATTTTTAATTTTATTTAACGTTTTCGTCAATTCGGCTGACTCTAGACCTGATTATAAGAATATGCCTCATAGTGTTGACTCATGAAAAGCGGCGAGGCCTCCTTCGTTTCATAATTCAATCAACCTTTCTAAGTATCAAGTCCCCTTTTCTAGGAGAAACAGTAGTGCCGGAGAGGACCTCAATCTCGTCCCCTTCCTTCCATGCAGTGAATCTTATAAGATCCTCTGGAATCTCTATAAAATATATGCTGGCGAAGGTTTTTTTAAGCTTCATCTTACCAGTTATATATCCCTACTAGGTGGATAATAAAGTTTGGCCCTTTTTATTAGTCAAAACTTCTTCACTATATAGTCAGACATATTCTTAAAAATAGAAAAGCCATCCCCCACATCCTCAAGTCCTGTCCGGGTCCAGTCAGGATAGGTTATCCTCTGGAAGGCCCTCTCAGGATGCGGCATAAGACCAAAGACTGATCCGGAAGGATTGCATATGCCAGCGATGTCAGCAATAGAGCCGTTCGGATTTTCAGGATAAGAACCCCGGGCTAAACTCCCATCATCCGTGGCATATTTATAGACTATCTGACCTTTCTCTTCAAGTTCGTTTAAAAGCCGCTCTTCCTCATCAGGGGGCAGGATTAACTTGCCCTCGCCATGAGCTACAGGCATTCGAACAAGTCCACCGCTGTTAGATGTGAAAATACATCTACTCTCATCCATCCTCTTAAGATACACCCATCGATCCTCGAATTTCGAAGAAACATTTGTTCCAAGAGCAGCTTTTAGAACTTCGTCGTTGTTTTCAGATCCAGGCAGAAGTCCTGATTCAATCAATACCTGAAAGCCGTTGCAAATACCCAAAATCGGCTTACCTTCATCTGCAAAGTCCCTCAATAAACCGCCGAATTTATACTGCAGAGTCTTCCCCAAGATCGCTCCAGACCGTATATGATCTCCGAACGAAAACCCACCAGGGATAACAAGCCCATGATAAGACGCTAAATCCTTCTCTTTATCAAGGAGCTGATTTATGTGGACAACCTCTGCCTTTGTACCAAAGTACTCCAAGGCATACTGCGTCTCTATGTCGCAGTTGGTGCCTGGCGCCCTTATGATGCAGAACCTTATATCCTCGATCTTCACGTCATCACCTCAAGGTCCCCTGCCAACTCTCTTTTAAAGTCCCTAGATCAGAGGAGATCAACTGACCTTTAGAGCCAGAGACTCTAAGTTCTTCATCAGATATCGTCTGCCCAATCCGGGCAAAGACTTTATCCGCCATTATCTCCTCAAACTTATCCTGACTATCTTTAGTTATCTCCACTAGGAATCTGCTATTCGACTCCGAGAACAGAATATGATCATCCCTGATCTTTCCACCAACGGGAACTTTATCAAGCCGAGCCTCAACACCGATGCCGCCAGAGAACGCCATCTCTGCTAAAGATACAGCCAACCCTCCCTCAGAAAGGTCGTGGCATGACCTGACTAGCCCCTTATCAATCGCACTTGTCAGAGCATCCATTATTGTCTTCGCAGTTTTCGCGTTGACTTTTGGCACTGTATTACCTAGAAAACCATGAATCTTGTAGTAGTGGGACCCACCGAGCTCATCAAAAGTCTCGCCAACTATATAGACGAGATTATCCGCACTTTTTATATCCATGGAAACAGCCTTCCTCACATCAGGCATTATGCCGAGAGCCGAGATTAAGAGGGTGGGGGTTATCGGACCGTTTGCAGACTCGTTATATAAGCTGTCTTTCCCTGAGATAAACGGCGTTCCAAGCTTGGAGGCTGTGTCATAACAGGCCTGAGCAGCCCTAACCAAAGAGCCCAAGCGGTCTGGCTTCTCCGGGTTCCCCCAGCAGAAATTGTCAAGCAACGCGATCCTTCGTCCACCAACTGCAACGTTGTTCCTGACAGCCTCGTCAATGGCAGATGCTGCCATCCAGTAAGCATCGATCTTGCCATATTCCGGATTGATTCCATTAGATATAACAACCCCCTTCCATGAATCATAGAGTGGTTTTAGGACAGAAGCATCTCCTGGGCCATCCATAAGGACACCCTGCAAGGGTTTAATGACACTGATTGCCTTCACTTCGTGATCATAGGTTCTTATCACCGATTCCTTGCTCGCTATATTAGGAGATGCCAATATATCTGATAAAGAGCGTGTAAGATCCTCAGACGCCTCAAAGTTTGGCTCCGGAAATTGGTCCAGACTCCAATGGGCCCTTCTTGTAATCTCCGGGATCCCGTTGAACATGAAGTCAATATCAAGCTCTCCTACGACTTCATCCTTGAACATAAGCTTCAGGGTTTGTTCTGGTATGAACTCGCCTACGGATGTTGCCTCCACATCCTCCTCCTCAAAGACCTTTGTTACCTGGTCAAGGTTACGTTTAGGCACAGAGATAAGCATCCTCTCCTGAGACTCGGATGTCCAGATCTCCCATGGCATCATGTCAGGATATTTCAACGGCACCCGATCCAAGTAGACCACTGCTCCACAGTCCGATCTCTCCGCCATTTCACCTACAGCCGAAGATAGTCCTCCACCACCAAGATCGGTTATCGCCGATCCCAACATAAGATCCCTGATCTTCAAGATGGCACGCTTCATCCTCTCCTCCTGTATAGGATCGCCTATCTGCACCGCAGAGCCGGATGTCTCCTCAGACTCTTCATCAAGCTCAATGGAGGCAAACGTCACTCCATGAATCCCATCACGCCCGGTCCTCCCACCTACCAGCAGGACCGCATCCCCGGGCTTTGTGTTTTTAACGTATTTGCTTTTGGGAACAAGACCGACTGTGCCACAGTAAACCAACGGGTTTCCGGTATAGCTTTCATCGAAGAATATGGCTCCATTGACGGTGGGGATGCCCATGTTGTTACCGTAGCTCCCGATCCCTTTTACTACGTAGGAATAGATGAATCTCGGGTGCTTGCTGCCCTGAGGCACCTCGCTGTATGGCATGTCAAGAGGCCCGAAACATAAAACGTTTGTATTCGCGATCGGCTCTCCCCAGACGCCGAGGATATCTCTTATTACCCCTCCTACCCCTGTGGCTGCTCCGCCAAATGGCTCTAGGGCAGAGGGGTGGTTATGGGTCTCAACTTTGAATGCCACTGCTATGTCATCTTCAAAGTCTACGATGCCTGCATTGTCCTCAAAGACTGAGAAGCACCATTCAGTATCAAGTTCTCTTGTCACCTTGGCAACTGTCATTTTCAGGAGGTTTTCTATTCTGTCTTGTCCCATCAGAATTTTGCCTTTGAAGGTCTTGTGAAAGCAGTGCTCTGACCAGGTCTGAGCCAGTGTCTCAAGCTCAATATCTGTAGGGTTACGCTCTGCAACTTGGTAGTACTCCTTGATCCTCTGCATTTCCCCCAGGTTCAGCGAGAGTTGTCCCTCCAGGCTTATCTTCAAGAGTTTGTCGTCGTTTGCAGCGAGTATCTCGATCTCAACCATTACTGGGACTCCTTGACCTCCACTATGGTATAGTTCTGACTCACGGGGTTAGCCAATAAACGCCTGCACATCTCTTCGATTTCCTCCTTTGAATAATCACCTTCGATCCTGTATACCTTGGAGGCGTGGACAGTTTTCACCTTTTCAAACCCTAGGGTTTTAAGACCCCTAAGCGTAGACTCTCCCTCTGTGTCTTGAACTCCTGCCTTGTAACCGATTCTTACTTCCCACTGCATAATATCACAAACTAGGAGTCTACAAAAAAGAAGGATATAAGCCTTTGGTCAATTATTTCCTGCCAAGGACATTGGAATAATAGGCGTCCTCACAATTTGTGGCGCTTCTGCCCAGATCGTCAAGAGAGTATAGGGTTTCACCGCCCTTCTTTATCTTAAGGTATGTCATCTTTGATGGATACTCGTTATACAAGAACCTGCTCCGTTGTGTCTCAAATATCTGGCATGCATGCCCAGTAGTCTCGATCTTCGCTTCGATCTCTTCTCCATTTTTGGTCTCTCCACTCAGTCTCCATCGGGGGCTTTTGCCTTTGTCCTCTAAGGATATCGTCCCTTTTTTGTTGAATAGGTAGACTTCATCGTCGATCTTGAAGTTAAGGCTTTTAAAGACCGGTACCAAGACTCGTGGCTCATAAAAATCGAGTTGCGCCCCATTTTCAAAGAATGTCCTGCCCCATCGCCAAGGGATGAACGGCATGTTAATAGCGACCTTTTGGATAAATGCTATGCCTTTGGAGTCCTCACCTTTGATCTTGCCTTGGTATTTGAAATATGCGTTGTGTCTGTGAAATGGTTGGATTAGGTTTCCGAATAGGAGAAAATCTTCGTCAAACTTCTCTGTCAGATTAATGTTTGTTTCAGTTTCATCAAGTTTAAGAACATATCCGCTACCCTCTCTTTTAAATGACAGAGTATCTGAAACAAATCCGTCATCGTAGGTCTTTAGCAGGTCGTTTTTTGTTCTGTGGAAGATTTCTTCGTGGTGATGCCAATATGATAGTGCAACTTTATAGCTAGGCGAGTTGGACGCAAATTCTATTGGAACGTTGTTCACATGATAGTTTGATATCTTTTTCTGCCCAATTCCGATCATAAACTGAATGTCTTTCTCATAATCCATAAAGAGGAAGTATCTGTAGACTGTTGTCCAATAACGGAGTTTATCATCGAAATTGAAAAAGCTATGATCAAAGGAGTTTCTTAAAGTAGCATCTGCTAACCGCCTCTCAAAATCGAAGGCCGGACGTTCAAATGGCATATAGGACTTGATTCTTTCTATCATATTACATCGAAGGTATTTTTAGTTTTTATATATCTTTTCCATAATATCAGAGTGTTCCCCCCAACTTAGTAGCTGCAAGGGGGGGTGTCTTCTCCATTTGGCTTAGTATCGTGCTTTCGTATCTCTTAAAATCCTCTAATCCTTGATCTGCTAATGACCAGGTCTCATCATTTGGTTGGTTGGTAGCGGCGTTGTACCAGTCTTTTGTTAATGTAATCACATATGCATTTCTTTTTGTATTCCATAAACGAGCATCCAAAGGCTTATCCGGGCATATAAGGCCATATCTTGCACAAATCCCAAGCATTGTCCTTTTGCCTTCTAAAGGAACAGGTGAAATCGATGCGGTGACCACCAAAGAAGTATTTTCCACTGAGGCACTTACATTTTCAATCTTGTCTGAAATTGTGTTGTCAATAATAAAGGTTACAGTTGCCATGCCAGACGAGTCTGTAACCCCCGAAGCCCAATTCAATATTGTACCGCTCTTGTCAAGTAAAGTAAAAGCCACATCTTCTCCTAAAACTGAATTCCCTTCTGTATCTGTCACGGTTGCAATCCCAGTGATTGAGTCGTAATACTGGTAAGTCTCTGTATCGTAGAAGAATGCATATTCATTAACTGCTTCTGTAGTGAATGCCGTAGCCTTTTCCGGGGAGTCAACTCCAATAATGAATTCAGTGGTCACTTGATCTCCATATACCCCTAAGGAGTCGTCAAATCGAAACTTGCCTTCAGGCAGAGAGAAGATTATAGCGCCGCCGAATTTATCCCCTATGAGTCTATGTGTTGGAAACATTTTAGAGAAGGTGGCCGAACCATCATGCCATACTTTTCTTCCTTTGAAAGCTATCGTCTGTACTTCATAGAAAGGTTCCCAGGTTATTAGATTTAAATGGTTCCGGTCTCCCCCTTTTATCACCGCAGAGTCGTATTTTCCAGTTAATACCCAACTATGTATTACTTCATCAGGGTTTCTGTATTGCCTCTTAGTTTGTACTATGCCTAGGTTCTGAAGGTTATTAAATTCATCAGCGTTTATAAAATAGGGTTTATCAGCAAATAATCCAAATACCACCTCTGCCTCTACATCATAGCCTCTTGTTATATCGCCTGTTATGAAATCCCAGCCTTCTGTGGTTATTATTAAAAATCCATTTTGTTTGTCCTCAAACAATATCTGGTGGCGGCCTATCCCATCTGCATCATCTCTCCCAGTGGTTGACCACTGTACGACATTATTACCACTATGATCTGCATATCCTAAATCCGAGCCGGTGAGCATGTCTATTGGATTCTCTACTTTATCGTTAAAAACAAAGAGATCAATCTGGTTTAACTTGTCATAAAGTAGGTAATAACTACGATCCAAGTTAACCTTGATTTTATAAAATGGGTTTTCCATCTCCAGCCAGCCCTTCTTTGGGGCCTCTGAATTTATTAACGGCTCCCATACTTTGATGTACGCCTTCTCTTCTTTCCCGTTTACAACAACTGTCTTGTCAAGGTTCATCTCGTATATCAGACCTCGAGCAAGTATCTTCAGGACGATGGATTGGCTGTTATCCTTTCCCCCACTATCTTCACCTGTTAAAGTAATGGTATGTTCTCCCACAGATAGCGCATCTGTGCTAAAAGAGTTTCCTGTCCCTAAATCACCATCTATATTTGAGCGCCAGTACATGGAGGAGCCATCTAGGACTTTGTCCTCCTTGTCTTCACTCATACCAATAAAAGTTATTGCTTGGCCATATGATACTTCTAGGTTGTTTAAAGGCTCCTGAATCTCTATACTTGGAGCTTCGTTTATCAGTCTGCCCACTACAACCTCTTCAATCACGCCGCCAAACGCAGCCATACTAATGAACATGAGGGCAGATATCACAATGGCCATAAGTCTTCCCCGGCCCCCAACCTTCTCTGCAAGGATATCGTCTATCCTAAACCTACCAGTATATCCTCGCCTCTTTATCTCCGCCCCTATAAAGGCCATATCGCCTTTGCTTAGGCTGTAGTTTTTCTTAAGTTTGTCAACAACATCTAATTTAAGCTCATCCAGGCTCTTGTAATCTTTCTTATTTAGCAGCTTATCAATGACCCCTCTTACAATGTAGTCGTCAACCTGGCGCTCTTCTGGTGTTGCTTTAAAAAGCCTTTCTTTCGTGCCAGAGACTGCCTCAGCGATCCTGGATCTTGAAGGTACATGGAATTTGAATATCCTCTCCTTAGTTTCTTCCGCGGGTGGATGAACAGTCATTACCGGCTCTCTTTTAATCTCCTCCTCAGCCATCTTCTCAGGTTCAAACTCGGGAATCTTTTCTGGTACTGGTGGTCTTTCAATCTCCCCCCCTAGGATATATTTCCCCATGTCTGCTCCGCAGTGCATGCAAAACTTTGAGTCAAACTCTAGTATATTCCCACAGTTTGGACAATGACCAATCTTCACGCCACAATGTCGGCAGAAATTTGATATATCCGATATTTGTTCCCTGCATTGAGGGCAGAACATGAGGACACCTCTTATTTTATGTGGGGGAAGTTACCATTGTTGACTTATTTAAAGATTTTTAAATTAGTTGATGCATTGGCTGAATCTTTCTCCTAAAACTACTGACCTTTGTTATAAAGTCTAATACCTAAAAGAATTTTCGGAACATATTTTAAGGACTTTAAAAGGGGATGCCTTATTAGGTCTTTTTCCTCTACTACCCATCTCTCCAGAACTCTTTTTTCTATTTTAACGACAGGTTTAAGTTGGAGACCGAATAGTATAAATTTGAGGTTTTTAATTCCCCGTTCATAATCGGTGATCATGCCGCCTCCTTCTGTTAAGGTCCACTCTTCTTTTATGTCCCCTTCTTCTATCATTTGAACTCCAAATCTGTAACCAGTTCCTAGTAGTTTGCTAGCGAGATAACCTATCCATGGATGCTTTTCAAGAAGCATCTTGAATACTCTGTTTCTGGAGGGTATGAAAACTTGGTCTGTGTATGTCAATCCTGCTGCTTCCTTTGTTTTTTCTTAGCCTTTGAGAGATAAGTCTGGGTGTTATAGTCAATTTCAGAAGCCCCAGTCAGTCTCCCTTTCCCATTCATGATAAAAACACTCTCTGCAATCTTAAACGGAGATTTTTATCCCCCCCATATTATTTAAATATAATCTCGCCATTAGGCGCTGTCAACTTATCAGCATCCACAACCACTAAAAACCTAGATTTATTAATTTAGATATTATTTAAGAATTCCCATTTTTCTCCATACACTCGCTTCAGATCAAAGAAAAATAAAAGCGCAAACCTTCAGATACTTTTAAAAAGGATTACCCCCAATTTGAAAAACAGTTTATATATAAAGCTCTTAATCCACAGACGGAGGACGGTAAATGAAGAAAGATCCGAATATTAAGATAGAGAATGTTGTAGCTTCTACCGCTTTAACTAAACCAAAAAAAGACGAAAACGGTAACACAGTCACAGGGCAGGTAGAGATCGACCTTGAAAGCGTGGCCGTTGCCTTGGAAAATGTCGAATACGAGCCCGAACAATTCCCCGGCCTAGTTTTCCACCTGGATAAACCCAAGACCGCTGCCCTAATATTCGGCTCCGGAAAGATCGTCTGCACAGGAGCAAAGAGCATTGCAGAAGTAAAGGAAGCAATAAAACTCACTGTTGACAAAATCAGGAACACAGGCACCGATATACCAGAAGACCCTGTTGTCATAGTCCAGAACATCGTTGCAAGCGCAAACCTCCACGCCGAACTTAACCTAGACGCAATAGCCATAGGACTTGACGGCACAGAATACGAGCCCGAACAATTCCCCGGCCTAGTCTATAGGATGACAGACCCCAAGGTGGTCCTACTCCTCTTCGGATCCGGAAAGATCGTCTGCACAGGAGCAAAAAAGCCAGAGGACGTCGACAGAGCCGTAGAAAACGTTGCTAAAACGTTAAGTGAGTTGGGGTTGCTTTGAACACAGCTCTATTCTACGAAACACTGGGCAAGATCTCGTTTGGGATAATAATAGCAATAGCTCTGCTATTCTTAATATCCACAGTTCTAGGAATTATATTGATAAAAAAACACAAGATCATCCTCCCAAAGGTCTTGCTCTTTACCATAGACACATTCTATCTTCAGATCAAAAAACTCGCCCACATGTTTGGCATGGGAGATAAGATCGTGGACTACATAGGCATCGAGATCAGGAATAAGATATACGCCCAGAGGTTTGCAAACATCGATGTTAAGGACCGCATCCTAGTCGTCCCCCAATGCCTGAGGCACCTGAAATGTCCTGCCAGGCTTGACCCCAACCTCGGAGTAACATGCAAAGAATGCGGTATGTGCGTAATCAATGACTTGAAACAGGAATCCGAGAGGCTGGGATACAGATTCTACGTGGTCCCGGGCGGCACATTTGTAGAACGGATAGTAAAGAGAGTAAAACCCAAGGCCGCCTTCGGAGTCGCCTGTCATAGGGATCTTAATATGGCGATGCACGGCCTTGCAGATTGGAAATGCATGGTTCAAGGTCTCCCCCTGATAAAAGACGGCTGTGTCCAGACAGAGGTCGATCTAAAAGAACTCTTCAACAGGATGAGGCTAGGTATTGAAGACGCCATTCCCGAAGTGGACATGGAATGCCCAGGCGATAAGAACCCCTCGAAAACCTCGTCCTAAAAGGATCTTACAATGCCTCCAAGATATGTTGACAACCACATGCATATCGATCCAATAAACGGGGAGGGAATAAGGGCGGTAAAAAAGTTTCAGAACACAGGCGGCGGCTACATATTCTTGGTCTCCAAATTCACTGCAAGTTGGAGTATCCCGCTTAAAGATGAAAAAAGTTTCAAAAAGCTTTTCCAGAACACAATCTCACTAGCAGAAGAGATAAACCACGAAACCGAGGTAAAGGCCTTCCCGGTAATAGGGGTGCATCCTGCAGAATTTGCCCACATGTGCGAAGCGTTCACTATACAAACGGCGTTAGAAATAGGCAAGAAAGCCATGAACATCGCTGCTAAATTTGTCGAGAATGGTCAGGCCGTGGCTATCGGTGAGGTCGGAAGACCCCACTACGAAGTAGAAGAAAAGGTGCTAAACGCATGCATGGAACTGCTCGGATACACATTCAAACTGGCAAAAGACCAAGACTGCGCAATCCAGTTGCATACAGAGAGCTCAACACAAGAACACTTTAAAGAATTCAACAAACTAGCAATAAGGTGCGGAGTTTCGCCACATAGGGTTGTCAAACATTACTCTCCTCCGCTAATAAAAGCCGGAGAGAAATATGGCATTTTTCCCTCGCTAATATCTTCAAAGGAAAACATTTTACAAGCTATAAAAGAGGGGAATCGATTCCTAATGGAGTCCGATTATATAGATGACCTAAAAAGACCTGGGGCTGTCGTCGGACCAAAAAGTGTTCCAAGGATAAGCCAAAAACTGTTTGAAGAAGAAATCTTGACTGAAGAGGATCTTTGGAAGATACATAAAGATAATGTTGAAAAGGTGTATAGGCTAAGCTTGGACTAGCTTTTATCGTAACTATATATGTCTGAAAATATCATTATCGACAGATTCACAGACCCACTTAAATATGAAAATCGATACAAATTTAAATGCACTGTCCCCACATCAGTCTCTAACCCAACAATCAGTAGGAATAACAACGAAGGATATCATAACCTCTCTTTACCAGAAACAACTTTTGAAATTTTCGACCCGCATATGTCACATTCTTTTTCATCATAATCCAGGCTAAATTCCTTGCCACACGCCTTGCATATCATCTTCCATCTGAATATCTCTTTGATCCCTCTCTCCATTAGTGGCTGAAAGCTTATCTGGAGGTCTTTTGACAGATTTTGAATATCGTAATCGTCTGAAACTATGATCGGTTCTTCGCCTTTTTCCTTAAATTCCAACGCCAAGGATATGACCTTGATATCCGTGTTAGAGACATGCATAAAGTCACCTGTCTCTTTTGACCGTGATATTGCCCTCTTTAAACTCTCGTTTGAAGGCTCGAAGATTTTCAGGTTTTGACCCAACTCCAGATCCAACAATAGACGCGACCGCTCATCCTTTACCTCATCGATCACTTCTTGAACAGTGTAACTTTGATTGTCCTGAGGAGGACGAAACCCCCCAATTATTGCCGATGTATCCAGGATATAGATCATGGACATTTGCTCCTTCATACGGTTATCACTCCAGCCTATCTTTAACGCGGTCGTAGAAGTCCTTCTCCAATTTTATAAAGGATGTCTTCTTCTCTGAAAGTTCGAAGGAGATCATGTCTTCAAAGGAGAGATCTTTTCTCAACCCCCCATCTATCACAAGCATCGCCTCTTTTTTGGGCTTAACAAGCCGTATAGACACATTGGCATCATTGGGGACCACAATAGACCTTGCACCCAACTTGAAAGGACAAATCGAGGTGATGATAAATGCGTTCACCCGTGGGTCAACAATAGGTCCTCCAGCTGACATGGAGTAGGCGGTGGACCCCGTGGGGGTCGAGATTATGATGCCGTCAGATCTAAGGACCTCCGCAAGCTCGCCATCAACCCATATCTCCAGATGAAGCATCTCAACCGGAAGAGAAGACTTAATAACCGCCTCGTTTAACGCGTCGCCCACGTTTTTGCCATTAACTTTAACGCTAATTTTAGATCTCTCATCAATAGAATATTCATCCTTTAAAACTCTCTCCAAAGCAACCTTCCAATCCTGATACCTTACCTCTGTCAAAAAACCAGTAGACCCAAAATTAATGCCCAAGATCGGCAGCCTCCCCTCAAGCTCTGACTCGGCCCACAAAATCGTCCCATCCCCCCCAAGCACAAAGACAAAATCAACCTCTGCCTTTTTTAAATCAACACCATTTTCAACCCCAAGTTTTCCGGCAGTCAACCTATCAAAATACACAGTCCCCCCCTTCGATTCTAGAAAGTCCTTTACTTCTATAGAGAGCTTTATGGCATTCTCATGCCCCTCTTTTACAACGATCAAGGCCCTCATATCAGTTCCTCAACAACGATAAAACCTCTTCATGAACACTATCATTAGCAGATGCAACTATTTCAACTCGATTAAGATTTTGTAAACCATGGTTTAAAATCTTTCCTTCACCATCGGAAACGACCCCTCCAGACTCCTCGACTAATAACTTTCCAGCTGCAACATCTGTCACCTTCAAAAGATGCCTTAAGTCTATCATTCCTTCATAACCCCCGCTGGCAACATAACAAAGTTCAAGGGCAACGCTTCCGAGGCATCGAATCCTCTTCGTCTTTTTTATCAGGGCTTCAACAGTCTTCAACTCTCCGGGTTTGATGTATAATGATAGGGTGGACTTCTCGATCTCCTCTATATCTGAGACGGTGATCTCTTCTCCGTTCATCGTCGCTCCCCCATCCTTTTCAGCTTTAAAGACGTTGTTGTTAAAAAGGTCCATGACCAAGCCATATTTAACATCCTTTAAAGTAGCGTCCTCCTTATATGGCGCAAATGCTATCGAAGTATTGTATATGGGGATGTTACTTGTCGCATTCAGTGTCCCGTCCACCGGATCTAATATGCAAATGTATTCAGGTTCTTCTCCCAAAATGACTCTTCCCCTCTCTTCGCTTAAAACAACCAGCGGGATATCTTTTGACTCCAAGAAATCTAGGGCTGTTTTTTCTGCTACATCGTCAATCCTTTTAGTAGGCATTCCGTCGGCCCCTATATATAGAACATCGGCTGCGCCTTTACTGCCGATCAATGGCTTTATCGAGCGCTGTATTTCCAAAGCCAAATCCTCAGAAAGCTCTAACATGATAACATCCTTCTTCTACTATTTCTTTTCTATATATTACAGTCACCGACTTGTTTAAAAGATTGCCCGTCCCTATCTTTACCAGTAGATAGACATCCGCATCATTATATATGAGGATCGAATACTAGCTTATGGAAAAGTTGAAGTATTAAGTATTCATTTAACAAAACTTCATATGGTCTTCCGCGAAACCTTTTCTTTTAATAGGGGATAGGAAGATCAAATACGAGTTATTCAAGATATGGATATTTATTAGAATAATAAGGCCAGACGAGTACTAATAAAAAAGAGACAAAATATTGATAAGTGTATAGGAGGTATCCTAGTGACTACAAAGGTTGCAGCAATAAGAACATTAAAAGTAGGAAGACACATTGTCATCGATGGCGAGCCTTGCAAGATCGTGAGCTATCACACCG
>JAZFTJ010000117.1:0-4170 GCA_036446635.1 Hydrothermarchaeales archaeon (SeqCode) | reverse complement strand
TGATGCGAAGATAGTGAGTTCTGCAAGAAGATTGAAACAGGAAGGTATTGTAACAACATTCTTCCATATGCAGTTGAACCGCTTTCTGTTCTTCGCAGGAATATCTCCCCGGGTGTTGAGCAGGTTTTATAAGAATATACGATGAGGAGACAGCAGGAGTCGGAGGGGATATTATAAAAATAGCTGTATTTCCTAGGCATTCAAGGTACTTTCAAAACTATGTTAAGTATGGATAATAGCCGGACTCTGGCCGTACTTTCTTCGCTTTCATAATATCCTTCACTGCTATTATTCCAACCAACTTACCGCCTTCATCCACCACAGGCAGACGTCTTATAAGATGAGCGGCCATGATCTTTGCAGCGTCATCAATGTTCCTCTCCTCGCCTATGGTTCGAAGGTCTTTGGACATGATCTCATCCACCTTAGTGTCTAGGCTTTTCTTCCCCACCACGATCTTGTAGACAATGTCCCGCTCTGTTATTATTCCTACGGGTTTTTCATCGTCAACAATAACAAGCCCGCCTATTTTATGATTCTTCATAACTTCGGCTGCTTCAACCACTGTGGCAGAGGGCTCTACTGTCTTCACATTCTTCGACATCACGTCTTTTACTCGTGTCATACTATCCTTAGATATTCTATTCGTGATACATATATTTTTGTGTCAAGACTTAGCTGATCTATTATCTGAAACATCAAAATTTAGATCCCTTGATAACAGGAGCCAAAAGAGACAAATCGATTATCAAAAAGAAAATCTTTTCCACATGTTACCAATAGTTATTAATAGCCGTCTTAACATAATAATAAATCAGATTTCAGAGAGGAGTAAACAAACATGGACACAGTAATAAGAGTAAAAGAAGCAATGACAAACAGAGTGGTAACTCTAAGCCCAGACCAAACAGTTGACAAGGCTGCAAAGCTGATGCTTGAAAAGGGGATAGGATGTGTAATCGCAGTAGAAAATAATAAGCCTGTAGGCATTGTAACTGAGAGAGACATATGTTATGGTGTTGTTGCGCCAAACAAGCTCCCGAGCAAAATAAAGGTAAGAGAGATAATGTCTACAAAGATACGCACAATCCCCCCTGACGAAACCTTAACAAACACTGCCAAGATTATGGTAAAAAACAACTTCAGACGTCTACCTGTCATTGAAAAAAATAGGCTTATAGGGATTATAACTACAAGAGACATAGTCGCAATATCTCCCAAGACAATAGAGGTTTTAAGAGAGTTCAACAAGGTCTACGGGACGAAGGAAGAGCCCTCATCCCCAAAAGAAGTCATGGAAGAAGGCATGTGCGAAGCTTGTGGGGACTTCGCGGTTTCCCTAGAAAACGTGGATGGAAAATTCCTCTGTGAAGACTGCAAAGAAGATGCCCTTGAAGGGGAATAGGTTCTTGAGAAACAAAAACATTCTCCCAGGAGGGGGATAAAATGAAGGGTGTACTAGTCCAAGGAGGATCTATCATGACTATATCAAAAACCGATGTTGTCACCATCCCCCCCACGATGTCCATTAAAAGTGCAGCCGACACCATGACAAAATACCGGTTCCGAAGGCTGCCAATAACCGACCCAGGGACAAATAGGCTTCTGGGCATACTAGGAAGCAGTGACATCATTGATCTCCTAGGAGGAGGGGATAAATTCAAGTTTATCAAGAGAAAATACAGCGGAAATTTTCTTGCGGCAATAAATGATTCGGTAAGAGAGATAATGGAGCCGGATGTTCTCACCTTGGATAAGAGAGCCACGTTAAAAGATGCTCTACAAACTCTGATGAATAGTAGGGTTGGTGGGATCGTTATAACTCATAGGGGGGGAGTGGTGGGCATAGTTACCGAGAAAGATTTTGTGGTGTTGATGGCTGAGAAAATGACCGGCAAAAAGGTGGGGGAGTATATGACTGAAAAGGTGGTCACAGCCTCTCTTGGAATGACCCTAGGGGATGTTTCAAAGACGATGACAAGAAACAGCTTCAGGAGACTTCCTGTCATGAGCCGAGACGAACTTGTGGGCATAATAACAACAAGACAGATAGTCGATTTTATTGCTGAAAACAGAGTATTTAAAAAGATCGTGAAAAATGAGGTTCAAGAGGTTTTGAATACACGGGCAGATGAAATAATGGAAAAGAGCGTGACAGCAGTGGATAAGGAGATGGACATTGGAGAAGCTGCAAGGGTGATGGACGAGGAAAGAACTGGAACCGCCTGTGTTGTTGAGGACGACCAACTAATAGGCATACTGACAGAGAGAGATATTGTAAGAGCAGTCGCTGAATAGATTCAGAAGCACCTAGAGGTTTGCGCCCTTCTTTTTGGCAATATCAATTATCTTTTCCGCTTTAACCCTGATCATACCGCCTTGAACAGGAATATCTCTAATATCCAGGTCAACACCATCTATCTTCAGGATCTGACCGTCTTTGCTTTCCACGACTAGAGTATACTTCCCCATATCCTCTCTCTTTGTCTGGATGGATATTTAAATGTCCCCATTTCTGGGATAGTAAACCCTTAAGTATCCTCGTAACAAAACTAAAACCATGCTTGTGAAAAACTGCAAGATCATATCCTCAAAAGGTCTTGTCTCGGGGGATATTTTGATAGAGAATGGGCGGATAAAAGAGATCAAAAAAAACATAAACAAAAGAGATGAGGAAGTAGTAAACGCCAGGGGAAAGCCTGTGATCCCAGGCTTAGTCGACGCCCACACCCATATGAGGGATTTCAAAGAGAAGCAGAAAGAAGACTTTATCTCCGGTACCAAAGCCGCCTTGGCAGGCGGAATAACGACCATCATTGACATGCCCAACACCAATCCACCGATCACATCAGCAGAGACCTTCAACCGCCGAATCAAAACTGCTAATAAGAGTTCGCTTGTAGATTTTGACATCAATTTCGGCATCTCAGATAACATGGGGGAGATCGATAAGGTAAAACCTGCCTCTTACAAGATCTACATGGACGGGGCATTGGGAGATGTGAGTGAAATCCTGGAACATGCCTTTAAAAAATGCAGCCAGATTTCTGTACATGCTGAAGATTCAAAGACTATAAGCAGAAACATTGCCTATGTAAAGGATAGAGACGACTTTCTCTCTCATGCCGATATACGGGAGCCCAAAGCAGAGATAGATGCAATAAAGAGGGCCTGCGAGCTTGCAGAAAGATACAAGACAAAGACACACATATGCCATATCTCCAGCAGAAAATCCCTAAGATATTTAAACTCCTATACAACATCGGAGGTCACACCGCATCACCTCTTTTTAACAGAAGGATACCTGAGAAAGTTCAAGGGATATGCAAAGACCGACCCCCCTTTAAGGACAAAAAGAGACCTGTATGCCCTCTGGGAGGCCCTGAAAAACGGGAAGATCGACATCGTTGCAAGCGACCACGCGCCACATACCACGGAGGAGAAGGAAGGGGACGTATTCGAATGCCCCTCAGGCATCCCGAATCTTGATGTAATGCTAAGACTCATGCTCACAATAGTCGAGAGAGGCACCATATCCTTGATGGATATTGCGAGATTGATGTCAGAAAACCCTGCAAGAATATTCAGGATCAAAAACAAGGGCACAATCGAGGTAGGCAAGGATGCGGATCTTGTCATCTTGGACTTGAAAAAAGAGGGAAAAATTGATCCTGGCGAGTTCTATTCAAAGGCGAAATATTCTCCATTCGAGGAGTGGAGGACCACAGGGGATGTGGATACCGTAATATTACGAGGCGAGATCGTCTTTAAAGACAACGACTTCTGGATAAAAAAAGGATACGGAGAGTATGTGCGAGCCACTGGCTAGACTTTTTCTTCAAATGCCTTTTTTATCGACTCTTCATAAGGCGGTTTTAAAACTCCGGTCTCAGTAATTATGCCTGAGATATACTGTGAGGGGGTGACATCAAACGCGGGATTCATGACCTCAGCATCCTCGGTGACGATGAGTTTTTTGTTAAAATATCTTATCTCGTCTTCATCCCGGTATTCAATCGGAATCTCATCTCCATTCTTGATACCCATGTCAATGGTTGATAGGGGTGCAGCAACATAGAAGGGAATGCTATGCTCTTTTGCTAAAACAGCAAGGCCATAGGTGCCTATCTTGTTTGCTGTGTCGCCGTTGCCTGCGATCCTGTCAGCCCC
>JAZFTJ010000116.1:0-5391 GCA_036446635.1 Hydrothermarchaeales archaeon (SeqCode) | reverse complement strand
GAAACCTGGATCAGGGATTAAAACCTCATCACCAGGGTTTACTACAGCTAGAAGAGCTAGGGCAAGGGCCTCAGAGGCCCCGGAGGTCACTATCAACTCCTCCTCATCTGTCTTTATCCCATTCTCAGTCCAGAGCTTTTCTACCAGGGCTTCTCTTAGCTCCCAAATTCCCTTGCCCGGCGTATAATGTGTGAAGTCTTCATCTAATGCCTCTATTATGGCCTTCTTGGATTCTGGTGGGATGGGAAAGTCAGGCTCGCCTATGCCAAGGTTTATCACCCCCTCCGCTTTGGCCAGCTCAAACATCTTACGGATACCAGAGATATCTATGTATCCAACCCTCTCAGCAAACCTAACCATCGTATACAGCCTCGAGGGGTAATCTCGTTTTAAAGAAGATAAAACTTACTCCAAAACTGCCGACATATTAAAATAACCACCAAGCATTCTACCTATTTGTTGACCAAAATGGAGAAACAGTTGATTGGTATTATCTCCGATACTCATGATAATCTGGACGCTATAGACAAGGCCATCGATATATTCAACTCAAAAGGAGTCTTCCTTGTCATCCATGCAGGGGACTATATCGCGCCCTTCGCTATTGCTAGGTTTTCAAAGTTAAACGCCGAACTTGTAGGTGTTTTCGGAAACAATGACGGCGAGAAGAGGGGTCTTCAGAATAAAGCATCTGATCTTGGAACGAAGATAGAGGACCTACTGGAATTTACACATGGAGGGAGAAAGATCGCGGTCTACCACGGCACGATAAAGGCTGTTTTCGATGCTCTAGTGAAGAGCAAAAGCTATGATATAGTCATCAGGGGGCATGACCACAAAGCCTATACAAAGATAGCGGAGGGTGTTTTGGTAATAAATCCAGGAGAGGCCTGCGGCTATCTGGGCGGAAAAAGAACGCTATGCATACTTGACATAGAAAAATTAAGAGCAGAGATTGTGGAGTTCTGATCAGCCCATTTCCTCTACAATCCCCACCTCTATCAAGGCCTTTACAGGTGTATCCCCCACTTTGGATATGCCTTTTTTGTCTATGAGGACAACCGCTGCCAAGGGCTTCGCACCAGCCTCTTTTAGAAGCTTTACAGTATCCTTTATTGTGGATCCGGTGGTGACTATGTCATCGACTAGGACCACCGTTTTCCCATTCACATCTGCAAAATTCGTGAGCAGATGACCCTCGTTCTTTCTCCCATGCTTCGGCATCCAGAGGTGTTTTTTTGGCTTTACGATGGCAAGAGACGTCCCTAACTCCTGGGCAATAAGTGTCGCCAGGGGTATGCCGCTTGTCGCTATCCCCACAACAACGTCAAGTCCGTCCACCTCCTCTCTCAGTGTCTCGACTATCAAGTCAGTCATGGCGGCGGCAACACTTTCTAAGCGCGGCTCGCTTGCGGCGATGGCACTCCAGTCTATGTATATGTCTGCGGGAATCTTTCCCTCCTTTTTCTCTTTATATGTGATAAGCCACAAGGCGGTCTCTCTGGAAACGTTGAGTTCATCAGATATCTCTCCGGTGGAAAGACCGTCCTCTTTTAGTTCCTGTGCTTTTTTGATCAAATCCTTAAGGTTCCTCATAGGATATGCCTCATCCGTTTCTGTCTTGATTCCTAACTTAGTATCCTAATTTTTAGGGCATAAAAGCGTTTCTATCAGATCTTCACTATGGCAGTACTATTATGATTCATCGGTGATGTCTTTATTTGACAACTTGATTGCAACACAAAAACTATGTTATAGATTATATGGATCTCATGAGTTCTGAGGTTAAATAGCTGTATTAGCAGATTAACAAGTCTTTGCCTACAGAAGGTTTAAAAAAGTTTTATATAACTCATGGGTTCAAGCTATGCTTCCATACTATCCAAGATGATGATGTTTTGCTGATAATACGGTGGTTTTTCTGCGCGGATAATCACTAGATTCGTTAGACATGAAGCGAAATCTAGTGTGAATCTATTGGCATATAACAATCAAAGAGGCATGGTCAGGTCATTTTTTTACCCTGGACTCACATAAAAGGGATATATTATGGTAAGATGCGAAGACTGCACACTATTGGAGATATACAACAGGGATAATGAGAAGTTCTGGAACCAATGCGTCCTCTATGATACTTGGGATCTTGATCTGGTAGAAGATCGTGTATGTGAAGACTTCCAGCCCAAGCCATAAAGAAAATCTTACCTAAATGATGGCATAAAACAAAATCGAAAGATTATGCTTTGTTCATATATACTATGTTTCCGCCCTTTATAACCATAGTCCCCCGATCCTTACGCCCCTTATCAGCAACTTCCTCTGCATCTTCAAGGACAAGGTTTAACGAATCATCAAAACTGGTTAGTTTTCCTGTGAATTCTCTGCCATCCTTAGTCCTTATCGTGACCTTTTTATTCAGAGACTTTTGCATCAGATCAAAGGGCTTTATCACCATTTTCCGATTCCTCTTTTATATCGAAGGTTAAAACGAGTATATATATTTCAAGAATGTTTCAGGAAAAGTTAGGGGAAATTGGTAAATATTTGTTTCAATTTCTAAGCCGAAGAAAAAGGAAAGAGATTTATGTACTTTACAGATTTGACGAGAAAGATTTGACATATTATGTAATAAATGTATAAAAATGGAAAGAAAATTCAACGTGGTAATAGAAAAGGACGAAGACTACATTATTATATTGCAAGCGTACCATCTCTACCCGGATGCTCAGGCGCAAGCAACGGCACCAGACGAGCTGATGAAAAGGATAAAAGAGGCTATCGAACTATGGTCCAAATAACTAAATATACGTAGTAATATATAAATACTATTAAAATATAGTAATTTCTGGTGATGACATGCCAACTATAACAGTCACAAGAAATGCCCAGATAACCATCCCAAAAAAGCTTCGAGAGAAACTGGGCATCAAAGTCGGGGACACAATAAATATACGCCTAGACGACAGCAAGATCATCCTTGAACGAGCAGAGACCCCGTTTGAAAGCGGCTTTCTACCCAAGGGCTTTGACACCATCCTAAAAAGATTAAGAACCGACTCAAAGGACAGATTCAAGAGGCTGGGAATACTCCCATGAAGCTCTCCCTCGATACGACAATCCTCGTGGACCTGGACAGGAAAGACAAAACCACCATAGAAGTACTTAAGACCCTTCTTTCAGAGGGGCATGATATCTTTATAAGCACCGTGGTGCCCTCCGAGATCTTCACCGGAGCCTATCTAAGGGAGGATTATAAGACAGCTACAGCCAAGGTCAGAAGACTCATCACAAGATTCGAGATCGTGCCCTTAAATGCAGCCATCGCAGAGACGATAGGACAAATAAACGCCTACCTCATCATAAACGGGCTGCCCATCGAATATCCGGATGTTGCCATCGCGGCAACCTTCATATCTAAAGGAGGAGACTTCTTGCTTACCAAAAACAAGAGACACTTTCTCAACATACCCAAGTTAAAGGACAAGGTATTTACACCGGCCGAATTCAAAGAGAAAGGATTAATGCAAACACAAAGTTAAGGACTAAAAATGTGGTCGTATACAAAGTTTGGCCAGAATAAATATTATTTTTTTGGAAAAACACCTCCAGCATATTTGAAGAAAAAATAGGGTGTGCTTTCCCTTGGACAATGTTGTTGTTTCTTTCCGATTGAAGAGGGAGATTTCGGGGCTAAAAAGATATTGTAGTAGCGTTGTTATATATTTGACAATTTTAAGCAGTCATATGATGCAGAAAGAACCCTTAAACCCTTATAAAGTTTTACCTTTTATTAAAAATAACTAAGTTATCTTTTTAAAAAAATTTATTATTCAAACAGCATCTCCAAGGAACCCTGCCACAGACAACCGCAACCAATCACCCAAGATTTTCAGAGCACACACCACCACCCCAAAATCCCTGAAATAGATCTAGAGTATTCAATGGCAACACTAAAACCTACTTTGCAGATATTTACACTTTCAAGCACAACACAATCAGTAGACTACCTTAATCGTTTTACGAATATGCGAAGCCCTGAGCGAAACGAAGGGGTTGAATGAGCATAAGCAAACTGCAAACTTGCTGATAAGTGACCCTGTCAAAGGCAAGGTAAGAAACACCACAGAGTGCCCCAAACCCGCCGAACATTATAAACATTATTTTTCCAAGTTCTCGAGCATTTTTTCAAATAAGGGTTTTAATGGAGGAATTTCTTCTCTAACAGTTTTCCACACCTTTCTAAGGTCAACTCCAAAATATCCATGAACAAGCTTATCTCTCCTCCCCGCCATATCTCTCCATGGAATTTCAGGATGCCCCTCCTTTACCTCTTCAGGCATATTTTTAACTGCTTCACCAATAACTTCTACGGCTCTAATCACAGCAAATATGGTTTTATCATCACAGAGAAAGTCCTTATATCCCATACCTTCAACAAATTTCATACTTTTACTCATACCTCAATGATATCTTGAATATAGTCTCCAAACTCCCTCTTCATGGAAAAACTACCTCTTTTAAAATATGTTTTCCTATTCTTGGTTTTAGTGCAGATTCCTCTACCAAGTCCACTTTAACACCAAGAAGGTCGCTTAGATAGTTCTCTATCCTCACAAATTTTAAAAGCCCTATATCCACATCCTCCTCAAATTCAACAAGTATATCAAGGTCACTCCCCTCGCTAGCTTCGCCTCGTCAATTTGCGATTCCGTCACCACCGGTCATCGTTCGCTTCGCTCACTATAGACCGGGTGGCATGCTCGCCTCCTTTCGGGGAGGCTCGGCCGGAATCGCTTAGGAATGTGTGAAGTCGAGCAGGGTCTGCTGGGTCGGTGATACCTCAGTCATCTCTCCCTGACCGCGCACATATCTGTCTATCTCCTCAGAATTTATCTCACCAACGCTGTCAAAGTAACATGAAGGGCTCCACAGACCGCTCCCCCAGAAATACCGCTTCTTAAGGTAAGGAAATTCCTTAAGAATCTTCCTTCCGGACGTGCCTTTGAGAAGCTTCGAGATGCTTGCCACACTATGGGTGGGACCCAAATCCACACTCACATGTGCATGATCACCGTCAAAACCCATCTCTCGGAGTTTGAAACCTTCTTTCGCCTCAACGGCTTTAAAGATCTCGCCGCAACGTTTTTCTACTTGCTTGTCCCTGAATATCCTGTGACAGTATTTCACTTTGAAGCGAAGATGGACGTCCATGCGTCCAACGCTAGAGCTATAGCTAGGTAATATGATCATTTATAGAACCTCCTGGCAGCAGCCTCTATGGCGGGGGCTTGCCCCCGCGGCGCTGCCGCTGGGAGGGTATATCCCATATTTGACAGTTTGCTCCGCTAATTTATTAGGAAAATGAGTTTGACAGAAGCCCTTAATTAGGGG
>JAZFTJ010000115.1:0-9610 GCA_036446635.1 Hydrothermarchaeales archaeon (SeqCode) | reverse complement strand
AATGTTTGGATAGGTGTTTAAATAATACCATCTTGAAAGGATGAAAACAGGATAATCAATTTTTATTGAACAAAACTCCATATTGCAAAAGAGATAATTGTATTGTATAGCACGAACAGTATGGATTTTGGGGGAGACGCTTCTTTTCGTGCGAAAGGGCTGTCTCCCTGTTTATCCTACTATTTTTCTAAGCTATAAATGTAGACTAAGCCAAAATATCCTTCTATTAAACTAACAAAGACTTATATAGTCCTATTTTTGGAAAATAAGCTAGGAATTATATATTTTATTTTTTGGGGAGGACAACAATGAAGACACTCCCTCCCTTAGGGTTGTCCTCACACCAGACCCTTCCTTTATGCGCTTCTACAACCTTTTTCGCTATGGCAAGGCCAAGCCCTGTTCCTTTGACGCCTTCTTTTTTGACTCTTTTGAACCTGTCAAATATGGATTCTTTGTATTCATCCGGGATGCCTTCCCCTTTGTCGGCCACGGATATCTTCCAACTGGATCCGTTTCCCTCTATCTTTGCAACTACCTCGGAGTTTTCTGGTCCGTATTTGATGGCGTTACCGATCAGATTTGTGAAAACATCCTGCATTAGGGGGTTGGCTTGGGCCTTAAACTCTCCGTTTTCAGGTACTTTTATCTTCACGTTTTTCTCTTCAGCCTGATGTGCCATCTCGTTGGCAACTTTTTTTAAGACTTTACCAAGGTCGGTTTCCTTGAATTCCAGCGTTTCTCCGGATTCTAGTGCTGCGAGGATCGAGGCGTTTTCCACAAGATCGATTATCCTACCAGTGCTGTTGTGGACAATCTCAAGGATCTCTTTTTTATGCGGGTCTGTCTCGTTTTTCAAGGCCAAATCAATCATGTTCTTGGCAGCCCCGGCAGGGTTGAGGAGGTCGTGCCTCATGATATCTATGAAGAGGTCCTTTAGTCTGTTCGATTTTTTTAGATCTTCTGAGTATCTTTTGAGCGCCTTTTCAGTGCTTTTTCGCTCAGTGATGTCTTGGATTGTGCCTACAAGTCTTGTAGGCTTTCCTTTCTTGTCATATCGGACGTTGCCTACAGAATGGACGTATTTCATCTCACCGTCAGGGCGGATGATTCGGTACTCAACGTCAAGTGGAAAGTTATCTGAAACTGATGCTTTAATCTTGCTTTCAAAATGGTCTTTGTCGTCAGGGTAAACGAGATCAACAAAATCTTTGTATGATGGCGAGAACTGATCGGGGTCAACGCCGAATATGCTGTAGGCTTCTCCAGACCAAATCACTCGGTCTTCGACAAAATTCCAGTCCCAATGTCCAAAATGTCCTATCTTTGCAGCCTTGGAATACCGTTCCTCACTTTCCCGTATATTATTCTCCGCCCGCTTGCGCTCGGTGATGTCTCGCATCACAGCAACTATATAATCCATTTCTTTCTGATGAACAAACGTAACACTCATTTCCACAAGAAAAGTCGTACCGTCTTTACGTGTAACTTCTCTTTCAAAAACAATATGCCTTTTTTTTCGAATTCCCTCAACCGCTCCCCTAAAATCTGAGTCATCCCCCCAATCCTTATCAATATCTTTAACCCTCATGTTAAGTAGTTCTTCCCTAGTGAATCCTAGGATGGTACATGCAGTATCATTTACATCCAAAAAACGATTTTTTTCAGGGTCAATGACAAATATGGCATCATTTGATTGATCGAGCAGATCCCGGAATAAAATTAACTCCTCCTCCGCCTTCTTGCGCTCGAATAATTCCTGTTGTAGTTGTTCATTGGATACATTCAACTCTTGTTGCAATTTCATCCCTTTTTCAATTGTGTAAGCAAGGAGCATGAGCATTAGCGGGGCTAAAACGATCATGATGTGGAAAAGGACCTGTGGAAAATTGGGATCGCCAATATGCCCTAGTAGCCCAGTGACGTCATCGTACTCTGTATATTCATAGGCAAGATATATGCCCAATAACACCCAGCCGCTACTTCCTATAACTATTCCTCGCATGTATTTCTGTATCTTCTGGATCATTTTAATCCGCCAATCTTCTTATTAACCCCTCTATCTTGAGCACTATCATCAACTATGACAATCTCATCTTCCACAGCAAACAAGCTTCTAATCTTTCACAGCTCTGATCGTCTGCAATATTTATAATGTTTTTTTTCAATTTCTGAAACGCTCTTTGAACTCTCTTTAAGTATCCAGACACAATCTAATATGAATATTCTTTCAAAAAAATTGAAACAAATAGTAAGGTGTTATTTAAAACCTAGTGAAAACTTGAGAAAAAGAATCAAGGTAAATTGAAAGGTCGGTCCATTAAAGCGATTGAAAAGAGATCCTAATGGTAAGGGGAGAGGCTCTGGTTTGTATTATCATCGTGGTAATGGTGTCTTTTCCAAATACTCCGAGAAAAGAGACAGAGCAAAACGATCTAAGACCCCTATAAAGAAAAGACAGTATAAACATACTGGAGAACTGAGTTTTAAGAAAAGAATTTAGAATATTGTGATTTAATTATATTGTGGGGTAGTCTCACAAATTCTTTTCCCTTCAAAATTTTTACATATTATTTTTCTACAAAATTCCTTTGAGTGTGGTATTCTGGCAAAATCGGGTTTTGCCTCACTTGTTGCTCTCTCCCCTGCGGGAACTGTTGGATATAAAAAAAATTGGAAAGTAGAATATTCTTGTGTTTCATTATTGAATGATACGAATGATAACACACAACTAGTAGCATCAACGCCTCCAAAATTCTCCACATAATAACTACCTCCTGCACCTTTTAATGCTCTTAGAATGGGGCCAGGTGAAAGTTGACGTAGTTGTTCTTCTGATTGGGTTATGCACCCCGAACTAATTGTTATAATTAAAACAAGAATTAATAATAATTTACTTCCTTCCATTATCTATTTCATCTATTCTAAGTAATGATATAATGTTTATCTTTCGAATTCAATAACTTGGCCTTTAATTATCTATATCCCGAAGATTCAACACCAACCTGAAAATCAACAGAGCCGAATTTCCAAAACCTTAAACACCCAGTCTCTTTCTAAAAATAAACAACGGGGATGATCAAAATCAAAAGACAATGGGCAGACTAAATCGTGAACTCACCATCCTTATAGATCAGCTCACCGTCACCGTAGATCTCCCCCCGACTCATATCCTTAAGTAGGTCCCAATGGATGCTGGACTGATTCTTACACCCGGTCTCAGGGAAACCCCGACCAAGAGCAAGATGGATACAAAACCCCATCTTCTCATCAAAAAGAATGCTCTTTGTAAACCTAGTAATACCCTTGTTCATGCCAACGGCGATCTCACCAATCCTTTTTGCTCCATGATCTGTTTTAAGAATCTCTTTTAGAAAATCCTCACCCTTCAAAGCCCTAGCAGATGTAACAACGCCTTTTTCAAAAGTAAGAGTAATATCCTCAATCTCCCGGCCCATATAAATCCCGGGAAAAGTGAACCTGATCACACCTTCAGCTGAGTTTTCAACAGGACCGGTGAAAACCTCGCCGCTAGGCATGTTAACATGACCGTCACTGTTAATCCACTTCCGACCACCAACATCAAGCCTCAAATCGGTGTCCTCGCCCACAAACCTCAACTTGCTTATTTTGTCAAGCTCTTTTGTTATCCGCTCCTGACCCTCAGAGAGCTTTTTCCACTCCACAACAGGATCATCTTTATCCAGAAAACACGCCCGAGAAACAAAATCCTGATACTCAAAAAGAGACATCTCAGCTTCCTGGGCAAACGCCTGAGTCGGATAAGGAATAATAGCCAAGCCACCGGGCTTAACATGCCTCATATAGAGGTCGATAATCTCCCTCTGAGAAGCCATCCTCTCCTTGATCTTTTCGGGAGGAACACCGGAGAGCTTCTTCACATTCGTCTCAGCTGCGATGCTGATAATACCATCCACATTCTCCATGAAAAACAGGTCAAAAGGAGAGACAAAAGTAATCTGCTTATCACTTCCAACAGAGAAGAGAGTCTCAGATAGGCCCTCGACCTCAACTTTAGTTATCGGATGCCCACCCCGCAAGAGAATATGCTTATAGAGCTCCTGGATAAGAGGCGCTGCAACAGCATGCCCCACAATACCTATCTTCATACCCTCAGAGACAGGAAGAGAGTACTCTGTCGCCAAGACAGCAAGCTTTTCTGAGTCAAACATAAAAACACCACACCATATTAAAATCTAAATTATAAGTTAAAAAACTTATGTTAGAAACCATTCAAAGAAAAAAAACACTAAAAGCGGAAAACAAAAAATGTCACAGATCAGCAAACCAACCTTAATCGACCCAGAAGAGAAAGTCTTCGACATAAAAGACGAGCCCATGCCACACGGCGCATGGTGGTGGTGGTTCTGGCTCTTCTTCTTCAACAACCCCAAAAATCCAGAAAAACCACGACAACTGATGATCCTATGGTCGATAAAAAATGTCAAAGAGGTCGACTGCAACTATCTCAAGATCAAAGCAGACAACACAGGAGACAGAGACATACTCGACGGCGTAGTCGCCGTATGGTACTACGACGGAGACAAGATGCACCACAACTACCTCCTTGAACGCTGCAAACTAAACATAGAGGACAACAAACTCACAACAGACTCTAAAACACCCACCAGCTTTTCCATAAACAAAGACACAAACACAATAAAAATCGGAGACAAATTCAAATTCATCGCAAAAACAGACAGCAACAACCCCCTCGACAAAACAACCTACAACTCAGACATTTACCTCGCAAACAAAGGATACTCAATAATAAGAACAAACCACCTAAAACTAGGAGGAAAAGTAGAAGATACGCCCATAGATGGAAGCGCATACTTCCAAAGGGTCTTTGTAAACGCACCCAGCGTCCCATGGTACTGGGGAATATTCCACTTCGAAAACAAAGCCATGCTCTCATACTTCAACCCCTACCTACTCGGAAAATCCCTAAAGGGAAACGTAGCATTCTACGACGGCAACAAGAACCATACACTCTCAAAGATGAAGATAAAAAAAACAGGAGGAAAAGAAACACCCACGTTCAAAGTGACAGCAGAAAACACAGACGAAAAAATAAGCTTCACAGTAAACGCGTACGCACATTCATCATGGACATTTAAAGGAAAACCACTCGGGATCATCCCCACAAAGCTGATCTACAACGAATACCCAGCAACAATCAGTGAACTAAAACTAGAAAACAAGAAAACAGGAGAAACGATCACACAAGAAGACCTCGGAAAAGCAGTAGGAAACGCAGAACACACAACAGGAGTACTACTATAAAAACCCCCCCTATTTATTATACCCGTCCCCCTCCCCGGAATTCAATTAGATCTAAATACCCCCTAAAGAGTATTAGAGCGGAACCGTGGAGAGATGGACCTGAACAAAGGTGATAAGCCCTTTTAAGGACTCACCGACATTACTAAGGAAAATACCTCGATAGCGCCTCAGCCCTCAGTATCCTATCAATCGTCTTCTGCACCTTATAGGTCTTAGAAGAAACCCAGGTATCACTGCCTTTCTTAAACCTAAAATCACACCTACTGCAACCATCAGCCAAGGTCTCAGTACGGATAAGACCCCAGCCCATAGCATCACTTAAAGGAATATCACTCATACAGACATAAGGAGCAAACTCCGCAGCACCCTGATCCCTAACAAAATTCAGGATCGAACAGCCGAGATAATCAACACCCCAATCAAAGCTCTCACCATCCCCCTCAACATACCGCATGACAAAATCACCCATCGGCTTCTTCTGTGTCTTCCGAGCAATCTTCTCCGCCCTCTTCTTTGTAAAACTAGAATACATAAAAAATCTAATAAGAGATTTCATAAAACCTGGAATAGACTCCGCCCAAAGCTTAATCACATCATGACAAACCTCCCAAATCTCATCCACTCCCTTTTTACGCCGCTTCATAGCCTTATACAAAGCAAGCTCCAAGGCAGTCATCTTAAGAAACACGTTAAGAGCAGGAGGCCCATCAACATAAGGAATATCTGGGATGATCAGCTTATACTCATGCCGCGCATCCACAATAAGCTTATCCGCCATATCCCCACCGTAACGCGAGACAAAAACCCCTCTAACCTTCCCCGCAGTCTTATCAAACTTTTTTAAAAGCTGATGCTTCTGCGGAAGATAATAGCCCGTCCTCTGACTCGCCATAATTATAGCCACCACTAGATTTTCTCAACAAAAGTCTTACCATCTGCCCTACACTGCCGGGGATAACTCTCCATAACAGGATTACCAGCAGCCACACAAGCATCAAAACTGTTTATCCCAGAACCACCCGCGCCTGAGCCAGAGACAGGAGAACAGGGATCCCGAATATACATGACAGTATGCCACTCACCACCCGCACAGTTCTCAGCAAGATAAGTAGTAACACCGTCAGGACAAACAGCGTCCCGAGTCTCACCCTCACTACAAACAGGCTGAGGAGTCCTTGTAGACGCATCAGGGCAGGGAGCAAACTCACAATCAGGAGCAACACGACCAACTGCTGTGCCATCAGGACAAACCCTCGCATCCAGAGTACAAGCCACAGGCCCCTGAGCCTCCTGAACACACCCAGAGAAAAACAACACCAACAAAACAAGACCTAATACTACCACACACTTCCTCATTGTTCCATAAACCTCACAGAGTCATATACAAAAAAAGTTATAATAATTTTTTTCATTTTATTTACCGTGGCTATATGTTTGTGATTAGGTATTTAAGCCTTACTTTAACTTCAAATAGATTTGAACTTATAAATTACCCCTTAAATTAAATAATAATCCTAAAAAATTGGTCTTTTTGGGTTATTCATATCCAATTTTTTTATTTTCTATTAATAACAAGTTTATCCAGTTATATTAGAGTCATAGAACATTCAAAATCAGATGCTAAATAATCAAAAAAATTACATTGCCAAAAGAACACCCGCAACCAAGGCTAGAAAAATACCCGCACCCTGATAAACCGAAAGCTGCTCCTTTAAAATCAAAACAGCCAACACCACCGTTATCACAGGATAAAGCGCAGTCAACGGCATCACCACACTAATCTTCGCATCCTTTACAAGCAGATGAAACGTGATGCTCCCAACCCCAATAAAAATCCCAGCCAAAATAGGATACACCAAATCCTTCGAAAGCTCTAAAACCATATTATGAGTCACAGCAAGATAGGCAAAGACAACAACCACCGCGAAAAAATTGACAACCAAAAGATACTGATAAACACCAACCTTCGATATACCAACCTTAGCAATGAACCCAAACAAACCCGAGACCAAAATAGTCGCAAAAAGCAGAAACAACAAGTACTTCTCCATCAAAACCACAGAGACCAAATTAAAAGCACGTGATATATAGAAATATCGGCATGCATTTTCCACAAAAGCCCCTCACGTACGCTAATAAACTATAAATACCACAGACATAGAAAAAATAACCGGGAGATTGCAATGGTTGCAAGTATCTTGACGGTCCTGCTCATCTTTATCCACATAGTAGCAGTAGCCGTCTGGATAGGCGGCGCTATTTTTATGGTCTTCATCGTTGCACCAAACCTGTCGGTTGTATCGCCTCCAGAAGCAGGAAAGATAAGCCAAGCCATAGGAGAAAAATTCGCATCCATAGTAATGTGGGCAATAACCCTTGTCGCACTAACAGGCGTTCTTAGAATGTATACGTCGGGTCTTCTAAACATCACCATATTAACAGGCTCAACCTACGGCAAAGCCCTCCTCCTAAAACTCCTCCTATTCATAGTCATGTTAATTGTAGGCTCTTCGATCACAAAGACCATGAAAGGCCTTGGATCAGCGTCCTCACCTGAGGAAGCGGTAGCTGGCAAAAACAAGATCACCCAACTATCACAGCTCAACATCGCCCTCGGAATCCTCTTAATCCTCATGGGTGTTGGATTAAGCTATGGTATTTTTTAAACCCATGACTCAACCACCGAGTTACAAAAAAAACTGTTTTATCGTCTAAATCTTTTCATTCTAAAAAAACGCATGAAAAATTCTTGACAAAACAGTTTACTGGAGGAATAATGAATGTTTGAAGATAAGATCAAAAAACTTGACATATGGGATATGGGCCTTATTAAACTCGCAGTGGCATCTTTCACACTGGCCGCAATAAGATACATACCAGCACTCATGAACTGGATACATAACACAAACAAACACCTATTCCTGCTGGCAGCGATAGTATTCGCCATACGCCCACAATACCATGCATGGACCAAGAAATAAAACTATTTTTTTGTGAAGTCGATGTAACCGATGTCAGTTGTCAGTACAACCACATTAAACAGACATCCAGAAACCCTGATTAGCCCACCTCCTCTTCTCTGTTTCAGAGTTCTGTTCTAAAAAATTTGAACAAAACTATAACTCCCGCCAACCGCACCAATATAGTAATGACAAACGGAGGTTGCTAAAATTGATTCAAGCGGTTTTTGACCTGGGACTCATCAACGCCCAGCTGATTGCGTTTGCATTCCTGGCTGTTGTCCATGAAGTTGCTGTTTATAGAGAAGAGCGGAGAGCCTGAGATGAGATCACCCCTTCATGAACCCTTCCCCCAAGCTCTTAAAAAGGAGATGGTCCCCCGCCTCTACCCACCGAAAATAAGATCAAAACGACTAGTATCACTTATAAAACACGGGAGTAAGAAAATTCCAACCAAGAATGAAATACTGTACTCCCCCACGGTTATGATGGAATATTCAATATGGCTAAAACTCGATTAGGGGGTGATACATGACATTCATGTCTGAGTATATGCATGGAGATTCACAGGGGGCGCCCACATCCCCCCGATACTACGGTTGCCCCCCCTATTTTTAAAATTTATTAATCCAGATAACTATAAACCCGTTTATTTCATTTAGAGACAGATTCAGAACCCGAAAGATAAATATTATATCCCAAATACATGAATCCTCAAGAGGGAAAAGATAAAATAAAGTGGGAGAGGGGAGACAGGGCAAAGGAGGCTCTCCCACCCCTTGCCCTTCTTTTTATAAACATCATATCACTTTTCTAAAAAAACCACAAATAGGGGTGGAGATAAGGATGTCCCTAAAACCCTACCTCATAATCGAAAATAAACAACTCCCATGAACAAGCCCATCAACAACACAACCCCCGCCACTATCCCTGAAACCAGCCCCTTCTTCCATACCATCGCACCTCCTTTCTCAAAATTAAGTTTTCATCTGCCTCTTATAATTTTGCTACTCCCAACTCTATTATACGAATTACTGATTCTCAAATCCCTCTAAAATAATCCTCAGACAATCCATTAAATTTTTTTCGTTATCAAACCGCTTATATATACTTACAAGATCTTCTTTGCTCTTCTCCTTAGACACCAAAGCGATCTCAATCATCTTAGGAACAGCCCTTACAACGTTATCCACAATCGTGATAGTCGCAGTTTTAGAGGTCCTGCTCAAAGGATTAAGATCAATGGCAACAACCTTTTTACCACTTTTAACCAGAGCCTCAGTCCTATCACCATCCTCCAACGGGACAAGAACCACATCCCCTGAAAAGATACCCTCCCTATC
>JAZFTJ010000114.1:0-11706 GCA_036446635.1 Hydrothermarchaeales archaeon (SeqCode) | reverse complement strand
ATACTCGTAGCATTCAAATCCATACCAAACCTTAGACGACAAGACAAGAACAATAGGAACAGCCATAGGGATGCTGGTACTGGCAGAGTTGGAACTGGTCATTTATTGTTGCGACTCAATAAACAGAGGAATTCAAGCTTTTTCTCCACCTAAAAATTTTTTTCACACACAATCCTCCCCCCGCTTCTCTCTTTTTTTCCTTCAAATATAAGGCATAATAGTTTGAAGAAAGAATCTTTATAAACACTGTCGTCTTATATTAATAATAATGCCAGAGGTACTCTTGAACTTGAAAATTGAAAAACTCGATGAAGGCGGATACCTTGCCACAAGCGAAGAGCTCCAGGGCCTAGTGGCACAGGGCAGGACCATAGCAGAAACCCTTGAAATCGCTCAAGATGTAGCCAAAAAGCTGATTGAATCATACCAGGAGCACGGTGATCCACTACCCTTTGACCTGGCTGAGACAGAGAAGACCTATTCGAACTAGAAGAATAACAAACCTTAGATGAAAAAGGATTTAAATGTTAGAAACAGTAAATTCAATATAGAGTGAAGATCCATGACTGAAGCTGCTGATAACGACAAAGTGCATATGAGCCGAAAAGCATTCGAAGAGATCATGGAAGCCAAAGAACACCTCGACACACTGATGGAGAGCGTTGAACTAATAAACGACGAGGAGTTCATGGAGGGATACAGGCAAGCCAAAGAGGACATCAAAGAGGGGCGTTTTGAAGACTGGGACAAACTTAAAAGTGGCGACTGATGACCTATAAGATCCTCCCCACAAAAGAGTTCGCCAACGACATCAAAAGAATAAAAGATACAAGAGCTAAACAGGCAATAATAAACAAAATAGAAGAAGCCGCCAAGAACCCAGAACGATTCAAAAAACTTCATTACACATTGAGCGGAAGCTACAGACTAAGAGTCATGAAATACAGAATCATCTACAGCATCAACAAAAAGAAAAAAGAGATGTATTTAGAGAAGATTGTTTTCGCTCACAGATATTAAAAGACAGGAACAACTAGATTTACAATTCATTGAAATGTATACATCTACTTTCATTACTTCTTCTTAGCCAATAAATAGCACACAGGATAACAAAGGCACTGAAAGTAAGACATATAGAGGAACTCTTCGAACTAGAAGAATAGCTTCTTTTTCTCTCATGTTTATGTGTTAGGCCTCTACTTTGTAACTTGGCTGTACCAAACATATCCAGAAGCTACAAGGATCCCGCCAAATATATAACAGCCCATTGCACACCTGAGTATTGGGCCCATTCCGGAAAACGCTCCTATCGTGCATAAAATTGCACATAACAGGACTACTAAGCCCAAACTTATCCAGATAGCAGGCACAACACCTTTTACGATGTCTCCAACACGTTCTTTGTCAGTCATATTGAAATATATCCCAGTTTGAGTACTTAAATATTAATGAACCTGTTCGAATTAGAAGAAGAAAACACAATATTAATATATTAGAATATTCTAATACACTAATACTATGGACAAAATACTCTACGAAATGCACGCAGAGATCTGCAAGATATTCACAAGCCCCAAAAGACTCGAGATAATAGACCTCCTACAAAACCAGGAGAAATCAGTAAGCGAACTAATAACAGCAACCGGCCTAAGCCAGAGCAACATCTCACAACACCTAGGCATACTAAGAGAAAAAGGAGTTATAGCTGCAAGAAGAGAGGGCAACACCACCTACTACAGGATAGCAAATCCAAAGATACTGGAAGCATGCAGACTCATGAGAGAAGTACTACTAGAGAATCTAGAAGAAGGCAAAAGACTAGCAACAACCATAGAAAGAAGGCAATAACAGTGAAGATAGGGATAATAATCTGTTCAAACGACCCAGAGACAGTCTGGAACGCCTTCCGATACGCAAATTTCGCAGTAAATGAAGGCGACAAGGTAAAGGTCTTTCTAACAGGAAAAGGGGTTGAAGCAGAATCCCTCGACACACACACCTTCAACGTAACCGATCAGATACAGAGCCTCGTCAAAAGCGGCGGCACGATATTTTCATGCGGCACATGCCTTAAGACACGACAAAAAGAGGCATCAGAGGTCTGCACATTTTCAACGATGAAAGACATGTACGAGATAATAAAAGAGAGCGACAAAGTCGTCACCTTCTAAAAAAAAGGGCACGACAAAGCCTCACACATATACATAGGACAAATAAGATATTATAAATATATGAGATAACAAAACACTAGTATAGTATAGGGGTGCAACATGAAGATTCTCGTCATAGGCGGTTCTTTTGGAGGCCTTACTGCAGCTTTTGAGCTAAAACGCCACCTCGGGAAGAAACACGAGATCACACTAATCTGCGACCAGGACACGTTCGTCTTCATACCATCACTGCCATGGCTCTGCATGGGATGGGTAAAAGAAAAAGACATCACCCTCGACCTCAAAAAGATACTCGGATCAAAGGGTATCAGATTCATAAACTCTGACGCCAAAAAGATCGACCCAGAGAAAAAGACAGTCACCACATCAAAAGAAGAACTATCCTACGATTACCTTGTTATCGCAACAGGCGCATACCTAAATTTCGACGCCATCCCAGGACTCAACCCCAAAGATGGCTTCACCTACTCGATCTTCATGCTAGAATACGCAGTCAAGGCCAACAAGGCATGGAACCGATTCCTAAACGACCCCGGGCCGGTGGTAATAGGCGCACCACAAGGGGCAAGCTGCTTCGGACCAGCATATGAGCTCGCATATATGATCGACACAGAGCTACGAAAGAGGAAGATAAGACACAAAGTGCCCATGACGTTTGTAACCTCAGAGCCCTATCTCGGACACATGGGCATCGGAGGGGTGGGAAAGTCAAGAAGAGCCATAGAAGACAGCTTCCAAGAAAGAGACATAAAGAGCATCACAAACACAGAGATCGAAGAAATAACAAAAGAAGAGATAAAGCTAAAAGACGGCACCATCCTAAAACACAGCTTCTCCATGATCGTACCACCTTTCAGGGGAGTGGATGCCATCATCAACTCAAAAGGCCTTGGAAACCCCAAGGGATTCGTACCTGCAGACGAGTACTACAGACACCCAAGTTATCCAAACATCTACACAGTGGGCGTGGCCATGGCCCTAGCACCACCAGAGCCAACACCAGTGCCAACCGGCGTTCCAAAGACAGGCTTTATGACAGAGCACATGGCCAAGATCGCTGCCAAAAACATAGCCGCTAGCATAAAAGGAGGCGAACTTGTGACACATAGCCTGGACGTGTTCTGCATCCTCGACGCAGGAGACAAGGCCACATTCATGTATGCCAGCCCCACCCTACCACCAAGAAACAAGGTCTTCCTCAAAGAGACCAGGCTTGCCCACCACTTCAAAAAACTCTTTGAAAGATACTTCCTCTGGAAGATGAGATATGGACTAACCAGACTACCATAACCTCTTCGAACCTAGAAGAATAAAAAGAAAAACAAAAAAAATGAAAGATAAAGATTAAAAAAAGCAGACAGGAATAGGGGAGAGTTGAGAGAGGTTTTTTAAAGGAGGTAAACAGCACTGCTCTCCAACCCTAATCCCATCCAGATAAAAACGATAAGGGGATGAAACCCCCTACTTGACCTCAACAGTTGAGCCTTTCTTCCCAACCTTCTTTTTAGGAAGCTTCACCTCAAGGACGCCGTTATTATACCGCGCCTCAGCCTTCGCCGGATCCACCGCGGCAGGAAGCGCATATTTTCTGTAGAAACGCCTGTAGCCTCGTTCACGCTTGACAAAGCCCTCTTTCTCATCATCTTCTTCAAAACGAGTCTCAGCTTTGATCTCAACACCGTCTTCTGTGGCGTTTATCTCAATATCCTCTTTTTCAACACCAGGTATATCGGCTGTAAGCACAAACTCTTTTTCAGTCTCCAGGATATCCGTATAGGGCTCCCACGCCACATCCCCAGCCTTAACAGCAGGAGTTAAACACGCCTCATCTGTCGGCAAAAGCAAGTGTCCTTCGCCTCCGCAGCAGAACTCTTCAAAAATAGTTCCAATAGTGTTTTCAAACCTTCTAACATCATCCCACGGACCTTCTCTTCTACAATTCATATCCACTACGCCTCCAAAACAAAAATGTTTTTATAACCTTTCGTAACTAAAACCTACATTGTAACATGATAAAACATTTTAGTAACAAAAAGTAACTAATACAAAAAAGAGACAACAAAAAATGTTTCAAAGAAATTGATGGCTATGTTTCTGACGGAGACCTCCAATGAAAAGTTCAAATCCCATCCTCTTAAAATTTAACAATAACCGACCTACCCAAAGATCGCCCCATAAACCTCACCCATAGTAAGCCTAAGCCACTGCCTCCAAGCATCCCCCCATCTCTTTGTCTTATCAACCCAACCCTGCTCTGTTGTACCCGGCGGAATATCATCCCAGACAGGCTTACCAGGATAATTAATAGCAATGTCCCCATCTACATATTTTTTATCTGCATCATCCCACACAGCCTGCCTAAGCTGCATCGCATTCCTAAACCCCAGCCTCATCAACGTCAATAGTCTATTCCTCCCCCCGCCAATCGCAAGACACCCGGCCTCAGGAAGATAATGGAGCCGGACCGGGCCTTCCTTAACAAACTCAGAAAAATATTTCCTCTCATACAAACGAAACTTAGTAATCCAAGCAATCTTTCCATCAGACTTTTCAAAATCCACTCTCAAAGAACCAAGATCGGTAATTTCATCGCTACCGTGCTGGTCAAGATGCTGACCCATGGGAAAAAGGGTTACCTCGTTACCATCAGTGGTGAATTTAAACACATCGCTCCCAGGAAGCCCGGATTTTAAAGCAAGGGCCTTGAACAGATCATACTCAGGATACCTCTTATTATAATACCAGCCCTGAACAACTCTGAAAATATGTCCAACCCCAGTTTTTTCAAAAAAGACAAAGAAAGGCTTAAAGCTCATAAAATAACCAACCCAAAACCTCTACATGAACTCTGTAGCAAGGAACTCATAAAGCCTTAGCCTCATACCATCAAGGTTAAGCATCCTTGCCCTGCCGCCATCATCTGTCTCTGCAAAGTAAACCTCGCCCCTCAGCTTCTTCAGATACTTCTCGTCAATCTCTACATCATCAGAAACGGTGATAGGCAACACTTTTACTATCCCCATCGCCTCCAACTCCGGGAGGAAGGACTTGGTCTGTTTTTCATATAGCTCCTGTCTATTCAAAACAGTCTTTGTCTTGTCATCTGCACGTCTAACAAGCCTGCCGCCGCACTTATCACAGACCCCCTCAACTTTTGGAGGATCGAAGTCACTGAAGCCTTTTGCACAATCCTCACAAGCCCGCCGATTACCCTCAACAACACCATAGACCAGAAACTTGCGCGGTACATCCAGGTAGATCACAAGGTCGATTTTAATCTGTGAAAACAAAATGTCTTTTTGCGCTTTCGTACGCGGGAATCCGTCAAGTACAAAGCCTTTTTCAACACATTCTTTTCGCCCCAAATGCTCCATTACAATCGGAACGATAATCTCATCAGGAACAAGCTCCCCCCGCTTCATAAAGTCCAAGGCCTTTTTGGACAATTCAGAACCAGGATCATCACGAACCTTAGCCCTCAACGCAATCCCCGAGGCAACATGAACCAAACCCAAATCTTTTAGATCCTTGGACCTGTTGCCCTTACCACCTCCAGGAGGCCCGAAGAGGATAATCCTCTTACCCTTTAAAGCAGAACCTAAACTATCTAAATCGATCATATCATACGCTTAACTTTCTTCAACTTATAATCCTTGGTAATAATAAAATTGGCATTCTTCACCAGCTTCATCACAGCCTCATGCTCCTTCTCCAAGACACTCTGCCTAAACTCATCCATCGCCTCCTTGCCACGCTCCTTCTGAAAATCAAGAGTATCCCTATAGCTCCGCTCAATAAAGACGTTGTAGTCAGCATAGAGGCTGTTAGCATAAAGACCATCAATAATTAGAACAGGAATATCCTGAAAATTGACCACAAGCCGATGCTGAATATTCGTCCGGATATCATATATCGGGATAAGAGTCAGACCAGCGTCTTTTTTAAACTTCGTAACAATATACTTAAGCTCAACCTGATCAACCTCGGAAAGACCCACAGACCCAAAGTTGGTCTTAAGACGAAGCTTATTCCTCTCCTTCCTCGGAAAGATATAGAAATCATCAAAAGTAAGGATAAACGACTTTATACCTCTAGGAGACCTGTTAAGGTTATTACTGATCTCATGAGCAACCTCTGACTTACCACTCCCAGACTCACCGCCCACAGCAACAATAATCTTATCTTCATCGGACAAATCCTTCAAAATGAGCTCAGAAATCTCAGCAGCAACTTTTCTTATCCCAGGCTTAATAAGCAAAACATCTCCTAAAGGCATGGACCAACCACCTCTGATAAAGACAAAACTAACACATCTTTTATTGTAATACTCCCCCCTCCTAGAAATATGTTTCCACAAACAAAAACAGAGCCCTCAACTACTCATAACGCAACGCCTCAACAGGCTGAAGACCCGCAGCATGCCGCGCAGGAAAAACACCAGCTACCATACCAATAACCAGAGAAAACACAAGAGCAAAAACTACAAGATACGGAGGAATAACAGTCGAAGCAGAACGACCCATAAAAAGCCTAAAACCCACAAGAGAGATAAGACCAGAAATGATAAAACCAAACAAAATACCCAGAACACCACCCACAAAACCCATAAGACCCGCCTCAAACAAGAAAAGAAGCATAACCTCACCATTCGTGGATCCCAAAGCCTTAAGAGTACCAATCTGACGCGTACGCTCCATCACCGACATATACATAGTATTAGCAATGCCGATAGCACCCACCAACAAAGAAACAGCAGCAATACCACCCAAAAACACAGTCATCGTCCTTGTCACCTCAGCCATACGAGACTGAATCGCCACAGGAGTACGGATAGAAAAATCCTTCTTATCCACCAAGATACGATGACTCACCAAAAGCTTACTCTCAATCTCATCAGCAACCATAGTAACATTCGCCGCATCATCCACCTCAACCACAATCGAGGTAAACTGATCCTCCTCAGCATCCTCAAGAACATCAACAGCAGTGGAACGAGGAATAAAAATCTGATAATCCTCAGAGCCCATAACACTAGGCTCAAGAACCCCCACAATCTTAAAGCTACGACCCTCAATGGTGATCCGGCCATTAAGATTCAAAGACTGGGTAAAAAGACCCTTAGCAATACTATCACCCACAACAGCAGAAAATGAATCGCCCTGAGTAAGATACCGACCCTCAGCTAGCCTAGCAGACACCATCTCACTCCAAACCTCAGGTCTAACACCCTGAATACTCACCTGAGATGCCTCATTCATAAAAGAAACCCCGCCCCTACCAGAGATAACGCCATTAACATAAAGAACCTCCGGAATAGTCTCAATAGCCTTCTCGTCATTAGAAGTTAAATTACCTTCAGTACTACTCAAACTAGAACTAGCCCGATGACTCCCAAAGCCCCCTCTAGCCGAAGCCCTACTATAACCAGGAGTAACCGTGATAGTATTAGTACCCCACGCACTAATCTGCTCACTCACACTCGCCTGAAGACCCGCACCAATAGAGACAATAGCGACTACAGCAGTAATACCCACCACAACACCAAGGACAGTGAGCCAACTCCTCATACCACGGTTAATCAGGTTATTAACTGCAAAACCAAAGGTATCCTTAAGCCTCATTCTCTCCTCCGCTTAAAACGCTTCCAGAGGAAATACCCGCCGACAATCGCCAAAAGACCACCAACACCAATAAAAAGATAAAAACGACTCGTAGAATCATCAGAAGCACCAGAACGACGCATATTAGCAACGCCGCCCGTCTGCATCTCAGAACCCCGCGTGCCACTCGCAGAAACGATTAAACTAACATCTTTCGACAGCGTCTGCCGAGTCCCAGCAGAATCAGTGTACGAGATCTCAACCTGAAGACTCACACCCTTCTGCGCCTCACCTTTAGGAGAAATCTGGAAACTGGCAACAGAAAAATCACCAGGATCAAGATTCCCCAAAAACAGCTCAAAAGGACCGACAACTGTGTAGGCATCCTGAAGCGGCACACTCACTACCACAGCAGTGGCAGGATTAACACCAATGTTACCTACAGAAAAAGAGACAGAGGCACCAGACCTCTGCTGAACACTCACACCAAAATTAGTACCGCCACCAATAACAGCGCCAACAATCATAGAGGTCGAATGCAGCTTATCCAACTCATCATAATACGAAACATCAATAGTCACAGGATGAACACCCAACCGATACCCTGCAACCATCAGCACAGGCACACTGACTCCCTCACCCGGACCAATAGAACTCACAGTTATCCTGTTACCAGCGTCCACAGGCAAAACAGCATTATTCTCAGCAGACCACGTCACACTAATATCCTTTAAAGTCAAAGAACCCAGATTTGAAATCTCAAACAAAACCTCCGACTTCTCACCAGGATTAAGAGAGATAGGGCTAAGCCGCACACCAAGCTCCTGATCAGGATTCCTGAGGATATTCAACGCAGACGTAAAAGACGACGACCTCCGACTACCTTTTGGATCATAATAAGACGCGCTGATAGTTAAAGGATAGATACCAGAAGAAGCAGTTTGGTTAACAACAATATCAACAGGAATCTCAACCTCATCTGAAACCCCAAGCCCCGGGATATAAACCTCGTTTGTACCGCCCACAGGCTGAATAACAGACGAGGACCATGAAAAGGTCAGATCACTTAGATCCTCATTACCGTTGTTTACCACAGTAAATGTCAAAACCGTCCTTTCACCAGGCCGCAGAGAATCAGGGTCCAATGACTTAATCGAAAGAAGAGAAGGACGCGCCTCAAGAACACTCATACCAAGATACACTGTCTGAGACTTGGAAACATCAGAAGGATCAGTCCACCTAAGACTCAAAGGGACAGTATAAGCCCCCTTAACCGCATCCGATTTAAGACTTATCTGATAAGAGAGCTTGACTTCCTCACCAGGCTCGACCCTTGCCTTCCCAATCTCCAGCTCCATAGGACCAATAGGATTGATAGGAGAAGCATCATCAGGATCAAGACTACTCCTCAAATGCAAAGCAGCCTCAGTGCCCAAATTCTTCAAAGTAAGATCAAGCGTCACAACCTCCCCCAACGCAACACCCAAAGGAGAAGCGGAAGCAATATTAAACTCCGCCTTCTTGTCTTTAACACGAATACCCAGATACAGAGTCTGACTCCTAGAAGTCGAGGCACTGTCAACCCAAGTTAAAACTAGAGGCACCTGATGAGTCCCCTCAGACGCATTCGGCGCCACATGAATATCATAAGAAAGCTTGACCTCCTCATTCTGCAAGACATTGCCACCATATGTGAGCGCCCCTTGTGTCTCCCTAATCTGCATCTTACCCGCACCCACCGAGTCAATGGGCGATGTGTCACTCGGATCTAAACTCGCCTCAACCCTGCTCGCATACTGAGTCCCAAGGTTTTGGAGACTAATATCCAGGGTCACCATCTGACCAGGTGAAACCTCCTTGGGCGAAACACTTACAACATAAAAGTCCGCCTCAGAAGCCAACACAATATGGACAGGCAGCGCTATCAACAAACAAAGTGCGAAAAACCAAAATTTCTTATTCATGCTATTTCCTCCACTCTTCCGTCCTTCATCTCAACTTTTCTCTTCGCTAAATCCGCAATATTCTGATCATGGGTAACTATAACAATTGTTCTTCCTTCCTCATTGAGCTTTTTAAATATCTTAAGAACCTCCTTCCCAGACTTGGAATCAAGATTTCCCGTGGGCTCATCTGCCAGGATTAGCGAGGGATCATTGGCCAAAGCCCTGGCAATTGCAACACGCTGTCTCTCACCACCAGAGAGCTGCGCTGGAAGATGAGCCCTCCTATCACCCAGACCCACCATATCCAAGAGACTCCTGGCCCTCTCCCTCCTCTCCGTCTCATCCACATTAAGGATCATCATGGGAAGCTCTACGTTTTGTAAGGCATCTAGGGTAGGATAAAGGTTGAAAAACTGAAATATAAAACCAATCTCCCGGCCACGCAGCCTCGCCAAATTAGAATCGCTCAACTTTGAGATATCAGTGCCGTCCAAGAAGACCCTGCCAGAAGTCGGCCTGTCAAGGCATCCTATTAGATGAAGCATGGTGGACTTACCGCTCCCCGAGGGCCCCACAATCGAGAGAAACTCCCTATCAAAAATAGAGATATTAACACCTGCCAAGGCATGAACCTCCACCTCGCCCAGATGGTAGATCTTCTCAACGTTCTCCAGACGGATGACCTGATTATCTTCCATTTCCACACTCCATATAAAAAAAGTTAATAGTTAGATAAGCTCTCGACATTATTTAGCGAAGTTCTCTTATCCCCACCTTTTATCAAACCCATGCTTTCTGTGACCAAAGCCACGCAAAGGATCTTTGTTCTCGTCTCTCCACTTCTTCATCGCCTCCCACAATTCTTCATCAGAGGCACTTTCAGGCAGGCCGAGCTTTTCCTTGACCCTCTTTTTCCATTCTTCACGATGAGTTTCTCTTCGTTGCTTTATAGCTTCTTTTACCTCCTCTTCTGTGGCATCTTCAGGCAAACCAAGCTTCTCTTTTAAATCATTGAAAAACGAAGTTTTATTATCAAATCGTCCATCACATCTTCTCCTATGTCCTCTCAAACTTTTTCCAAACCAATGGGATTCCCCCTTTTCTTGAGTTTCTGCCTTCACTGCAAAAATTGAGATGCTTCCAATTATCAATAAAGTCAAAAGTCCGAATATAATAAATTTCTTATCCGTCAATGTTATTAACCTCATTTTTACCAAAAATATTATATGCCGGCGCCTAATTACACTTCAAATTGAAACATAGTGAAACGAAACATAACATAAAGCCTTGGTGAAACCAAGTGAAACGAAATCACTTGAAACGGTTATTTAAAGATAAAAATAGATGGCATAACATCATCATGATACTATGCTTTATTTACGGCGGAGTCTCCTTACTGTTATTCTTTTCACAGACATATTTACTTATCAGAATGGGCGAATTCCAGAGTTCACAAATCCCAAGAAGAGGTATATTGAATCTCACCAATAGAACCCATATTGGCTTCTGGGGGGGCTCTCGAACAGCATTCTTCTATCCAGTAATAGTAATCTCATTCTTGGGCTCGGTCATATCCATCCTAGCAGGCCTTTCCCTCATGGATTTGTTAAAGAAGAAAGAGAGAAAAAAACTGACCAAGGACTTGATTAACACCATGACCACTCCAGAGGAGAAGCTGATCCTGAAAGAATTGGAGGAAGCCGGGGGAGAATTGACACAATCAGAGCTTGTCAGAAAAACCAACCTCTCAAGAGTCAAAGTCCACAGGATCGTAAAAAGACTTGAACGACTAGAGATTATCAGCAAATATCCCTATGGAGTCACAAACAAAATCAAGCTTGAAAAAAAACTCATGGAAGAAGGATAAATCCCACAATACAGCCAGACAACAACACCAAAATCCAATCAAAAAAAATGTGCCTCTATTATGCCACAGTAGCTATCAGGCCCATAGGTCAAAATTATAAATAGTAAAGAGACATATTTAAT